>BTRA01000012.1:0-37306 GCA_036986155.1 Gemmatimonadota bacterium | reverse complement strand
CCAAGCCGGAGATGTGGCGGGTGCTCGAGGCCCTCCACACAGAGATGCCCGCCGACCGACCCCGTTACCTAATGGGGGTGGGTTACCCGGATGATCTCCTGGAAGCAATCTCTCGCGGATGCGATATGTTCGACTGTGTCGCCCCCACGAGAAACGCCCGACACGGTACCGCCTGGACAGCGGAGGAAGGTCAAGTGAACCTCAAAGGCGCGCGATTCAAGGCGGATACGCAGCCGGTCGATCCGGGGTGCGACTGCTACGGGTGCGTGCGGTTCGACCGAGCCTATGTGCGCCACTTGGTGGTAGCGGGCGAGCGATTTGGACATCGGCTTCTCTCGATCCACAACCTGCGATTCCTGGTACGGCTGGCTGCCGAAGCCCGGGAACGGATCCAGGCAGGTACATTCACTACGTGGAGCGCCGAGTGGCTGGAACGGTACCGGGGGCGAGTGGTGTAGTGCAGGCGGCGCGTCGGGCGGCCGCCCTTCGCCTGAGAGGACTCAACTCTACTGACGGAGCAACACATTGATCGAACAGGCGCTGGCGTTCACGGCTGGCCCGAGAGAAGGGGCCAGCGGCTCGATCGTCCTGCTTTTTAATGTCTTCGCGGTCATCGCCATCTTCTACTTTCTTCTCATCCGCCCCCAGCGGAAGGAGCAGGAGAGACACCGGAAGATGATCAGCGCGATCCAGAAGGGAGACGAGGTCGTGACCTCCGGTGGCATTATCGGGAAGGTGGTCCGGGCCGAAGAGGACCGTCTGATCATCAAGACGGGCGGTGACACGAAAGTGACTGTGGAGCGGAGCCGGGTCTCGCGGAAGCTCGGAGGAGAAGCAGCAAGCGACTGATGTCCATTCGTCAGATCCGCTACCTCGGTGATGAGGTGCTCCGTGCACCTGGTGAGGCCGTCTCTGACTTCGACGACGACCTCAGGACGCTCGTCAAGGACATGTTCGAAACCATGTACCACGCAGAGGGGATCGGGCTGGCCGCCCCCCAGATTGGACTCTCCCTGCGCGTTTGTGTGCTGGACGTCCATGACGACGAGAGTTCTGATACCTGTCGGCTGGCGCTAGTGAACCCGGAGGTCGTCCGGACGAGCCGCCAGACCGAAAAGGCCACGGAGGGGTGCCTCAGTATTCCGGGCCTGGAGGAATTCGTCACCCGGCCCGCCAGGGTGACCGTACGGGCCGCGGATCCGGATGGTGAATCCATCGAGGTCGAGGCGGAAGGCCTTCTGGCGAGGGCACTCCAACACGAACTCGATCACCTGGATGGAGTCTTGTTCATCGATCGGGTCAGCCCGCTCAAGCGCCGGATACTCCTCAAGAAATGGAAGAAGAGCCAGGAGGAGGCGGGCGGATGAAGGTGCTCTTTTGGGGAACTCCCGAATTCGCCGTCCCTTCCCTGCGATCCCTGACGGAAGAAGGACACGAAGTGGTGGGCGTCGTGACGCAGCCGGATCGCCCTGCCGGGCGCGGTCGGTCGTTGCGTTCGTCGCCGGTAAAAGAGGCGGCCCTGGCCGAGGGCATCACCGTGCTCGAGCCGGAGGCTCCGCAGGGCGCGGATTTCCTCGGAGAAATTGGGGCGCTTTCCCCGGACCTCTCCGTAGTGGTGGCCTATGGCCTCATACTTCGGCGTGAGGTGCTCGATGCGCCCGTGGGCGGGTCGATCAACCTGCATGCTTCGCTGCTTCCCGCGCTGCGGGGCGCGGCGCCGATCAACTGGGCGATCATCCAGGGCATGCGGTCGACGGGCGTCACGGTCATGCGGATGGTGGAGAAAATGGACGCGGGACCGATCCTCTTCCAGATCGAAGAGCCAATCGCCTCAGGCGAGACGGCGTCGGACTTGTCCGCCAGGCTCTCCGAGGTCGGTGCGCAAGCGCTGATCGAGGCGCTCGCGCTCTTGGAAGGTGGGGCCCTCGACGAGCGACTCCAGGACGAGGATCTCGCCACGTTCGCTCCCAAGATCGGGCGCGAAAGCGCCCGCGTGACTTGGACGGCCTCCGCCTCCGACGTTGCCAACCTGGTCCGGGGCATGGACGCGGTGCCGGGTGCCTGGTCCACCCTCGATTCCCGCCCGGTCAAGCTGTTTCGCCCGATTCCCGGCGAAAGGTCCACGGATGCCGATCCCGGCAGCGTGCTCGAGGCCGATGGATCGGAGGGGTTACTGGTGGCAGCCGGCGATGGTGCGGTGCGATTCGGGGAGGTGCAGCCCGAAGGAAAGGGCCGGATGTCCGCCGCTGCGTGGATCCGGGGCCGCGGGGCGACGGTCGGCCAGCGGTTCGAGTGAGACTGCGGCTTCACCTCGTCACCAATGACGAGGTGCTGGCGAGGCCGGACTTCGTAGCCGTCGCCTCCGAGGTGATGAAAGCCGGAGGGGTGAGCACCGCGCTCCACGTGAGGGGCCCGGGCACCCGAGGCAGTGACCTGTACCGCATCGTTCGTGATCTCGCGTGTGCCGTCGAGGACTCGAAAGCGTCGCTGGTCGTAAACGACCGTATAGATGTAGCCCTGGCTCTCGGGCTCGAGTGGGTGCACCTGGGGCAGCGGTCCCTCCCTCCCGCAATCGCCCGCGACCTGCTCGGTACACAGGGGACGGTGGGCGTGTCGGTGCACGACGTCGCCGAGGCCCGGAAGGCCGTGGCGGGGGGCGCGGATTATCTGACGGTGGGCACGATGTTTGCAACCTCCTCCCATCCCGAGCGCACTCCCTTGGGGCCCACTCTTTTGGAGGCGGTACAACGGACCACCTCTTTGCCCCTGGTGGCCATCGGTGGTATCACGCCCGATCGGGTGGAGGCTGCGGTGGCGAGCGGTGCCTTGGGGGTCGCCGTGCTCGGTGGTGTGTGGGGCGGGGAGCGCCCGGAACAGGCGGTGGGGGTATATTTGGCTGCGTTGGATCGCGCCGGCTGTAACGCACGGAGGTGTGACGAGGACCCCGACTGACGGCAGGAGACATGATACAGGTTCGACTGAACGGGAAGGATCGTGAGATCGAGTCCGACCTGACCCTGAGGGAGCTGCTCGAGTCGTTGGAGTTGAATCCCCACATGGTCGTGGTCGAGTTGAATCGAGAGATCATCTCTCGGGATGTGATCGGTGATGTACGGGTCGAGGAGGGCGACCAGGTAGAGTTGGTGCATTTCGTGGGTGGTGGTTGACGTGGGGCCAGATGATCCGAACAGGAGCAGGTTGAGCGGTGGAGAGGGAAGTGACGATCGAAACGCGTGAAGGGGAGTCGCACTCCGTGGCGCCCGACCCCATGCAAATCGGCGATCGGGAGTTCGAGTCCCGGCTGATCGTCGGCACGGGTAAATACTCGGGCAACGCCGTGATGATGGATGCCATTCGCGCCAGCGGTGCGGAGGTGGTGACTGTCGCGGTACGTCGGGTCGATCTGGATCGCACCAAAGAAGAAGGCATCCTCCACTATCTCGACCCGGATGAGTTCTTCTTGCTTCCTAATACGGCCGGCTGCTATACCGCGGAGGATGCGATTCGGTATGCGCGCCTCGGGCGCGCGGCGGGGTTCAGCGACTGGCTCAAGCTCGAGGTCATTGGCGATGAAGCCACGCTCTTTCCAGACACTCAGGGCACCATCGAGGCGGCGCACGTTCTCGTAGAGGAGGGCTTCAAGGTGATGGCGTACACCTCGGGTGATGTTGTCACCGCGCTCAGGTTGGAGGACGCGGGATGCGTAGCCGTCATGCCACTCGCCAGTCCGATCGGCAGCGGCCTGGGATTGGTGGACCCGTACTTCATTCGGGAGATAAAGCGCCGCTGCGACGTGCCGGTTATCGTCGATGCTGGAGTGGGGACGGCATCCGACGCCTGTATCACGATGGAGCAGGGAGTGGACGGGGTCCTGATGAACACGGCCCTCGCGGCGGCCGATGATCCGGTTAGCATGGCGCATGCGATGCGTCTGGCGGTTCGAGCGGGCCGGCTGGCCTACCTTGCCGGGCGCATGCCGGAACGTGAGATCGCGGTTCCGTCATCCCCTACCCGAGGAATGCTGGACTGACCACAGTGGATGTCGCAACACCGGGGCGACGAGCTGCCTACGAGAGCATGCGTGCCGTGAGCCGGGGCAGACGCATCGACCTGGCGTTTGCTGAAGCATCGGACCGGCTCGACTCCAGAGGGCGTCGGTGGGTACAGGAACTGGTTTACGGGACCCTCCGGTTGAGGGGTCGACTGGATCATTTGCTGGACGCGCAGCTCGATCGTGGAGTCGACAGCGTTGCCGCCGATGTCTTGGACGTCTTGAGGCTAGGTGCCTACCAGGTGCTCTACATGGGCAGCGTCCCCGGATACGCGGCCGTGTCGCAGACGGTGGATCAGGCGCGTGCGGTGGGGGGACGAGGGGTTGCTGGGTTGGTGAACGCCGTCTTGCGGTCGGTAGCAAGGGTTGGAGACGGCCCGGAGCATTTCCCGGATCGCGAGACGAGGCCGGCCGAGTACCTGTCCACGTGGGGATCGCACCCTCGATGGCTGGTGGACCGATGGCTTACGCGCTGGAGTAGTGCGGACGTCGAGAGGCTGGTAGAGGCGAACAACGAGGTACCGACACTCTTCGTGAGGCCGCTGGGTGTTTGCCTGGAGCGCGCTGCGGAGCGACTCGGCGACCATGGCATCATCGTGGGTCCGGAACAGGCCGGTGGGGTGTGCCTCCGTATTGAATCCGGACATACTCCCAGTGAGGTGCTGAATGCCATCCCGGGTATCATTCAGGATCCGGCGTCGGCCCTCGTCACGGCGTATGTGGGCGTCGACCCGGACTCCATGGTCGCCGATCTGTGCTCCGCACCGGGAGGGAAGGCGCTCTCCATCGCCGAGGGGGCCCGCTATGTTGTCGCGGCCGATGCCTCTATGAGGCGGATGGACCTGCTCCGGAGCAATGCCGACCGCCTCGGGTCCGGTATTTCCGACCGAGTGGGAATGGTGGTCGCCGACGCCCGTCGGCCTGCGATTCGTGGGGCCGACGTCGTCCTGCTCGACGTTCCGTGTTCGGGTACGGGTACGCTGCGTCGCCATCCGGATGCGCGTTGGAGGCTGGATCCCGAGGGCGTGGCAGGCCTTGTGGCGCTACAGGCCGAGATCCTGGAGGCAGCCAGCGACCTCGTACCCTCCGGAGGCCTTTTGGTGTACGCTACATGCAGCTTGGAAGAGGAGGAGAACGCGGCCCAGGTGGAGGCATTCCTGGGTGGCCATCCCGAATTCAGCGTCGACCCCGGAACCGGCGTCGATCGAGGACATCTGGACCAACAGGGGCTACTGCGGCTTCTTCCACAGGTAACAGGGTTCGACGGGGCGTTTGCGGCCCGTTTGCGGAGGGCGTGATGGGCAAGGGGCGAATGGAAGGATCGGCGGGCCTGTCATGAGGCTCGGCAGCTCTATTCGGAGGCGTCGCGGCGGGGGTCCTCTCGGGCGCAAGAAGGTACGAGGCGAGGCATCGGGTCGCGGCTTGGGTGCTGGGAAATACGCTGCGTTGTTGGGCACGATCACGTTGATCGGTTTTGCCGGTGGATACCTTGTGTCCACTCGCGTGCTGTTTCCGGCACCGGTACCTACCGGCGGCTTGGTGGAGGTCCCCGATCTGCGGAATACGGCCCGTGCGAGTGCAGAGTCGCGGCTTGGGCAACTCGGGCTGGAGGTGGGCGCGATCGACTCCCTTCAGCATCCGACTACCCCGGAAGGCCAGGTCTTGGGCCAAAGCCCGCTTCCCGGCCAGTTGGCGGTGCCCGGATCGTCCGTGCGGATTACGGTGAGTCTCGGCCCTGAGCAACGGCCCGTGCCCGACGTGCTTCAGCTCCGGGAGGAAGACGCCCGCGAGGTCCTCGAGGGTACGGGCTTCAGCGTTGCAGTCGATACTGTGGAGGCCGACCTGCCCCGTGGAAAGGTCGTCGAGGTGAATCCCGAGCCCGGCACGGAGGTGAGCCTACCTGGCGAGATCCGACTCGTTGTGAGCGCTGGCCCGGCCCTGGTCGAGATGCCGCTGGTGCTTGGGTTCGAGCAGGCAGAGGCGGAGTCGGTGTTGGACTCACTTGGGCTCGTCGTTTCGGAGATCACCACCAGATTCCGCTTCGGCAGAGACCAGGGTCGCGTGGTAGAACAATCGCCTCTGCCGGACTCCTTGGTGGACCCAGGATCCCTCGTGCAACTGGTTGTGGGGCGCCGCAGTAGGCGTCGCGGAAACCGTAGGAACTAAGAGCGTAGTGAGTCGTACCAGTGTACGCGTGTTGGAATGCCCCAACGCCTGACACCGAGGACACTTCGGCGATGACGACATCCACAGTGCGGCGGAGGGCTTCCAGGCGTCCTTACGTCGTTGCCGCGCTAGGCGTGGGACTCGTCGTGCTACTGGCGTGGGTCAACCGTGGCCGGCTCCAACCGGTGATGCCCGGGCGTGCGGCGCCGGATTTCGCTGTGCCGGACCTTAAGGGAGACATCCACCGGCTCTCGGATTTTGCCGGAGAAAAAGTGGTGCTGCTGAACGTGTGGGCCACTTGGTGCTTACCGTGCCGCGAAGAGATGCCCTCCATGGAGCGCCTCTATGCCGAACTCGATCGCGAGGATTTCGTGATCCTCGCGGTGAGCATCGACGCCAACTTTGGAGGCTTCGACATCTTCGGCCGCCCCGGCGGCGACATCCAGGCCTTCGCCGATTCGCTCGGCCTGACGTTCATGATGTTGCACAATGTCACAGGTGACATCCAGCGGACATTCCAGACCACCGGCGTGCCCGAGACCTTCCTCATCGGGAAGGACGGCCTCATCTACAAGAAGGTGACCGGGGGCACGATGTGGGACTCCCCGGAAAACCGGGAGCTCATCCTGCGCCTTCTGGAGCAGTGACGAGCGGGGTCTTTCCCCGGGTCCTCACGAGGAACTGGCGTCTAAAGCTCGCCGCCGTCGGCACGGCGCTCTTTCTATGGGCGCTGGTACGCGTCGAGGGTCCGAGCCGGCGGTCCATTCCAGTCCCTGTCCGGGTCCAACTGATGGACTCCGATTTCATGCTGGTCGATGAGCCTGCGCCGGCTTTCGTAAACGTTCGCTTCGCCGGACCGGTGCGGGAGATCATCCGCCTCGCCTTCGACGGCCGTACAGCAGTCGTGGTGCCGATCAACGACGTGACCTCCCCCGACATGGTGGTCGTCCTTCAGCCGGGTTGGATTCCGGTGGAGGGCTACCAGGGGGTTCAGGTGGAGGACTTCGTCCCGAGCACCATCCGCCTCAATATCGAACCGGTCAGGACGGCGACTGTCACGCTCCGACTGAACACCACCGGGGAGTTGCCCTCGAGGCTCGCGCTCACGAGAGCCATTGGCCTACAGCCCGGGGTGGTGCGCGTGCGTGGCGCCGCGAGTCGCGTCGAGGCGGTCGATACACTGGACATCTTGCCGGTGAACCTGTCCAACGTGTCTGATCAGGGAGTGTTGGAGGCGAAGGTGGACACCGTTGGATTGGGCCTCCAGGTAGTGCCCAGCGAGGTGACAGTGATCGTGCCGGTGGAGCAGGCGACGGACCGACGGTTCGCTGGCATCCCGATACGGGCCGGAGACGGCGGTGGAGACGGCGGCATCGCGATCGTTCCGCCATCGGTCGACCTGACTCTGACGGGGGCTCGGACACGGGTCGATGGCCTCAACCCGGGCCGCTTGCACGTATTCGTACCGGACTTTGCGCTTTTGGACATGCGTCCGAACGAGGAGCGGCGCGTGCCAATCTTCATAGAAGGGGTGCCGAACTTCATTACGGCCCGGATGGAGGTGGATAGCGTACTGGTTCGGCTCCAGGCAGGTCGATGAGCGGCTCTTTGGTCTTGGGCCTCGAGACCAGCTGCGACGAGACGGCCGCTGCGGTGATCGAGGCGCCCGGCACGATCCGTGGCCATGTGATCCTGTCCCAGGATGTGCACGAGGTGTATGGTGGCGTCGTGCCCGAGTTGGCCGCCCGGGCCCATCTGAGGCGAGTGGACGAGGTGGTGACGGCGACCCTCGAACGCGCCGAATGCTCGCTGGAGGACATTCACGCGTTCGGTGTGACGGCCGGGCCGGGCCTCATCGGAGCGCTGTTGGTCGGGACCTCCTGGGCCAAGGCCGTCGCCTACGGACTCGGGCGCCCCCTGGTGGCGGTCCACCACATGGAAGCCCACCTGTTCGCGCCATCCTTGGAAGATCCCGAGGCGGAGCCACCGTTTGTGGCGCTCCTCGTGTCTGGCGGGCATACGCTCTTGCTGCACGTCCAGGAATGGGGTCGATACCGTCTCTTGGGCGAGACCCGCGATGACGCTGCAGGCGAGGCCTTCGACAAGGTCGCCAAGCTGCTTGGGCTCCCCTATCCTGGCGGACCGGCGATCCAGGAGGTCGCGGAGGAGGGCAGCCGAACGCGCCATCGTCTACCGCGACCCTTGCTCAACAAGGGACAGGACCTAGGCAGCGCCGGGTATTACGACTTCTCTTTCAGTGGCCTCAAGACTGCCGTTGCCACGCTCGTCTCGGAGCTCTCGACCGCCGGGACACTGAAGACGGAACGGGCCCATGTGGCTGCATGTTTCCAGGAAGCCGCCATCGATGTGCTGGCCAGCAAGACCATGCGGGCGGTGGACGCTACGCATTGCCGGCGCGTCTTGTTGGGAGGCGGTGTGTCGGCGAACCGGCGATTGCGCGAAACCCTTACGGAGCGGCTCGGGCCTGATGGGC
This sequence comes from Gemmatimonadota bacterium, assembly GCA_036986155.1. Taxonomy (GTDB): domain Bacteria; phylum Gemmatimonadota; class Gemmatimonadetes; order Longimicrobiales; family Gaopeijiaceae; genus JACZXQ01. The sequence continues at coordinate 28,595 of BTRA01000012.1, read as the reverse complement.
GCCTCTTCGCCGCCTCGGACCGCCTGTCTCTGGACAACGGAGCCATGGTGGCACGGGCAGCGCTATTCAGGCTCGAACGCGACGAGGTCGCACCCCTGGATGCGTCAGCACATGCCAAGCTACCCTTCCCTGGGTTGATCGGGGAGTAGAGCTTCCCTAGACGGAATGACTGCGAAAGGCAAAGAGTGTATCCCATTTTCTTCAGACTACCCGAATGGGTCCCTTTTCTGGGTGGTGACCCGATTACGTCGTTTGGCGTGTTCATGTTTTTCGCCTTCCTCACGGGGGGCGTTCTGCTGCGTGCTGAGATGGAGCGTGTCGGTCTAGAGGCAGAAAAGGCTTGGGATGTTCTCTTCATGGCCGTAGTGGGCGGTGTGCTTGGCGCCAAGATCTACTACATCCTGCTCAACTATCCGCAGCTCCTGGAAAACCCACGCGCCCTGATCTTCTCGAGGGGCGGCATGGTCTGGTATGGCGGGTTCTTGGGTGCGGTCGCGCTGATCTTGTGGGAGTTACGTCGAAGCAAGCTTCCGCTCGCCAGGATGGCGGATGTCACGGCGGCTCCGTTGGCGATCGCATATGCAGTGGGACGGATGGGGTGCTTCCTGGTAGGGGACGACTACGGCCGTCCTACCGCCTCCTGGGTCGGTATCAAGTTCCCCCAAGGTACTCCGGCCACCCGGGTCGACGTGCTGGAGAGCCATTTCGGCATTCAGGTCGATCCGGCGCTCGTCGAGCAGTTCGGTCAGGTTGTCCCCGTGCATCCGACTCAGCTCTACGAGATTGGAATGTCGATCGCAATCTTCTTCGTGCTCTGGCACTTCCGCTCCCACAAGCACCGTGTCGGCTTCGTCTGGATGCTCTGGATGATCCTGGCGGGGCTCGAGCGCTTTCTGGTCGAATTCGTGCGGGTGAAGGACGACAGGTTCTTCGGGCCGATGACCCTCGCACAGGTGTTGAGCCTGGCGCTGATCGTGGCGGGCATCTACGGGGTCTCACGCACGTGGAACCGTGGGGGGGGTGAGGCAGCCACCGAAACGGCGCCCGCCTGAGAAGCATGCTGACGATCCTCCAGGGGTCGGACCTGCATTTCGGCTCGGCCTACGATCCCGACGCCGGCAAGGCGTTTCGGCGGGCCATCGAAGAGAGTACCCCCGATCTAGTGGTGATCGCGGGAGATCTTACGCAGAGAGCCAAAGTGAGGGAGTACCGGGAGGCTCAGCGGTTCCTGGAGTCGCTCGGCGACCTACCGGTGGTCGTGACACCCGGGAACCACGACGTCCCTCTCTATCGGGCTTTCGAGCGGCTCCTTGATCCCTTCCGTAACTACCGACGCTACGTCAGTCCAGATCTGGACACCGTGACTCGGGTTCCAGGAGCCGTTGTGGTCGCTCTGAACACGGCGGCACCGCGGCGAGCCATCGTCAACGGACGGCTCGCGCCGGGGCAACTGGAGTTTGCGGCACGGATCTTCCAAGAGAGTCATGCGCACGAAGCCAGAATCGTGGTGGCGCACCACCCGTTGGTGTCCCCGCTCGACGGGGAACCGGCCGAACCCTTACGCGGTGCGACCGGGATTCTGGAGGCCTTACGGGACATGGGTGCGGAGTTGGTCATGGGCGGGCATTTTCATCGAGGGTTCGTGGCATGTTCTTCCTCCGTGTGCTCAGCGCAGGAGGGGACCGCCGAAGTGGTGCTGGCGTACAGCGGCACGGCCACCTCCACGCGGGGCCGGGCGAGTGAGGCCTCCAAGAACAGTTTCAATCTGCTCATGGTCGACGAGGACACGATCACGGTGGAACACAGGCTGCTGGACCGGGACTCGATGACGTTCGAGTCTCTGCGCGAGACCGTATTCCCGAGAAGGGGGCGAGCGTCCGGAGCCGTCTCGTCTTCGAGCGGGAGAGGCCCGTGACGCGCTTCTACATCGAGCGAGAGCCGGGTACCAGGGACAACGTGGGCGCTCTGGCCGTAACGCTGGGTGTCGCTGCGGTGACCTTCTACTTGGTACGCGCGTTCCTGGCACGCGAGCCGGTGGAAAGCGGTGGTGCGGCCCTCCACGAACCTCCGCGAGCGATGGCCTCTCGTGAGGCCCCGGACGAATCCGCATGACCTCGCGCAGCCTGCTCCTCGCTGCTTGTGCCGTGGTGCTCGCCGGGGTATTCGCCCGCCCGGTGTCGGGACAGGTGAAACGTGTCGAGGTAACGTCCCTCAGCTTTTCGGGAAACGAGACCTTCGCGGGTGACTCACTTGCAAACGCGATCGTCAACCGGCGGTCGGAGTGTCGATCGGTCGTTTTGGCTCCGTTCTGCCTGTTTCGCACGGGGTTCGCACGTACGGAGCGGTTCCTTCGGGAGAGCGAACTGGCACGGGACATCGCGCGCCTGCGCCTTTACTACTACGAACGGGGGTTTCGGGAGGCCACCGTCGATACCGTGATCAGCCGACCCAACGACGAGGAGATCCGGATTCGCTTCAACATCGACGAAGGACGGCCGGTTCTGATCTCGGAGTTGGCTGTCACGGGTCTGGAAGGGCTCGAAGAGGTCGAGCTGGAGTCCGCGCTCCCGGTCCAGGTCAACGAACGTTTCAGTAGGATTCAACTCGATGCTGCTCGCGACACGCTGCGCATGCGGTTACAGAACCGAGGGTATCCGCAGGCCGACGTCTTCATCAACTCCAACATCCTGTCCGGGAGCTACGAAGCGAGCGTCACCTTCGATGTAGATCGCGGCCCCCACGCTTCCTTTGGCCGGATCTCGGTGAGCGGCAATCGTAGGGTGTCGGACAGGGTGATCCGACGCATGCTCCCCTTCAGCGAGGGGGACGAGTACTCCCGTGAGGCCACTCTCCTGGGCCAGCGCAACCTGTTCAACCTGGAGATCATCAACAGTGCCCAGGTCGTCGACACGCTGGGCGTGGGTGAGGTCGTGCCTATAGAGGTGAAGGTGGCCGAAGGAAGCGTGCACCGTGTCCGCGCGGGCCTTGGATGGAGCACGATCGACTGCCTGAATACAGAGGGACGTTGGACCAGCCGCAATTTTCTCGGGGGCGCACGCCGGTTGCAGGTGAGGGCCCGTCTCTCGAACATCCTGGCTGAGGAAATGCACGACACGGTTTGCGGGCAGGCGGGCGTCGGGGAGTTTGGTGATCTGAACTGGCTGGTATCGGCCGCTTTCACCCAGCCCTGGATCTTTTCTTCACGGTACTCTCTGAGCTCGGTCCTGTTCTTTGAGCGGCAGAGCCTACAGGACGTGTTCGTACGCAAGGCGGTGGGTATAGATCTCGGCCTGGTACGGCGCTTCGGGCGAGGCAAGACGGTGACCGTGTCCTATCGACCGCAGTTGTCCAGCCTCGACGCGGCCGAAGTGTTCTTCTGCGGGAGCTTCCTGGTGTGCACTCCCGCCGATATCGACGTTCTGCAAAGCGCCAACTGGCTGGCCCCCGTCAGTATCAGCTTGGCTCAGGATCGGACGAATCGAATCCTGAACCCTACCCGTGGCTACTCCGCCGTGCTGGACGTGGAACTCGCCTCGGGCCTGACCGGCTCTGATTTCTCCTACAACCGGGCCTTCGCACAGATCGCCGGCTACCGCGAGGGGTCTCATGGCCAGGTCGTGGCAGCCCGGATCCGCGGTGGATGGGTGGGTGCCGGCACCTTCGGGCTGCTACGGAGCGCGGGCGACATCACCCATCCCCAGAAGCGCTTCTACGGCGGCGGACCCAACAGTGTTCGAGGGTTCGGGCAGAATCAACTCGGTCCCCGAGTGCTAACCGTCGATGTGCGCAGGCTGGTGTTCCCGGCTACGTCCGACGGAGTCGCGGCGTGCCTTCCCGAGGAAGTCGTGGACCTGTCGTGTGACGCCTCGAGCCTCGCCGATGGGCAGTTCGACACCCCCCGTCCGACAGGAGGCCGGGTGATCCTCGAAGGTAGCCTGGAGTTTCGGTTCCCCATCGAGGAGGGGAGCTTCGAGGCCGCCGTGTTCGTCGATGTGGGGCAGGTCTGGTCCGAGAAGGAGCCGATCGACTTGGGCCGCCTGCAGATCGCGCCCGGGATCGGCATCCGGTATAGGAGTCCGGTTGGCCCCATTCGCGTTGATCTCGGCTACCGCACGCGGGGTCGAGAGACGCTCCAGGTGGTGACCTCGCAGATTCGCCCGTTCATCGCTGGGCTCGACGACCCGAACGATCGGCTCGAGCGCGTCGTCGCCGGCGAGATCCGCACGCTGGATTACGTGCTGGACGACGACTTGGCGCTGCTCTCGTCGCGGGTCGGCTTCGGAGAGGCCGACGCGTTCTCGTTGAGCAGGCTCCAACTCCATTTCTCGATCGGCCAGGCGTTCTGACCGTGCGGCTCCGGCGATTCGTTCGGTACGGCGGTGTAGCCGCGGCGGCCCTGCTTATCGGAGGGGTAGGCACCTTCCTGTTCCTGACACGCACCGCCACCGGTCAGACCATGGTCCTCAGGCAGATCCTGCAGCGCCTCGATGGAGTCGTGAATGGGGAGATCCAGGTGGCCCGCATCACGTCACCTCGGCTGCTTCGTGAGGCGACGCTCCACGGCGTGAGGATCTCGACCCCCGAGGGACGGCCGTTCTTCCAGGTCGATTCCCTGACGGCCGAGTACTCCGTACGGGACCTTCTGGCGCGGAACTACGTTTTCGCGGGAGTGGAGGTGTGGAGGCCGGTGGTATCCATCACGAAGGCGGCGGGCGATGCCGCGTACAATGCTGCGGTAGTGCTCGGCTTGACCGGTAAGTCGGAGATTCGCCCCCCATCCGAGGACGAGCCTGCGGCACCGCGCGCGACGTTCATCCTCAACAACGTGGTCCTGCATGACGGACGGGTGGAGGTCGCCTACCCGCTCTCGGGTGGCGTTCCGAACCGCGCCCTCACCCGAGCGGATCCGGCTGGCACGGGCCTGCAGCGAACGTTCAGCTTCGACCGCATCGATGGAATACTCCCCCGTGTGGCGGTCGTCGACCCGGAAATCCAAGGGATTCGGGTCGAGGTGGAGCGTTGGAGCATGGTCGGCAACGTCGTCACAGACCCGTTCACGCTGTCCGATTTCCGAGGCCGGGTTCAGGTTAGGGACCGTAGGGCCAGCATCCGGGCCGATGCGTTTCGTCTTTCCGACACAGAAGGCGGAGGTCTCGCCACCATCGACTGGGGCGCGGACGACGGCGTGACGGTGAGTGCGGATTTCTCTGCACCCAGGCTGTCGCTGGGCGATTTTCTTTGGCTCGATCCACGACTCCCCGAGGGCGAAGGGGGGGCGGCGATCGGTTTCGAGTCCGGTCCGACAGGCCGGGCATTTCGATGGTCCGGAGCCCATCTGGACCTCGGGCCCGGGGTTGTTGCGGGCGACGGACAGGTGCGGTTTTCGGCGGATGGGCGGATGGTTGCGACCGACAACGTGGCGCTCAGCTTCGAGCAACTCGATCTAGCCCAGATGCAATCGTTCGTAGACAGGCCGCTGCCGGTCGACGGCGTTCTGGACGGAGAGTTTCGGCTGCATGGTACGCCGGATAGCCTCGTCACTGAGGGCTCCCTCACCCTGACGCGCTCGACAGGTGTGACGACCGGTGAGTTCGATGGCGCGCTCCGATTGCTCCAGCCCTATGGAGCTATGGATCTCAAGGCCCGGTTCAGCACCTTCGACTATGGCTCGCTCGAGATTCTGATTCCCGGCGTCCCGCTCACGGGTTCCGGCCCGGTGCGGATCGATGGGGACGGAACGCTCGACACTGGGATACGCTTCTCGCTGGAGGCCGGAAACCGAGGGACCGGCGACAGGGAATCCACCGTGCGCGCCCGCGGAACCGTTTCCGAGGTCGACGGCGAGTTGGTCGTCGACCTTCAGGCCGATCTGGAGCCCTTGGACCTGTCCTCCGTAGTGCGGCTTCCCCCGGGCTTGGCACCCCTCGGTGAGGTGGCGGGCCGAGTGACGGCCATCGGACCCGTATCGGACTTATCCGTCACGGCGGAATTGGGAACGCAGTCGGGTGCGCTGATCGTGGATGCGCGCTTCGACCCGAGCGATCCCTTGGCCGAGTATGAGTTGAGCGTGGGTGCGAGTCGGTACGCGTTATCAGCGGTGATTCCCGACCTTCCCGACACGACGACCGTGTCGGGCACTCTGGTGGTCTCCGGCGGCACGGATGGGGCCGGAGTGGCGTGGGCCGAGGGTGAGGTTCGCCTGCGCTCGTCCAAGATCGGGCCGCTGCAAGTGGACAGCGCGGCGGCTACGCTGTCGCTCGGTGCGGATCTCGTCTCCGTCGACACGGTGTGGGCGCTGGTTTCGGGTCTGGACGTGCGTGGCGCCGGGACGTTGAGTGTGGTCGAGGACGGTGACCCGGGACGGCTCTCGCTGGAGTTCGATGCAGAATCGCTTTCCGGGCTTCAGGGGCTCTTTTTCGGCGAGAACGTAGTTGCCAGGGATAGCCTCTCGCTCCTGGAGCGGGAGAGCCTACTCATCGATGGCGTCGATCTCGACACGCTCCCATTGAGCGAGGAGATTCGCGTTGGCGGTGGCCTCGCGGGCCGCATGACTCTGGAGGGTGGCCTTTACGGATTCTCGGCCATCGGGTCCGCCTCGATCGATCATGGCGTACTGGGCCGGCACTCCGTGGGTGCGGCCGACATCACATTCGATGCCACGGGCCTACCCAGCTGGCAACCCAGGATCGAGGCCGATATCGAGGCCGACTCGCTCCGCATCATGGAGAGAGCATTCGCGGGTGGAACAGCTCGGTTGGAGTACCGGGAACCGAGGGGCACGCTCAACATCTTTCTCTCTCGCGACGAGACGGAGGACTACCTCGGGCGTATCGCCTTCGAGGCCGATTCGGTACAGCGCATCTTGCACATCGACGAGATGGGCCTGCGCTTTGCCGACGAGCGCTGGAATCTAGGCGGTCCGGCAACGATTTCGTGGGATCCGGACGGGCTCACCTTCCGTGACCTGAGAATCATACGACCCGGACCCGGCGGCCTGCGCTTCCGAGTCGACGGGCGCTACCCGTTCGACGGGCCAGCCAGCCTCGACCTCGACGTGGAGCGGCTGGATCTGGAACGTCTGGATCATCTACTTCAGCTCCCCGACACGCTCGAGGGGCTGGTGAGCCTCGACATGACGGTGGTGGGAACCGCCGACCAGCCGGAGATCACGGCTAGTTTTCGCGCCGACAACTTCCGGTACCAGGACTTCGCCTTCGGCGCGCTCGAGGGCGCTCTGGACTATCGCGACAACAGCCTTACGGGTGAGGTAGACATCGTCGAGGGTGGTCGACAGGTCTTGGAACTGACTGGCCGGGCTCCGGCTCGATTGGTCCTCGATACTCTCGGGTTCGGCATCCCGGACGAACCGATCGACCTCCGGATAGCCGCCGATACGCTTCCGCTGGCCATGCTTCTCGCGCTCACCGAAGGGTTCAGCGATGTGACCGGGAGTATCAACGGCAAGGTGCAGCTTGGAGGGACCGCCTACCACCTGGCCCCTTCAGGCACGCTACAGGTTGAAGGTGCGGGAGCCACCATCGACGGATTGGGAGTGCGTCAGACGGACCTGAAAGCCACGCTCGTGCTGTTGGAGGATGGCAGCGTGCAGGTGGACGCCAGTGCGCGGGCGGGTGGAACGGCTCGAGTCACCGGCACGGTCATGCTCGACACGGCCACCGATCCCGGATTCGACCTCACGCTGGAACTCGATGGATTCAAGGGAGTCGACCGTCGCGACGTTACGGGACTGGTGAGCGGGGAGGTGAGGCTCGGCGGATCGTACAGGAGTCCCGTTCTGACGGGCGAACTGAGCGTGGACGAGGGCACGCTCTTCGTCGAGGAGTTCCAGCGCGCCACCGTGGTCGTCGATCTCGACGACGATGCATTCCTGGACCCGGTCGATCCGACACTCGTTGCCCTCAGGCCACTGTTGGGCGGTGCGAACCCCTTCCTGCACAACATCCGCATGGAAGATCTCACGCTCGCTGTTGCCAGGGACACATGGATCCGAAGCGAAGTGATGAATGTCGAGCTGGGTGGGGAGCTTCAGGTGCTTTACGACCGACAGGCACAGGACCTGGCGATGGTCGGCAACCTCGAGGCCGTGCGTGGATCGTACGAGGCGCTCGGGCGCCCCTTCCAGGTCACCGGCGGTTCGATCCAGTTCGTGGGCACCTCGGGGATCAACCCCAATCTCGACATACAGGCCGATAACCGAATCCGCACGGCCGACGGCCTCCGCTTCACGATTACGGCCAGCCTCACGGGCACGCTTCTGACGCCTCAGGTGAGCTTCACGAGTGACCAGGGCGGAATCGGCCAAGCCGACCTTCTCAGCTATCTGGTCTTCGGCCGACCCAGCTACGCCATCGCATCGGGCCAGTCCGCCCAGGTACGAGGGGCGGCCAGTGCTCTGCTCGGCTCGGGGCTCACGCTGGGGCTCAGCACGTTCAGCAACCGGCTCGGCTCGGAGCTGGCGCGCGGCCTGGGGTTGGGTGTCGACTACCTGTCCATCAGTCAACAGGACATCGCGTTGGGTGGAGAGGGCACGGGCGGCACCCTCGGCACGATGGTAGTGGAGACCGGATGGTACTTGGCCGACGACCTTTTCGTGGTACTACTCTTGAGCCCGCTGGCCGGCTCTCAGACGTGCAGCACGCTCGCCGGCGCCCGGTTCGAGTGGGCCGCATCCGACAGCTACTCCATCGAGGCGTTCTTCGAGGACCCCTGCTTCCGAAATCGTGTCGTTGGGCTCGGCGCTCTAGGACCCCAGAGCAGCACGAGTGTAGGACTCTCCCTCTTCCGGGAGTGGGGCTACTGATATCTAGATGGCAATGACACAAGAATTCCTGGTGGTGCGTGGGGCGCGGGAGCACAACCTCCGCAATATCGACGTCGAGCTCCCTAGGGGCGGCTTGGTGGTGATCACCGGGCTCTCGGGCTCGGGGAAGTCGTCGCTTGCGTTCGACACGATCTATGCCGAGGGCCAGCGTCGCTATGTCGAGTCCCTGTCGGCGTACGCGCGGCAATTCCTCGGGCTCATGGAAAAGCCCGACGTAGACGCGATCGAGGGCCTCTCTCCAGCCATCTCCATCGAGCAGAAGACGGTCAGCCGCAATCCTCGATCAACCGTTGGAACCGTGACCGAGGTGTACGACTACCTGAGGCTTCTGTGGGCCCGGGCCGGTGTTCCCCATTGCCCCGAGTGCGGCAAGCCGGTCGTCCGGCAGGCGGCGTCGCAAATCGTTGCCCGGCTCCTGGAGCTCAGAGAGGGTACCAAGGTCCAGGTCCTGGCCCCGTTGGTCCGAGGTCGCAAGGGGGAGTTTCGTGAACTCTTCGAGCGCGCCCGAAAAGAGGGCTTCGTGCGGGCTCGGGTGGACGGCCAAACAGTGGAATTGGCCAACCCTCCGGCGCTCAATCGGTACGAGAACCACGACGTGGCCGTGCTGGTCGACCGCCTCGTCATACGGCCGAAGGACCGGGACCGGCTGGCGGACTCCGTCGAAATCGCCCTGCGCACGGGAGGCGGTATCGTCGAGGTGTTGGAACGGCGTGGTGCCAAGGAAGTGCCTCACGTGTTCAGCGAGCATTACGCATGCGCGCACTGTGGGACCGACCTGCCGGAGCTCGAGCCTCGCCAGTTCTCGTTCAACTCGCCGTACGGTGCCTGTGAAGAGTGCGGGGGGTTGGGCACTCGCAAGGACGTGAATCCGAGCTTGTTGCTGGCCGATCCCAGCGTGTCCCTGTTGGAAGGAGTGCTTCTGCCCTGGGGCGAGCCGTCCGGTCATCTGAGGCGTTCGGTGATTCCGGGACTTGCGGAGGCGTACGAATTCGAGCCCAACGCCCCCTGGCAAGAGATACCCGAAGAGGCCCGCCAAGCGATCCTGTACGGATCCGGACGCATGAAGATCCGCTTCCCATACAAAGCGGGGAAGACGAACGGATTCTACGAGGACACGTGGGACGGCGTCGTCACCAATGTTGAGACGCGCTACCGGGAGACGAAGTCCGAGGCGGTGCGTGGCCAACTCGAGGACTACATGTCGACGCTCCCATGTACGGTCTGCGAGGGCTCGAGACTGCGGCCGGAGTCCCTTTCGGTGACGATCGGCGGGCGTTCGATCGGCGAGGTCGTGGGCATGTCGATCGCCGGGGCTATCGAGTTTTTCGAATCCGTCCCTTTGGACGACCAGCCCTCGAAGACCACCGGTGTGGCGCCTCTGCCCGCCGAGATCGCGGGGCCTATCCTCAAGGAGGTGCATGAGCGCCTCGGCTTCCTCGCTGCAGTGGGGTTGACCTACCTCACGCTTGGCCGGTCTGCGGATTCGCTGTCGGGCGGCGAGGCGCAACGGATTCGGCTGGCGACTCAGATCGGGAGTCGGCTAGTGGGTGTGCTCTATATCCTGGATGAGCCGTCGGTTGGGCTACACCACCGCGACAACCAGCGCCTGCTCGAGACGCTTCAGGCTCTCCGTGACCTGGGGAACACGGTGATCGTAGTGGAGCACGATGAGGACACGATTCGGGCGGCGGACCACATCGTCGACCTGGGGCCAGGAGCGGGCCGAGAGGGTGGTGAAGTCGTGGTCTCCGGCTCCATCCAGGATGTGCTGGCCGAGCCGCGCTCCCTGACGGGCGCCTACCTCAGCGGTGCGCGGACCATTCCCGTACCCGCGCGACGCAGGCCGGTCGATCCACAGCGGGTGCTGAAGCTGACGGGCGCGCGGGAGCACAACCTGAAGGACCTTACGGTTTCGTTTCCCCTCGGATGTTTTGTGGTGATCACCGGCGTCAGCGGCTCGGGCAAATCCACGCTCGTGAACGAAACGCTCTACCGGACTCTGGCGCGCCATTTCTACCGGAGCAAGGCGGTCGCGGGCAACCACGAGGGCCTCGAGGGACTCGAACATATCGACAAGGTGATCGAAGTGGATCAGTCGCCGATCGGACGCACACCCCGGTCCAACCCTGCCACGTATACGGGGTTGTTCACACCGATCCGCGAACTGTTCGCCCGCCTTCCCGAATCGCAAATGCGCGGGTACGAGCCGGGGAGGTTTTCGTTCAACGTGAAGGGCGGCCGATGCGAGGCGTGTGCGGGCGACGGTCTGGTGAAAATCGAGATGCACTTCCTGCCCGATGTGTACGTGCCATGCGATGTCTGCCGGGGCCGTCGTTACAATCGGGAGACGCTCGACGTCTATTACAAAGGGAGGAACATCGCGGACGTGCTCGATATGACCGTCGACGAGGCGTTGGAGTTCTTCGAGGCCGTGCCGCGGATCCGGCTGAAATTGCGCACCCTGTCCGAAGTCGGCCTGGGGTACATTCACCTGGGCCAGTCCGCTACGACGGTTTCGGGTGGAGAGGCTCAGCGGGTGAAGTTGGCGACGGAGCTCTCGAAGAGGGCGACGGGCAGCACGTTCTACGTTCTGGACGAGCCAACCACGGGGTTGCACTTCGAGGATGTCCGAGTGCTTCTCGAGGTGCTCCACCGATTGGTGGACAAGGGGAATACGGTGGCGGTGATCGAACACAACCTCGACGTGGTGAAGACCGCGGACTGGATCATCGACCTCGGGCCTGAAGGAGGTGACGGTGGAGGCCGTATCGTGGTAGAGGGAACGCCCGAGCGGGTCGCGGAAGATCCGGGCTCGTACACCGGCCAGTACCTTCGGCGCTGGCTCGCCCCGGCGGGAGTGGCGTAACGATGGGTCGCGGATGGGCCCGAATCGCTTTAGGTTTCGCCTCCGCGCTAGGAAACAGTCTGAGTTGGAATCGCGTAAGGAAAAATCAGTTCTACCGTTGGATCCTGGACCGTGGCGTCCGGGTTGAAAACGGCGGGGCGTGGATCCCTGGAAGGTGGCCATCGTTGATGGTCGCCAAAGCCGACGGAGATGGTCATGATAAGCCGAGAGGACTTGGAAAGCTTCCTCATTCGGATGGATCTCGATTGGGATGAGCTGGAAGAGGGGATGTTTTTGGTACGTGGTGCCAGTGGAGGCGCTCCCTTGGTCGTCCATCATTCACCCCCCCTCTTGATCCTACGCATGAAGGTGATCGAGCTTCCGGACAACGGCGAGGATCACACCGAGCTATACCGGACGCTATTAGAACTCAATGCCAGCGATGTCGTCCATGGCGCTTATGGGATCGAGGAGGGCGAGTTGATTCTGAGCGACACCCTGCAGCTGGAGACGCTGGATTTCGAGGAGCTTCAGGCATCGTCCGAGAGCCTTCAAATCGCGGCCTCTGGTCATATCGATCAAATTCGTCAGCTGGTAGGTGCCGGTGAGGCCTCCGGCTCCGAGGAAGAGGGTTGAAGTCATGAGTATCTTTTCGAAATTCTCGACCCTCATCAAGTCGAACATCAATGATCTGATCTCGAAGGCCGAAAACCCCGAGAAGATGTTGAATCAGATCATTCTCGACATGAGGGATCAACTCGCTCAAGCCAAGCGGGAGGTGGCGGCTGCGATCGCGGACGAACGCAAGCTGCGGTCCCAGCTCGACGACGAGGTGAAACAGGCCCGGCAGTGGGAACACCGCGCCGTGCTAGCCGTGAAGGAGGGCAGGGACGATCTCGCCAAACAGGCGCTGATGCGGCAGCAGGAGCACGCTGAGCGAGGCCACGCGCTCGAGCAAGCCTGGCGCGGTCAGGCCACCGAGACCGAGAAGCTCAAGAGTTCGCTTCGGCAATTGAACGACAAGATCGAGGAAGCGAAGCGCAAGCGGAACCTGCTGATTGCCAAGCAAAAGAGGGCTCAGGCGCAGCGGCGCATCCACGAGACCATGTCGGGACTCTCGGACACGTCGGCCTTCGAGGCCTTCAACCGCATGACAGAGAAAATCGAGGAGTCCGAACGTCGCAGCATCGCTCACGCCGAAGTCGCCGAGGCGCTGGCGAGCACGAGCCTGGATGACGAGTTCAAGGTTCTCGAGGCCGGCAGCGGGCCGGGTGGTGATGTGGACGACCGGCTCTTGGCCCTGAAGCAGGAAATGGGCCTGATCGGTGCGGGCGAATCCGAAGAGCCGCGCCAGCTCGAGGCGGGGGATGAGCAACCGGTAGCCGAAGAAACCTCCGGCGCCGGCGAGGACGACGCGCCGGCCGAGGCCGCGGAGAGCGAGGATGAGGTGATCCAAGCAGAGGCGGTCGCCGACGACGGGGGTGAGCCCCCGGTGCAAGAGGCTCAGTTGATCGAGGAATTCGATCGCCTCGGGAACCAGGACGGCTGATTCGAGCGAATCCCGCTCGGCGGTCGTCACACAATAGAAAAAGGGGGGGGGGTGGAGCCGATTGCTCCACCCCCCCCTTCCATCGTGTGTGTTACATCCCTAGGCCGATGCTTATTGCGAGCGAGATGACCGGATAGTACCGAAGGAGGCTAGCGTCGTTCTGGATTTCGCTCTCCTCTTGCCTGAGGTCGCTCTGGAAGGTCGCGTTGTTGGTGGCGGTGCCCGTCGCACTCAGGGTTACATCCGGCTCGCTACGTACGCCGATCCCGAGATCGAGGTTGACGCCCACGCGTTTGCCGATCGGGTTGCCGAATCCGATACCGCCGTAGAGCGCCGTGTTGAAGCTCATGTTCCCGGTCAGGGTGCCGACCTCGGCGCCCGTGTACGTCATGCCGCCTATCTGCTGCGGACCAGGCTCACCGGTCACGTTCACATCTCCTTGGATGAGGACCCCGCCCGTGAGGCGGAAGCTCCCCACCGGATACAGGTCGACCAGCAACCGCACGGTGGTCGGGAGCTCTATGGCGAACGTGATATCGGAAAAGTCCACTTCCGGCTCGTACGGAAAGAAGTCGAAGGTCCCGCGAAGGTGCACCTTGTCGGTGAGGCCGATCACTGCGCCCCCGCCCAGGCCCAGCGTGCCCGCCTGCCCGGTGACGGCGAATCCCTGTCCTTGGACGCTCGGCGGGGTGGCCATGAGCGCCGCGATGGCCAGGAACGGGAATAACCTCTTCATTCGATGACTCCTGTTTGGGAAGCGAATGTGTTCGGAACGTGATCGTTACAGGGATTCAGCGTAGGCGGGCGGCGCCTCCGCCCCAAGTAGGGCGGCATCAAAGAGAATACGATCATGCCGCGCAGGCAATCACCTTCTGCTAGGTTTCAAGCTTGTGACGAACCCGAAAGGGAGAGAGTCGGCATGACGACGGTGTTCCTGAATGGCGAGTACATGGCCAAAGACGAGGCGCGCATCTCGCCCGACGACCGCGGATTTCTGCTGTCGGACGGAGTATACGAGGTCACGCCGGCCTACGACGGACGACTCTTTCGATTCCCACGGCATCTCGAGCGGCTCGGGCATGGATTGGCCACGCTCAGGATCGACCAGGGAACGGGTGAGTTGGTGGAGGTGCACGAGCGCCTTCTCCGCGACAACGGTCTCGAGCAGGCCCCCTGCGCGTATGTCTACGTGCAGATCACGAGGGGAGCTGCGCCGAGGGTGCACCAGTTCCCCGATGGATCCGTCACGCCGACGGTCTACGCATTCGCGAAAGCCTTCTCGCGCCCTGCCACTGAGGACTGGGAAAAGGGATCCGGAGCCATTACGGTGCCTGACCGTAGGTGGTCGCGCGTGGACGTCAAAACGATTTCGCTCCTTCCCAACGTGCTTGCGCAGCAGGCTGCGTCCGACGCCGGTGTCGCGAATGCGGTGTTCGTGAAGGACGGCAACGCTCTCGAAGGGACGCATAACAACTTGTTCGCCGTCTTCGACGGAGTGGTGACTACGCACCCGGCCACCCACGAGATCCTGCACGGAATCACGCGCGCGGTGGTGTTGGAGTTGGCCGGTCGAATGGGGATCAGCGTGGAGCAGCGCGCTATTCCGGTGGAGGAGTTCCGTTCGGCCGACGAGATCTTCTTCACGGGCACGACCACGGAGATTCATCCGGCGGTCTCGTTGGATGGCCACCGCGTCGGGGACGGCACGGCTGGGCCGGTCACGCGCAGGCTATTCGAGGCTTTCTTGGAGGAGGTCCGGGGCGCCGGGGCCGCCGAGCCTCAGGGATAGATCAAGTAGCGCTCCCGCATCCTCAGGAAAGCGGCGAGGGCGGTGTCCCAGCCCTCGCGGATCTCCGAGACGGTTCGGCCGGCCTCGATGTCCCGGCGGAGTCGGTCGGTGCCTGCGAGGCGATCGAAGTGGCTTTCCCCCCAGCGCCACCGCTCGCCGGACATGCGGCGAGTTTCGACCAGCATGGCCACCGCTGCCAGGGTGGGATCGTAGGCCTCGTCGAGCGCAACGAGCCGTACTCCGGGCACGGTTTCGCCGTCGAACTTGCCGTCGCCCGGCGACTCCGGTGTGAACGTGACCGCCTCGAAGCGCACACCTTCGATTCCGTATGCGTCGAGCCGGTCGGCCAATAGGGCCCCGTCGAGCCACGGCGCTCCGATCTGCTGGAACGGACGATCTGTCCCCCGCGCGACAGAGATGTTGGTCCCCTCGAACAAAGCCGTCCCCACGTAGTGCGTGGCGCTCACGATGCTCGGCATGTTTGGGGATGGACCGATCCAGGGTAGGCCCAGGTCTTCGAAAGCCAGGTCTCGCGTCCAACCGTCGGCCGGTACCACATGCAGGTCCACCTGCACTCCGAACTCGCCCACGAACATCCGGGCCAACTCACCGGGTGTCATGCCGTGCCGCATCGGCACGGGGTACATCCCGACGAACGAACTGAACGCCTCCGACAGGACGTTCCCCTGGACCTGAATGCCTCCGATGGGATTCGGCCGGTCCAAGACGATGAACGGTATGCCGGCTTCGCCCGCCGCTTCCATGCCCAGCGCCATGGTGGAGACGTAGGTGTAGTAGCGGGACCCAATGTCTTGGATGTCGAAGAGCAGCGCCCCGAGTCCCTCCAAGTCTTTCGGCGTGGGCTTGCGGGTGCGGCCGTAGAGGGAGTGCACGGGAAGGCCGGTCAAGGCGTCCCGTCCGCTGTCGATAGGCTGTCCCGCCTCGGTCTCTCCGCGGATCCCGTGCTCGGGCGAGAAGAGGGCCACCAAGTCGACGGCGTCGGACTCGGAGAGCCGGTCGATGGTGCTGCGGCCCTCCCGATCCACTCCCGTGTGGTTGGTAATGAGGCCTACCCGGAGGTTCTCGACCAAATGCAGAGAATCCTCGAGTAACACTTCGATCCCCGGGCGGACGTGGGGTACGCTCGCGGCCTGTTCGGGTGCCTGGTCGCATGCGAGCGCGACGCAAGCAATCGCCATTACCAAGGATTGTGGTGCCATTGCCAAGCCCATAGGTTGCCCTCGCTCGCTCGAATCGCTTGGTCTCGGCGGAACTTCGACCGTGACTCCCCGAGGTGTCAACGACGTGATTTTCCGCGCAAGAACACTCGTCCGGCCCGGGACGACGCTCGCCGGTTGGGCACCCCGCATTATGGACCCGCTGATGTGGTCCAGGGTCCGGCCCGCTCCGCTCGGCTTGTCCCTGGTCGTCTTGCTCGGAGCCTGTGCCTCCTCCGCGGCGCGTCCGCACGTGCCTCTGGTGATTGCGGAGGAGCCGGCTCCCGCCCCGCCGGCTCCCACCCCGCCGGCACCCATCCTACAGGCCCGGCTCGACTCGGGAGGCGAACTCTGGGTAGCCCGGACTCTCTCCGGCCTCACGCTGCGGCAGGCCGTGGCCCAACTCGTCGTTCAGTGGCTCCCGGGATCGTACGCGTCCACGTCGAGCCCCGAGTTCCAGGAGTGGGCCGGATGGGTCGAGGACGATGAGATCGGCGGCGTCTATCTTTCCATCGGTCTCCCACACTCGTATGCGGCGAAGATCAACGAGCTCCAGGCACGCGCTCGTGTGCCCTTGCTGGTCACGTCCGATTTCGAAAGCGGGGGGCCGGGCATGCGTATCAACCATTCGTATGCGCTGCCCTCGCTGCTCCCGCAGGGTGGCGGAACCAGCTTTCCTCCGACGATGGCATTCGGGGCCATCGGGGACGAACGGTTCGCGCGCGAGTATGGGCGTATCACGGCCGAGGAGGCGCGGGCGGTGGGCGTTCAGCTGAACTTCGCTCCGGTTCTGGATGTGAACAGCAACCCACTGAATCCCGTGATCAACACGCGGTCGTTCGGCGAGGACCCCCTCGCTGTGGCGCGGTTGGGTGCCGCATACATCGAGGGTGCGCGCCTTGGCGGAGTGATGACCACCGCGAAGCATTTCCCAGGTCACGGCGATACGAAGACCGACTCACACGTTGGGCTTCCGGTCGTGCCGGCCGACTGGGAGCGGTTGAACGCGGTGGAGTTGGTGCCGTTCCGGCGGGCCATCGCGGCGGGTGTGGACGCCGTCATGACCGCCCACATCATCGTCGAGGGCGTGCAGGGTCTGGAGGGGGCGCCGGCCACTATGGATCCCCGCTTCATGACCGAGCTCCTTCGCAACGAGATGGGCTTCGACGGGCTGCTTTTCACGGATGCGCTCCGCATGGGCGCTATCACGAATCGGTACGGCACCGCGGAGGCGGGCGTGCTCGCGCTCGAGGCGGGCGCGGATGTTCTGCTCATGCCCACCGATGTGAAGGAGACCATCGACGCGGTGGTCGCCGCCGTGGCGGAAGGCCGAATCAGTGAGAACCGCATACGCGAATCGGCGCGCAGGATGCTGGAGGCGAAGGCGCGCGCAGGGCTGCACCTCGAGCGGTATGTCGACCTGGACGCGGTAGACGAGGTCGTGGGCTCGGGCCCGCATACGGCGTTTGCCGACACAGCGGCGACCCGATCGATCACGCTCGTGCGTGACCGCCTTCACACGGTGCCCGTGGATCCGGACGCCTCCCGTCGTGTGCTGAGCGTGACGTATGCCAGGCCCAACCATCTGGTGGCCGGCCTCGCGTTCGAGCCGCTCCTCGCCGAGCGGGTCCGAACCGTCACGGCCCGGCGAGTCGGCCAGGACTCGCCGGACGCCGTGTACGATACCTTGCGGGCGCTCGCGGAGCAGGCCGACCTGATCGTGGTGAGTGCGTACGTCCCGCCGCAGTCGGGCTCGGACGAGGTGGCCGTTCCCGGCGCGCTCGCCGACTTCGTGGCCGAAGTGAGCCAGGTGCGCCCCACCGTGACGATCTCATTCGGCAATCCCTACCTCCTCACGTCGTTGCCAGGCGCCCGTGCATACATGATAGCGTGGGGGGATCGAGAGGTCTCGCAGCGGGCGGCGGCCTTGGCGTTGTTCGGTGCGGCGCCCATCACCGGACGCCTCCCGGTGTCGATCCCGCCCTTGTACGCGGTCGGCGACGGGATCGATCGAATCGGGCCGGAGACGTTCGGTATTCCGCCTCGGGTCGACGTCACTCCCGTTCCCGTTTCCGTTCGTCCGGCGATGGAGACCGATACTGCGCTCGAGGCGGATCCTGCCGATGTCGGCATGTCGACCGAACGGTTGGCCGCCCTGGACTCACTCATCCAGCGAGCGATCGCGGACTCGACCGCACCGGGGGTCGCCCTGGCGATAGGTCGAAGCGGAGGCGTCGTACGTCTACGTGGGTACGGGCGGCTCGACTGGGACATCGCATCCGCCACCGTGGGGCCGAGCAGCCTCTACGATCTGGCCTCGCTCACCAAGGTGGTCGCGACGACTTCTGCTGCCATGCTTCTGGTGGACGAGGGACTTCTGGATCTGGACGCTCGCGTAGTCGACTACATCCCGTGGTGGGGGAGGGGAGATCCGACCAAGGCACGAGTCACCATCCGGCAGTTACTCCTGCATCGGGGAGGCTTGCCTCCGTTCCGCCGGTTCTTTCTCGAAATGGAGGGTATCACCGCGTTCGAGAATGCGATCGCCGACCTCGAGTTGGACTACACACCGGGGGAGCGTACGGTCTATTCCGATATCGGCTTCATGACCCTGGCCTTCGTGATCGAGCAGATCTCGGGCACCTCTTTCGACGTCCTTCTCGCGAACCGCGTCTGGCGGGTGCTGGGGATGTCCGATACGCGCTTTAAGCCGGATGAAGCGCTCTTGGCGCGAATCGCCCCCACCGAGGTCGACACCATTCTCGGCCGCGGGCACTTGCGTGGCGTAGTGCACGACGAAAACGCGTACGCGATGGGTGGTGTCGCCGGGCACGCGGGCCTGTTCTCCTCCGCGCGAGACCTCGCCTCCTTCGGGCGGATGATGCTGAGCGGCGGAGCGACAGGGGAGGGGAGACTCTTCGAGGCTCGAACGATCGACACGTTCACGCGCCGTTACGACGACTCGTCGAGCCGCGCGCTCGGATGGGATACGCCGTCCGCCGGTTCGTCGGCCGGGGACTACTTTTCTGCGGCGGCCTTCGGGCACACCGGCTTCACGGGGACGTCGATTTGGATCGATCCGGAACTGGACATATTCGTCGTTCTACTGACCAACCGTGTGAACCCTACCCGGGAGAACACCAAGCAAATCTCCTTCCGGCGCGCCGTGCATGACGCGGTGGCTCTGGCCATTACGGACCGCACCGTCCCGCGCCGGTGACCGGGTTCACCGGACTCGACCTAGCGGTCCTGCTCGCGTATCTAGCGGGAGTGACGGCCTGGGGCGCGTGGCTGGGGCGCGGCCAGAGCGGGGGCAGGGACTACTTTCTCGGAAATCGCGACCTCCCTTGGCTGGCCGTGATGCTGTCGGTGGTGGCGACCGAAACCAGCACGCTCACGTTCTTGAGCATTCCCGGTGTGTCGTACCTGGGCAGCATGGGCTTTCTGCAACTCACGCTCGGCTACTTGGTCGGGCGCGTGGCAATCTCGGTCTTGCTGCTCCCTGCCTACTACCGCGGCGACCTGAACACCGCCTACGCCTTGCTCGAGGATCGATTCGGGCTGGGCGTCCGCCGGTTTACATCTTCGGTGTTCATGGTGACTCGGTTGCTTGCCGACTCGGTCAGGCTCTTCGCGACGGCGATACCGCTGGCGCTGGTCACCGGATGGGACTACCCGGTCTCGATCGCCGCGATCGGAGTAGCCACCGTGATCTATACTTACTTCGGAGGCATCCGGGCCGTCGTCTGGGTGGACGTCCTCCAGATGTGCCTTTACCTCGTCGGCGCCTTGGTGGCGCTTGTCGCCTTGCAGACGCTGGTACCAAGCGGTTGGCCCGGGATCTTCGCCGAGGCGCAGGAGGCCGGGAAGCTGGCCGTATTCGATTTCTCGGCGGATCCGGCCGTGGCCTACACATTCTGGGCGGGACTCCTTGGTGGCGGGTTCCTGACGATGGCCTCCCACGGCACGGACCAATTGATCGTGCAACGCTTACTCACGTGCCGTAGCCTGCGGGATAGCCAGAAGGCCCTCGTGGGAAGCGGGGTCGTCGTAATCGGGCAGTTCGCCCTCTTCCTCCTCGTCGGGCTCGGACTATGGACGTTCTATGGAGCTCGCAGCTTCGCTCGATCCGACGAGATCTTCGCGCTCTTCATCGTAGAGGAGCTTCCCACAGGCCTCACCGGGCTGCTCATCGCCGGAGTCTTCGCGGCGGCCATGTCCTCGCTGTCGTCCTCCGTGAACTCGTTGGCCTCGGCCACGGCCTACGACCTGTGGGCGCCTCTCGCGGGCGCCGAAGACGACGAGCGTCGCATCCTGCGGGTGGGTAAGGTCTTCACGCTCGTGTGGGCCGGCTTGCTGATCGGAGGTGCCATCCTGTTCATTCCTCTCAGCCGAGGCACTTCGGCGGTCGAGGTAGCGCTCGCAGTGGCCTCTATCGTCTACGGCGGCCTTCTCGGCGCCTTCGCATTGGGCGTGCTCTCCGATCGGGCGGACTCGCGCAGCGCGATCATTGGCATGATCGCGGGAATCGGTACGGTGGCGGCGATCTGGGCGGTTGGCCGGGTCGACCCGGCCGCCGGCGGGGAGTGGCCGGCGATCATGAGATGGGTGCGCGCCTACTTACCGATCGCGTGGCCATGGTTCGTGCCCATCGGGACGGCGGTCACAGTGGCGGTCGGCCTACTCCTCGGTCGTGGCCCTGACCGTACAGCCGAAGAAGCGGCGGCAGTCGCATGAGCGGCATCGTGTTGGGCGTGGACGGCGGAGGCACGTGGACACGGGTGCTCCTGGCTCGGGTCGACGGTGAAGAACTGGCACGCTCCGCCGGAGCACCTGCTCTTGTCGACCCCACCCGCCCGGAGGCGTCGGCCGATGCCGTAGCGGCCGTGTGCCGCGAGGCCGCCGATGCCGCGGGAGTGGAACTACCGATAACCGCACTTTGGGCGGGCATCGCCGGAGCTCGTGGAGCCGGCGTTTGCGAGATGTTGGGTGTCGAACTGGGCCGGCGTGGCTTGGCCGAGCGGGTCGGGGTCGGGACCGACGCGGACGCGGCGTACCACGACGCATTCGGCGACGGGCCCGGCATTCTGCTCATCTCGGGGACCGGATCGGTCGCTCTGGGAAAACGCGAAGACGGATCCAGCGCGACCGTGGGTGGGTGGGGCGTCGTCTTGGGTGACGAGGGGAGCGGGTTCGCGATCGGCATGGCGGCGCTGAGATCTATCGTGCGAGGTGTCGACGGCCGCAGCATGAGCACGTCGATGAAGGAAGACGTGCTCGAGCGGCTCGGGCTCGACCGGCCCGAGGAGCTGGTCTCCTGGGTGGCACGGTCCAAGAAGAGTGACGTTGCCGGATTGGTTCCCATAGTGTGCCGGGCCGCCGGCCTGCGTGACCCGGTGGCCGAGACCATAGTCGAGGGAGCCGTCGAGGATCTCACTGGTCACGTATTGACTCTCGTCCGCCGGCTCGGCCCGTGGACCGGGCGGCCGAGTGTGGCACTGTCCGGTGGCCTGCTCGGCGAAGGTGGCCCGTTGCGTGATCGCACCCGCGCGGCGCTGGCGGGGCTGTTATGCCAACCGATCGACCGCCTCCTCGATCCGGCGCGCGGGGCGGCGCGGCTCGCCGCCCGCCTCCTCGAATCCGGCTAGCGCAGCGCCTCTTCCAAGGCGGTCGCGGCGTCGGTGCGCTCGTCCCGGTACTTCACGATGAGGGGTACGTATTGGTGCAGTCCGTGCCGTTCCGCGACCTCGCCCTTCGCCGGGCGTGACCCCGGCACGACAACGGCCGCTTCGGGAATGCTCAGGGGCAGCTCCGGACCGCCGGTGTGGGTCCCGCCGGTGACCAGGTCGTACACGATGGTCGATGCCGTGAGCTGCACGCCCGGAGCGATGACGGCCCTGGCGCCGACCAACGTGCCCTCGAACACGCCGGCGTTGCCGCCGATGAGGGCGTCGTCCTCCACGACGACCGGCCGAAGCCCCACGGGCTCGAGCACGCCGCCCAATTGCGCGCCTGCGCTCAGGTGTACGCGGCACCCGACCTGAGCGCATGAACCCACGAGCGCGTGGGAGTCGATCATCGCACCGCGATCGACGTAGGCGCCGATATTCACGAAGGCCGGTGGCATGATCACCACGTTCTCCGCCAGGTAGACGCCCGCCCGTACGGAGCTTCCCCCGGGCACGATACGAATGTTCTCCTCCACCCCCGGCGTGTCACGTAGAGGCAACGTGTCCCGATCGAAGTAGTTCGAGGGGGTTGCCGGTATCTCGGTGGTCCGGCCCACTCGAAACGCGAGCAGTATGCCCGCCTTGACCCATTCGATGGCACGCCATCCGTCCGGACCTTTTTCGGCCGCGCGCACATGGCCTCCGTCGAGCGCCACCAGCAAGCGACCTACGGCCGCGCGCGACTCCTCGAGAGTGGCTGGTGTGACGTCGCCGGCGAGGCGCTCGATGTCGGATCTGAGGGATTCGAGGTCCGTCATGCGAGCAGTCCCGCCTCGCGCAGTGCCCGTTCGAGCGGCTCACGGTTCTGTTCGGCGAGTGGCACGAGCGGCAACCTGTGATGCGCCTCGATCTCGCCCATCATTTCGAGCGCCGCCTTAACCGGAACGGGGTTGGTCTCGATAAAGTTGGCCTGCATGAGGGGCAGTAGGCGGTAGTGGACGTCCCGCGCGGTCGCGAAGTCACCGGCGAGGGCCGCTTCGACCAGCTTGGCCATGGGGGCCGGAGCCTCGTTGGCGACGACCGAGATGACTCCGTCGGCGCCGGCTGCTATAGCGGGCAGCGCGAGGCTGTCGTCTCCCGAAAGCACCAGGAATCCCTCGGGACGGTGCCTCAGGATGGCCATCACCTGCTCGAGGTTGCCCGAGGCCTCCTTCACGCCGGCGATGTTGTCGACCTCGGCCAACTCCAGCACCGTCTCCGCCTCGACGTTGGACGATGTCCGGCCCGGCACGTTGTAGATGAAGGTCGGCAGCCCGGAGGCTTCGGCGAGCGCCCGGTAGTGCCGGATGAGGCCCGCCTGGGATGGCTTGTTGTAGTATGGGCTCACCGACAGAATCGCTTCCGCGCCGGCGTCTCGTGCGGCTTTGGCGAGATTGATCCCGTCCGCGGTGTTGTTCGTGCCTGCGCCGGCCATGACCGGGATCCGCCCGGCGGCGGCGCGCACCGTGGCCTCGATGACCTGGGCCTGCTCCGCGGCCGTCATGGTGACGCTCTCGCCCGTGGTGCCGCACGGCACCAGGAGGTGCACGCCTCCGTCGACCTGGCGCTCCACGTGGTTTCGGAGAGCATCGAAATCGATGCCGCCGGTCTCCGTGAACGGCGTCACCAGCGCTACCCCGACACCCCCGAACCTGGCGGCCGTCATCGGTCCGCACCTCCGAGCCAGTCGTCCATCGTGTAGACGCCCTTTCGTCCGTGGATCCATTCGGCCGCCGCGACGGCCCCCTCCGCGAAGGCGGCGCGCCCCTTGGCCACATGCTTCAGCGCGAGACCGTCGTCAGGTCCCGTGATCTCGATCTCGTGGATGCCGGCGACCTCGCCCGTTCGTGTACTCGTAACGTAGAGCGTGCCGGCATCGGGGCGCACGCCCGGCTCTTCTTCTTCCTCCCAACGGTGCTTCGAGGAGAGTCCCTCGACCAGTATTTCCGCGAGGGCGATTGCAGTTCCGCTCGGATGGTCCGCCTTGTGCTCGTGATGCGTCTCGTCGATGCGGACGTCATACCCCTCCAATCCGTCGATCATACGTGCCGCAGCTGCGGCGAGGTGGCGGAACACCCAAACGCCCATCGAGAAATTCGGAGAGTGGATCATGCCGATGCCCGCGCTTTGCACGGCCGCCTCGATCGAGGCGAGGTGGTCGGACCACCCCGTACTCCCGACCACGAGGTCGACCCCCGCTTCGGCCACCAGGTCGACGCTTTCCCGCACGGCCTCCGGCACCGTGAATACGATCGCAACGTCGGCATCTTCCAGCGGCCGATTCGGCTCGTCGGCGGCCGGGGAGGCCGGATCGATCCGCCGGATCACCTCATGACCTCGGCTCACCGCCACTTTTTCCACTGCCTGACCCATGCGGCCGTATCCAACCAGGGCGAGCCTCATGTGTCGCTCCGGAGTTCGATGAGGGAGAGGTGCAGCCTCCGGACGGTCTCGGCCGCGTCCTCTTCGGACACGACGAAGCTCAGGCTGACGTCCGAGGCTTGCGAGATGAGATGGACCTGCGTCTTCCCGACCGCCAAGAAGGCCAGGGCCTCCATGCCCGGCTCGCTGAGCAGGCCGTGCCCCACCACGGTAATCGTGGCCAGGTTCGGGGTGATCTCCACCTCGGCGAACCGCGACAGCTCGTCGCGCAGGGAGGTCAGGTCCTCGTCCCGGTCGATGGTGAAGGCGGTGCTGCTGTGGGACGTGGCCACGAGGTCCACGGGGACCTGGTGTGCACCCAACACAGCGAACACACGCGCGAGGAATCCATGCGCCATGGCGCTTGGAAAGGCACGGACTCTGACCAGCAGTACCGCAGGCTTGAAGGCCACGGCCGCGAACTCCGCGCCACCGCGCCGGCCTGGATTCACGAGTGTGCCTGCCTTCTCGTGCGCACCGGAATCCCGAATGCGGAGAGGTAGGTTGGAAAAGACGGCGTGTTTGGCCGCCGAAACATGAACGACGCCGGCACCGAAGTAGGCCAACTCGACGGCCTCTTCAAAGCCTATCTCACGGATCGCGCGGGCGCCCTCTACCTCCCTTGGGTCGGCCGTGTGGATGCCACTCACGTCGGTCCAGATCACGACTTCATCGGCCGAGAGCGGAGCGGCTACCAGCGTGGCGGTGAAGTCCGATCCTCCACGGCCCAGCGTGGTCGTCCGCCCGTCTGCCGTGCTGCCGATGAAGCCCTGAATCACCGGTACCCGCCCCTCTGCAATGAGCGGGAGTGCCCCGGCACGGACCATGAGATCGGTTTCATCGAGGTCCGGGATCGCCCTCCCGAAGCGCTCATCGGTCCGGATCAACAGCCGGGCATCGAGAAGAGCGGCGTTCACCCCGTCGGCCAGCAGGGCTCGGGTCACCAACTCGGCCGAGAGATCCTCACCCGCCGCGAGGATCGCGTCCTCACGGGCCAGCGGATCATCGGCGTCGGTGCGCTCCAGCCACGCTCTCGCTCCGTCGAGAATCTCGTCAACGCGGGTGGCTAGCGAGGGTCCGCCGACTTCACCGAGGGTCGAGGCCGCCATCAGGTGGCGCGCTCTGATCTCCGCGAGCGCTTCGGCCACGCCGCGCGCCCCGGCGTCGTTCCGGGCCAAGGCGGCGAGTCGGGCGGTCACGCCCGCCATCGCGGAGACGACCACCACCGGGTGCCCGGAGCCGAGCCCTATGAGCCCAGAAACACTCTTGATGCGTTCGGCGGTCTCGAGGGACGTCCCCCCGAATTTGTGAACCACGAGTCCATGTGAGGAGGCATGCGGTGTGGAGTCGGGTAGTTCGCGGGAACGGAGGGAGGATCCGCTCACTGGGCTGCAGCCTCTAGGCCCCGGCTTGTGGTGACGCCGGTCGCGTGGCACAGCTCCGCATTCAGGAGGGCCGCACCGGCAGCTCCGCGTGAGAGATTGTGTGCCAGCGCCAGGAGTTTCAGGTCCAGGACGTCACATGCGCGTAGGCGCCCGACCACGACCGTCATTCCCTCCTCGGCGTCCCGGTCCAGCTTGGGCTGCGGGCGCCCGGCCGTTTCGGTGACGACCAGTGCACGCGCCGGGGCCGACGGCAAGGCGTAGTCCGCGACCGCGCTCTCGAACCCGGAGATCGCGACGGCGGCCTCTTCCGGCGTGGCCTTCGTGGCTAGCCCCACGGAGATGGACAGTAGGTGACCGTGCGAGACCGGCACTCGCACGCAGGTGGCGCTGATCGGGAAGTCGGCGGGCACGATGCCGCCTGCACCCCCGCAGGCATCTCCACCGGCCCCCCCTTCGGTGTCCGGGGCTCCCAAGATCTTCCGGGGCTCTCGGGCCACCTTCTCCTCTTCGCCCGGGATGAGCGGGACGACATTGTCGACGACGTCGTCCGATTCCGGGCCCGGCCGTCCCGCACCCGAGATCGCCTGGAACGTCGTAACCATCACGCGTTGGACGCCGAACGCCCGGTGCAGCGGAGCGAGCGCCATGGCCAGCCCCGCGACCACACAGTTGGGGTTGGTGACCAAGGCACCGGCCCAGGGCTGGTTGTGGACGAGCTCGAGGTGGCTCGCGTTCACCTCGGGTATGACCAGGGGTACGTCGGGTCGCATGCGGTGTGCCGAGGCGTTGCTGACCACGACGTGCCCGGCCTCTGCCAGCTTCACCTCCATGTGCTCGGCCACAGGTGCCGGAAGGGCCGAAAGGATGAGCCGTGACCTCCAGGTTTCGCCCGGGTCCTTGAGCACGAGTCCCAGAATCGAATCGGGAAGGTCGGTCTCCTCCGGTGGGAGGGCTTCGGCCAGGGTCCGCCCGGCCGAGCGTTGTGATGCGCCCACTTCGGTCAGTCTGAACCACGGGTGGTCTCGAAGGAGTTCGACCAAGCGGCTTCCGACCATGCCGGTCGCCCCCACCACCCCAACGTCGATGCGATCGCTCAAGATAGTTCCCGGGTTCGATGCCTCGATTCCACGAAGTCGGGCGCCGCACAGCACCCCGCGACCAATATAGCAAAGAGCGGGCCGAAAAGCGGGGTGGACGAGCGGGCGGCCTCCGTGCTGCCATTTTGGCAGGAAGGCCGCAATTACGGCAGGTCGCGAACCTCGCAACTCGTTACTGTCAGCCGAGTTGGCAGGATATCGACGACGTTGCCGTGGCACGGGACCTGCATTCGAGACAGTCGTGTGCGGGGCGGCCCGTAGGAGTTCCGTTTCCCTAGGCCCACATGGGGGCCGTCACCCGGGCCTCGACTCAAAAGGAGAGATTCCGATGGCAACCACTCGACTTGCACCGATTCGCCTGTCCCCATGGCATGACGTTGGGGACCTGTCCCATTCCATCGACCGCCTGTTCGGCGAGCCGGCGCTCGGCGGCGCGTGGGCACCGGCCGTCAGCGTGGAGGAAAGCGCCGACGAACTCGTATTCACGGTCGAGGTACCGGGAGTCGCCAAAGAGGCGCTCTCGGTGGACGTGACGAACGACGTGCTGACCATCCGCGGTGAGAAGACTGAGGAGCGTGAGGAGAAGTCGGACGACTACAAGCACCACGTGGTGGAGCGGCGTTTCGGCAGCTTCCAGCGGACCTTCAGGCTGCCACGTACGGTGAGCGTGGACGACGTGCACGCGGACTACAAGGACGGGCTGTTGAGCGTTCGTGCTCCCAAGCTTCCGGAGGCCAAGAGCCGGCCGATCGAAATTGCGGCGGCGGACTGAGGCTGCCGGATCACCGGCGGACCGATGCGCGAGGGCCCTGGGGGAGTCATCCTCCGGGGCCCCGTGAGCATCAGTCCAGGTTTCGCACCACGTTCCCGAGGGATTCGAGCAGACTCGGCGAATTCGCACCGAGCACCGAACCGGGTACCGATGTGAGAGGCGACCCGTCGACCCGGCTGAGGACCCCCCCGGCTTCCTCCGCGATGATCCATCCGGCCGCATAATCCCAAGGGCTCAAAAACAGCTCCCAGAACGCGTCCAGTGTGCCCGAGGCCAGATAGCAAAGATCGAGCGCCGCGGCGCCGCAGCGGCGGACCCCGGCGGCGGCACCGAGGACGCGGCCCAATTGTTCGACGTACTCGGGGAGCGCTGAAGGGACCTTGAATGGGAACCCCGTGCCCACCATAGCGTGGCCGAAAGCGCTCACCGTGGACACGTGAATGGGTCGACCGTTCTTCCAGGCGCCCGCTCCCCGGGCGGCCGACCATCGCTCACCGGTTGCGGCCGCCACCACGGCGCCGGCAACGGGCCGGCCGTCGATGGCTACGGCGACCGAGGACGCGAACATCGGATGGCCGTGCAGGTAGTTGGCCGTGCCGTCCAACGGATCGACGATCCAGGTGGGTACATCGGACGCCAGAGCGATCTCGGCGTCCTCTGCGTGGGACTCCTCAGCGAGTATCGCATGGTCTGGGAAGCGCTGGCGGATGATGGCCAGGCTCACCTCCTCGGCCTCAACGTCGACTGCCGAGACGTAGTCTGCTCGCCTCTTCTCCCACGCCTCCGAAACGCCTACCCGCGACATGTGGGCGGAGTGGCGGCGGTGAACCTCCGCCGCGGCTTCGGCCGCCGCGACGGCGGTCGAGAGAAGGGTGGTAGAGAATCCCGGCATGCCTTTTCCTTACTGAGGGGTCGCAGTAAACTAACGGCCCTTCCTCGGGGCTCCAGGAACAAACCACACACGGCGACA
>BTRA01000011.1:0-40699 GCA_036986155.1 Gemmatimonadota bacterium | reverse complement strand
TAAGCACAGTCTGTTTGCCTTCGTCACGGACGACCTGATCGGCCTGGGCATTCGCGCAGATACGCTGGTGCGCGCCGTTGCCGCCATTGTCGGCGGTAACGGAGGCGGCAAGGCCCACATGGCGCAGGGTGGTGTCGAGAACCCTGAAGCCATCGTACAGGCACTGGAGGCGGGCGAAGCGGCGGTGCGTGACCTGGTGTCTGAAGGGACTGCATGAGCGAACTCTCGGACTGGATCGGAAGGCGGAACCCACCGGCTCCAGAAGCTTTCCTGCCCTGGCTGGACGCCCCGCCGGCGGACATGGACGACATTCCGTCGGCCCTGCTCGAGCTTGCTCTCGTGTCGTTGGACGAGGCGCTCGCTCGTCCGGGACGGAACAGGGAAGGGGCGCTCCACCTACTCGCCGCCGACGGTTTCCTGACCTACGCCTGTGAAGCGGCGACCGAGACCGAGGATGTGGGTGCGACGTTGAGAAGCCTCTTGAAACGCGTCGCGGAACACTGCGAGTGATGACGAGCGTCCTCGGGGACCTTGGCGACCTCCACAGCCATCTCGTCCCAGGTGTGGATGATGGCGCTCAGGGCGTCGAAGACTCTTTGGAGGCCGTCGATCGAATGGTGTGCGCAGGTGTCGGCCGTATCGTGACTACCCCCCACCTGAACGCCAGCCTGATGGACCATCCGGAGGAGTTCGAGGCCTATCTGGCCAAGGTGGATGAGGCCTGGGAGCGGGTGCACCCGGTGGTCTCCAAGAGATTCCCCGAGGTGGGCTTCCACCGAGGATTCGAAGTGGCGGTCGACGCGCCCAACGCCGATCTGTCAGATGATCGCCTGAAGATGGCCGGTACGTCGTTCGTGCTCATCGAGTGGCCCAGGCTTCACGTACCCCAGCGCACCGAGCGCGTGGTACGACGCATCAGGAAGGCAGGGGTCAAGCCGATCATCGCCCACCCGGAGCGGTATTCAGGAATGGATCCAGAGTTGGCTGTGGTGGGCCTTTGGCGTGAAGCAGGGGGCTTCATTCAGGTAAACCACGGGTCGCTGGTAGGCCGGTATGGCAAGATCGCGCAGCTGACAGCCATGACGTTGCTCAAGAACGGCTGGGTGGATTTCCTGTCCAGCGACTTCCACGCCCGCAGCGGCCTCAAGCCTTACATTCGTGAGTCCAGGGAAGCCCTATCCGACGTGGGCGCCGAAGAGCAGTTCCGGACGCTGACCGCCACCAATCCGGGCCGGCTGATGGCTGACGAGGATCCTCTCCCGGTCCAACCCATTTTTGTGGCGCCGGGGTGGTGGGAGAGGGTCGGGGGGCTGCTTGGCGGTCGCACGAGGCGTCGGCCATGAGCACCGTGTCCGCCGCGTTGGCGGCTCTGGCCGAGCTCGCTACCAGGGTTGGAGAGGATCACTCGGAGGAGATCGACGCGGTGGCTGTGATGGCGGTGGACGCATTGCGTAATGGGTGCAAGCTGATGTTCTGTGGAAATGGAGGGTCGGCCGCGGATGCCCAGCACCTCGCAACGGAGTACGTCGTCCGGTTCAAGCGCCCGCGGGGACCGCTCGCGGCCATGGCGCTCACCACCGACACCTCGATCCTCACGGCCGGCGCGAACGACTATGGCTACGAGTTCGTCTTCGAGCGGCAGGTGTTCGCGTTGGCCCGGGAAGGCGACCTACTGTTTCTTCATTCTACGAGTGGAGAGTCCGAGAACCTCCTGCGCGCGGCGCGCGCCGCACGGGAAATCGGGGTCACGACCGTAGCGCTGCTCGCCAAAGGCGGCGGTCCCCTCCGAGAGGAGGTAGACCAAGCCATCGTCGTGCCGACGGATGACTCCGCGAGGGCGCAGGAGCTTCATCTCGCGATTGGACATGTGGTGTGCGATCTGGTTGACCGCGCGTTTGCGGGGGAGGCATGATCCCGGTGGGGCTCGCACACGATGTACCGTCGCTCCTAGCCGAGAGCCGTAGGCGCGAGAAGGCGCAAACCCAGTATTATCGGGCACTGGCCTCGGATGCCGAGAGCGTGGGCGACGGACCGGTGTCGGAGCGCCTCAACGCGCTGCACGCCGACGAGCAACATCATCTCTCTCGCCTCACTGCCAGGCTGATCGAGCTGGGGGAGACGCCCGAAGATCTGTCGACCGTCCCGCGGGAAGAGGCAGACTACACCGGCTGGGAGGGTGTGGCGCGGGATCGCGAGTTGAGGGAGATCCAGTGGTACGAGGAGATCTCCGCCGTCATCGATGATCCGGCCACTCGAGAGGTGATCATGGAGATCCTCGGGTCCGAGCGGCATCACCACGAGGAACTCGGGGGAAAGTGGATGCCGGCATGACTCATGGCGCACCCCGCCCACTCATCGATCTGACCGGCAAACAAGCCCTCGTGACCGGCGGTTCCCGCGGAGTGGGGCGCGCCACCGCGCTGATGCTGGCGCAGGCCGGCGCCTCGGTAGGGATTGGCTACCGGAGTCGCAAGGACGAGGCTGATCGCACCGTGGTGGACGTTGCTGCTTTTGGAGTCGCCTCTTGGGCCGAGCCGGGTGACCTGTCCGACGCGGCCGAGGTCGCGCGGTTGTTCGCCCGCGTCGATGACGAGTTCGCGGGATTGGATTTGTTTGTCGGCAATGCGGGTGTGTGGCCCGTCGGCGATGTAGCTCTCGCGGACATGAAGGACGAACAATGGCGCTCCACCATGGGCGCCAACCTGGATTCCATCTTCTATACGTGCCGAGCCGCCGCGAGAACCATGAGAGACGGGGGCGCCATCGTCTTGGTGAGTTCGACTGCCGGCCAACGAGGCGAGGCGTACCATGGTGACTATGCTGCGAGTAAGGGGGCGATGCTTTCACTCGTCAAGGGCCTGTGCGTCGAACTGGCGCCGAGGGACGTCACGGTCAACGCCGTGGCACCCGGTTGGATCGACACCGAAATGTCGCGCCCGGCCCTCGGTGGCGGATCGCTTGAGCGCATCAACCAGACGATCCCCCGGGGGCGGGTCGCCTCGCCCGAAGACATCGCCGGCCCCATCGCCTTTCTCTGTTCATCGATGGCGCGCCACATAACGGGTGAGATCCTGAACGTCAACGGTGGGGCGGTGCTGGTGGGGTGATGGACGCGATCGCGGAGGCTCCCCGTGAAGTCTTGAGGATCGTCGAGCGGCTCGAGGAGGAGGGATTCGAGACCTGGGCGGTCGGTGGCGTGGTCCGCAACCATTTGCTCGGACACGATCTGGGCGATTGGGACCTCACCACACGCGCGACGCCTCAGGAACTCATGCGGCTCTTCAAGCGGACGGTCCCGATCGGCATCGACCACGGCACGGTAGGAGTGCTGGGGGAGGACGGCACGCTCTTCGAGGTCACGACTTTCAGGAAGGACGTCGAGCCTAAGGGACGCAGGGCGGTGGTGGAGTTCGCCGAGCATATCGAAGACGACTTGGCGCGGCGTGACTTCACAATCAACGCCATCGCATGGCACCCGCTCCGCAAGGAGTTTCTGGACCCCTTCGACGGATCGGACGATCTGGATCGGCGCGTGCTCCGTACGGTCGGCGAGGCCAGGGAGCGCTTCTCGGAGGATGTCCTGAGGGTGCTTCGCGGCCTGCGTTTCGCGGCGGCCTTCGACCTGACAGTCGACGCGGATACCTGGGTGGCCCTATGCGACGCCGCCGATCAGCTCGACATCCTGTCGGGCGAGCGGGTTCGAGAGGAGTTGCTGAAGGTGCTCGGTGTGGGGATGCCGTCGCGTGCCCTGTCCCTCTATGCCGCCTCGGGCGTCCTGTCTGGGCTCTACCCCGAGATCGATGCGGACGCAGACGAGTGGTCCTTGGCCCTCCTCGCGTGTGATGGCCTTTCGGCCGCTCGACCTATCCTTCGCTTAACGGCAGTGCTGGGCGTTTTGGTGGACGGGCCGGGTACCCCAGGGGAGCGGGCCTCGGTTCTCATGGACCGCCTCCGATTCTCGAACTCCGAAGTTCGGTTGGTGACTCGGCTGCTGGACTCTCCGCCGGTTCCTTCGGCCGCAGCAGGGGAGGCCGACCGCCGGCGGTGGCTCTCGAGTGTGGGACCTGAGCTCGTGGAGCCACTAGGGCGGCTGCACACCGCGTGGGCCCGGGCTCGCCGCGCGGCGCTGGCTCACCCGGCCGACGACGCTGTGGCCGCCTGGCGCGGCGTGCGTGCGACCCGGCGACAATGCCCGCCCCTCACGCTGGACGACCTGGCGCTCAGCGGGGACGACCTGATCGCCATGGGATACTCCCCGGGTCCGCGGTTCGGAGGTGCGCTCCGGTCCATGCTCGACAGCGTTCTCGATGATCCCGCTCGCAACACCGCCGAGCACCTCTCGGCCCTAGCCGCAGAGATCTTGGGTGCACCCGCCGGAAAGGGTAGGTCATGAGCGAACTGGAGCTGTTCTCGGGTGAGGCGTCAGACCCTAGGTCGGATGCGCACACCGTGGATCCTTCCGAGAGTGATCGGCCGCTCGCGGCTCGTATGCGTCCGGACAACCTCGACGGGTTCGTGGGGCAGGAACATCTCGTGGGCGTGGGCACAGCAGTACGGGCGATGATCGAGAGCGGCGACCTGGGGAGCATGATCCTTTGGGGCCCGCCGGGGAGTGGAAAGACCACGCTGGCACGTCTCTTGGCAGACGCTACCGACGCGGCGTTCGTGGCATTCAGTGCAGTGACGGAAGGTGTGGCCCGCGTGCGTGAGGTCATCGCGGAAGCGAAGGCCCGCAGAGCAGCGACCGGTCGTCGCACGATCCTCTTCTGCGATGAGATCCACCGGTTCAACAAGGCTCAGCAGGACGCCTTTCTGCCGCATGTAGAGGACGGCTCGATCGTCCTGATCGGCGCCACGACCGAGAACCCATCCTTCGAGGTCGTGCGCCCATTGTTGTCTAGGGCACCCGTCTACGTGCTCGAGGCACTCTCCGAAGCGGACCTGGCCCGGCTCGTGGTACTTGCGCTTGCCGACGAAGAGTGCGGGTTGGGCGGACGAGGACTCTCGGCCGATCCGGATGCAATACGCTTGATCGCCAAGGGCGCCGACGGCGACGCCAGGCGAGCTCTGGGTGTGCTCGAGGGTGCGGCCAAGCTCACCGAACCGGACGGCACCGTGACTACGGCGCTGGTGGAGGAGGCGTTGCAGCACCGCTTCGCCGTGTACGACAAGGGTGGCGAGGAGCACTACAATCTGATCTCGGCCCTGCACAAGGCTGTGAGGGGGAGTGACCCGGATGGGGCCTTGTATTGGCTCGCGCGAA
This sequence comes from Gemmatimonadota bacterium, assembly GCA_036986155.1. Lineage (GTDB taxonomy): Bacteria > Gemmatimonadota > Gemmatimonadetes > Longimicrobiales > Gaopeijiaceae > JACZXQ01. The sequence goes on along the minus strand of BTRA01000011.1, from coordinate 35,436 downwards.
TGCTTCAGGGCGGCGAGGACGGGATGTACCTCGCGCGGCGACTCGTGCGCATGGCCGTGGAGGACATTGGTTTGGCCGACCCGGGCGCGTTGCTCGTCGCGACCTCGGCACGGGACGCGTACCACTTTCTCGGCAGACCGGAGGGAGACTTGGCCCTGGCCCAGGCAGCGACCTATCTCGCCACGGCACCCAAGTCCAATCGCCTCTACATGGCGTACAAGGGTGCGAGCCGAGCCGCGGAGGACACTCCCGCCGAGCCCGTGCCGCTCCACCTCAGGAATGCGCCCACCGACCTCATGAAGTCACAGGGATACGGAGTCGGCTACGAGTACGATCCCGATCAACCTGATGGCGTATCGGCTCAGACCTACCTCCCCGAGAAACTCAGCGGACACAGGTTCTACGCGCCGAGCCGCGAAGGCCACGAAGACGCGATAGCCCTGAGAATATCGTGGTTGGAGGAGCGGCGGGTCGAAGCCCGGCGGAACACAATGGCCCAGGACCCCGCCGAACCCGATGGCATACCTCGGGGGTAGCAACGGTGGTCCCTGACTGGAGTAGAACATTCCCACACAGTTGATCGATAATCGCACGCCGGTGGACCGCGCGGTCCTGGTCGGCGCCCCCACCCGCAACGTTGATGAGCGGCTGGCCGAGGAGCATATGCAGGAACTCGCGCGCCTTACCGACACCGCCGGCGGCGAGGTAGTCGCGAGCCTCCAACAGCGGATCCGGGCACCCCATCCTCGATTCTTCATCGGTGAAGGGAAGGCGGACGAACTGCGGGACCTCGTGGAGGAGTCGGAGGGCGACCTCGTGATCTTCGACGACGAGCTTTCGCCGGGGCAGGGGAAGCACCTCGAAGAGCACCTCGGGGTCCGGATCATGGATCGCTCGGAACTCATCCTCGACATCTTCGCGTCCCGTGCCCGTACGAGCGAAGCCAAGATGCAGGTTGAGTTGGCGCAACTCGAATACCTGTTGCCGAGACTCAAACGCATGTGGAGCCACCTCTCCCGCATACGCGGAGGAATCGGTTTGCGCGGGCCCGGTGAGACACAATTGGAGACGGACCGGCGGCTCATCGGCAAGCGAATCTCCGGCCTCAAACGGAAGCTCAAGGAGGTAGCCAAGGCTCGGAGGGTTCAGCGGCAGTCGCGCCGGGGTAACTACCGCGTGGCGCTGGTGGGTTACACGAATGCGGGGAAGTCGTCCCTGCTCAGAACGCTCTCGGGCTCGGAGCTCTTCGTCGAGAACCGTCTCTTCGCGACGCTGGACTCCGCTACCCGTTCGGTCGATCTCGGCTCGGGCTATCAGGCGCTGGTCACGGATACGGTGGGTTTCATCAGAAAGCTCCCGCACCACCTGATCGCCTCGTTCCGATCCACCTTGGAGGAGGCGGGAGAGGCCGATGTCATGGTGCACGTCATCGATGCGTCACACCCCGACTGGGAAGAGCAGAAGGAGGTTGTCGAAGAAGTGTTGGAGGAGTTGGGGCTGGCGTCGGCGCCGCAGATTCTCGCCTTCAACAAGGTGGACCGCCTGACTCATGCCGAAGAAGACGCCATGAGACAGAGGATCCGCAGCTTCGACTCGACCCCCGCCCTATTTGTTTCGGCGCTCGACATGGAGTCGCTCCACGGCCTGAAGGAGACGCTCAAGGCACGCATCCGAGCCAACCTCACCGAAGTCGAGGTTTCTGTCCCATCGCATGACGGGGCTGCGCTTGCCACGCTCTACCGAGAGGGCGAGGTCCTGCGACGGGAGGAGAACGGGCGGATGGTAACCATCACCGTGCGACTACCCGAGGCGTCGGTGGGACGGTTGCGCCGACTCGAAGTCGCTGAAGTGGCGGAGGCGGACTAAGCATCAATGGGCGATCATGTGCACTTCGTCGGACCCGGCCGTATGGGGCTGGGACTAGGCTACGCTCTCTGGCAGGCTGATGCCGTTGAGTCACTGGCATACTTCGGCCGGCGGCCGGAGCCGCCCACGCACCCGTTGTTCACCCAGAGCGTGGCCGAGTATTCGTTCGGGCTCGATGGTGTTCACCTCCATCCCACGATCCTGATCCTCTCGGTTCCGGACGACGCCCTCGCCGGGGTGGCCGGGCTTGTGGCCGCCCAGGGACTCGCACCCGAGAGATGCGTTGCCCTCCACCTTTCGGGAGCGCTCAGCACCGAGGTGCTCGCCCCACTTCACGCGAGGGGCTACGCCGTGGGATCGCTGCATCCACTTCAGACGGTGGCGAACGCTATCACCGGGGCCGACCGGCTTCCGGGGTCGTATTTTTCCGTGGCGGGAGAGCGAGGCGCCGTCGCCGCGGCTCGCCGGCTTCTAGGCGCGCTCGGCTCGCCGACGATCACGGTATCCGAGCGTGCCCGGCCCGTGTATCACGCCGCGGCCGTGATGGCCTCCGGTTACCTTGTCACGTTGCTTGCTGCGGCGGGGCGCTTACTGGTCCAGGCGGGCATACCGGAAGATGAGGCCCTGCCCGCGCTCCTGCCGCTCGCGAGGGGCACGCTGAGTGCCTTGGAGGAGTCGGAACTAAGCCGGGCGATCACCGGGCCGATGGTCCGCGGAGACGTTGAGACCGTCGGGCTTCACATGCGGAGCTTGGAGCCGCGTGAGCGTACCTTGTACGCTGCGCTGGGGATGGAGCTTACGCATCTCATCGAGGGTACGGGCTTCGAGACCGCCGCGCTCTCGGAGATCCGTGCACTCATGGAGAACGAAGCATGAGGCTCTACATCAACGTGGACCACGTAGCGACTGTACGCGAGGCGAGGGGCACCGACGAGCCCGACCCCGTGCGTGCAGCCGTCCTCGTCGAGCTGGCGGGGGCACACGGCATCACCGTCCATCTTCGCGAGGATCGGCGGCACGTGAGCGAGCGCGATGTCCGCCTTCTCATGGCGACCGCACGGACCGGGGTCAACCTCGAGCTCGCGGCCGCCAGCGACGTCCTCGACATCGCGTGTGAGCTGCTTCCCATGCAGGCCACCTTGGTTCCTGAACAGCGGGAAGAAGTGACCACAGAAGGAGGGTTGGATCTCTCGAGTGAGGGCACCAGGGAGGGCATTCAGGCGGCCGCTGACCGTCTCATGTCCCACGGCATCCGGACGTCGTTGTTCATCGACCCAGACCCCGACTCCTTACGGCTTGCAGCCGAGATGGGTGTGGAGGCGGTCGAGCTGCACACCGGCGAGTACGCGAATGCCGACCGGGCTGGTAGGGATGCACAGCTCCAGCGGCTGGCGGCCGCGGCTCGGCTCGGCGGCCAGTTGGAGCTCGCGATCCACGCCGGGCATGGTCTCACGTACGAGAATGTCACGCCGGTCGCCGCCATCCCGGAGGTCGAAGAGCTCAATATCGGCCACTCGATCGTTTCCCGTGCCGTGCTCGTCGGGATGGAGCGCGCCGTACGGGAGATGTGGGAGCTGATCATGCCTGCGCGTAGGGGAATCAACTCCCGTTGAAGGGCGCCTGGCGCTGGATCCTCGGCATCGCGGTAAGCGTCCTCCTGATCTGGTGGGTCCTGCGTGACGTCGAGATCGCCGAGGTCGCGCAGCAGATTGCGACCGGCAACCCGTGGTGGTTCTTCGGCTCCGTGTTCGTAGGCACTTCGGGGTATTTCATCCGGGCGATGCGCTGGAAGATATTCCTGCACCCCCTCAAGCCCGACACCGCACTGCATAGCCGCTGGGCCGGAATAAGCATCGGCTTCATGGTGACCAATCTCATCCCGGGGCGCGTGGGGGAGCTCGCTCGTCCCTACGCGTTGGGGCGGCTCGAGCGGCTGTCGTTTTCGGGCGCGCTCGGGACCCTGGTGGTAGAGCGATTCCTGGACACCGTGGTCATGCTGTCTTTCTTGTTCATCGCCGTACTCTCCCCCGGGTTTCCCGATTCGGTCGCGCTGTTTTCGGGTGATCTCGGCTTGCTGGTCCGGGGTGCGTTCGTGTTCATGGCCATCCTGATCGTTTTACTACTGGCGATGCTGTTTTTCCCGGAGCCCGTGGTGCGGGTGACCGGACGCATGGCCACGCGGTTGCCGGGTCGATGGCGTGGGCGTGTCGTTGAAGCCCTCGATTCGTTCCTTCAGGCGATGCGACTCTTTCGAAGTCCGGTACTGCTGTTCAAGGCTGTAGCATGGAGCTATGGATTCTGGTTGTGGCACGGCCTCTCGTTCTGGATGGGATTCAAGGCCTTTGGCGTGGACGTCGGCTTCAGCGCCGCGATATTCACGGAAGCCGTCGTGGCGTTCGCCGTCGCCGTGCCTGCCGCTCCTGGCTTCTTCGGGACCTTCCAGGCGGGGGCCGCTCTGGCTCTGATCGACGTGTACGGTATGCCCGGTCCGCAAACGTTGGCGTTCGCGTTCGGCTATCATTTCGGCGGATTCGTCCCGATTACCCTATTCGGCCTGTACTACGCCTGGCGGCTCGGGTTTTCCCTCAATGACATCAACGGGAAGGGAGGGAGTAGTGCCGATGCACTCTGAGCGTCGTGGACTCCGCGTAGAGGCACCCGCCAAGATCAACATCGATCTGAGGGTCCTCGGTCAAGACGAGGCGGGGTACCACCAACTCGAGACACAGTTCGCGGCTGTGGGTTTTTTTGATGTGCTCACGGTGGCACTGGCGGAGCGCGGCCTGGAGTTGAGCGTGGAGGGTGCCGACTTGGGTGATCCACGCGACAATCTCGTTTATCGGGCGGCCACGGCGTTTATCGCGGAGGCTGGGGTGGCCGACGGTGCGCGGATGACACTCGAAAAGGCCATTCCAGCGGGAGCGGGACTCGGCGGAGGTTCGTCGGATGCGGCGGCGGCTCTCAAGCTTCTGAACCGCCTACACGGCGATCTTCTGTCGGAGGTGGATCTATCCCTCATCGGGCGCGGTCTCGGCGCGGATGTACCTTTTTTTCTGTCCCCCTCTCCATGCGCGCTCGGCTTCGACCGAGGGGACCGGCTCGTTCCCATCGACGCTCTACCGGAAACGCCCGTCGTGTTGGCCCTCCCGCCGATCCACATGAGCACCGCCGAGGCCTATTCGATGCTCGCCGACTCCCGGGGGTGCACCGATGCATTCACGACGGATGATTACGAGGTCGTGAATGTCCGGACGATGCCCGACTGGGATGGCGCCGCCAAGGACGCCGCCAACGACTTCGAGGACGTCATCTTCGACCGGCACCCCTCACTTGGTGTACTTCGGAACGAGATCGAGGAGGCTGGGGCCTTCCTGGCACGCCTGGCGGGAAGTGGTGCTGCCGTCTTCGGACTCTTCGAGAAGGAAGACACGGCCGCCGAGGCGGCCGAAAAGCTCGCCGAGTCTTTTTCGGAGGTCTCGTTCCTGGTGACAGAGACGTTGACGGCCTGGCCGCAGATGCATCTCGCCCGGGGTTGAGATCCGTTCAAGGAAAGCGTTAGGATTGGTCGAGAGCCCCCTGGTGTAATGGCAGCACAGTGGCCTTTGGAGCCGCTGGTCCAGGTTCGAACCCTGGGGGGGCTATTGAAGCGTCGTGCGGCACGAGGCCCTGGTGGCGGAAAACGGCCGACGCCGACGCGGTTCAAGGGTAGACGTATGGTGTGATCGGACTCATACGTATTGTCGACGAAGCCTCCCGCTAGCCTCCCGGCCCGCCCTCCGACCGACCAGCCCCCACGAAACCTTGGCGCCTCTTTACTCGTCTAAAGAGTTAAGGGACCGATAGTCGAAAACCCTCGGGAGGCGGACATATGTTCGGCGAAGCCCTCATCCGGTATCTGAACAGCGTAGTCGCATTCTGGCGGAGTTCTCCCGCCAGCGTGATCCTCATGTTGATCATAGCAAGCATGATCATCCGGATGCTCTGCGGGAGGCGTCGGCGCTGGTGGGGTTTCGGCTGCTGCTGTTGCAGATGCGGGTGCGGATGTCACGGCTCGGCCGATTGTGGTCCGGAGTGCTCCTGCGAGACGGAGGCCGCCGGCGAATAGGGGTGTACGTCACCCCGTCCGGAGGCCCGCCCCCCGTTGCCAAACCACTACCAAACCACGGAAATCGAGGCACTGAGGCTCGTGCGCGTCCGCCGAGGCGTGCTCGTGAGTTCGCCTGTCCCGGTCGGATCGAACACTGCGGTGGCCGGCTTGTTGTCCCACACGACCCGGTAGTGCAGTGACAGGAGGAAACGCTCGGTGAGACTGGCGCTCACGCTCACTTTGCTGGCGACCAACACGTCCTGCGTATCCTCAAGGTTTCCCACGAGATCCGATTCGAAAGAGAGATCTCCACCGGATCCGAATCGACGATCGAAACCGAATGTGAGTCCGAGGGCCGGAAAGGTCTCACTGTCACCATCCACCTCCACCTCGTACATGACGCCGGCGGAGGCTTCCAGGCGCCCGGACATCTTTTCTCCCTCTGGCCTCCAACCCAAGCCGCCGAGCGCCCGTACACGGGTTCGGATACCCTGGCTCGGGTCTCGGTCCCAGGCCGAGTTGAGGGATCCATACACGGCGGTGCGGAAGTCCTTACGCACGGCCGCGTCGACTTCGTAGATCTCGAAACTGGTGGTCTGGACCTCGTCCGGTTCGCCGGGTTCTCGGGACGAGAAGGTGATCGAGGTCCGCGAGTACGTGAAGGAGGTACCCAGCTCGAACCGGAAGCCGTCGCCACGGAATCTCAGGCCGTGTTCCAGCGCAGCCGACGTGAAGTCGGTGCTGCCGGTGTTGCGAGAGAGGGCGACGTCACCCCTTCCGCTCCAACCATTATCGGAGTCCTGAGCGGACGCACTCGACACCCCGAGCGCAGCGAACAGTACTGGTATGATGATCGAACGCATGCTTCCTCTTGCGTGGACTCGTGATCGCGAAGGTGGGATGGATCCCCGGCTGTGGAAATCGTAGTTCGTTTTCGAGATCGGGCAAGGAATGAGAGGAGCGCGCGGGCCGGCTGCGTGGTACTGTTCGGCATGAATCGCACGAGTCTTCTCCTGGCACTCGGTGCCCTGTACTTCCAGCCACCGGCGCCGATTTGGGCACAGGCCGGACTACGCCCGGACTCCTCCGAACTCAACAAGCGGGCGCGGCACGCGCAGGCCTCGTTCGAGCGACTGCGGCGACGGCGAATGAGATTCACGCGCCGCTACGCGGGGAGGTCGTGTGACGAGCGCATAGGGCGAATCTGCCTGACCCATGGCGGAGACGATGACTGGACGCCCGTGCCCGATGCTCCCGAACTGCTCAAGGCCCGTCAGGTGCTCCTGATGCGTCTGGCCGAGGTGGCCGAGGGTATCCCAGGCGATGGATGGGTCTTGGGACAAAGGGTCTACTACCTTGCGGAGGAAAACCGGTGGGAGGAGGCGGCCGACTTGGCTTCCCGATGTGCGTGGGCCGGCGACTGGTGGTGTCGCGCCCTCCTGGGCTTCAGCTACCATGGAATTGGAAGGTACGGTGCCGCGCTCCAGGCGTTCGAGTCTGCACTCGCGTCCATGCCCGTGGAGGAGGCCGATCGCTGGAGAAATCCGAGGTACATCCTCGACTCGAGTGCTGAGGAGTACGTCGATCGTCAGCCGGATTCGCTCCGCGCCACGATCTGGTCGCAGGTTTGGCTCCTGGCGGACCCTCTGTATGTCGTGGGCGGCAACGACCGGCTCACTGAGCACTACTCCCGCCGGGTCATGTCGGCGATCAAGAAGAAGGCGCGCAACCCATGGGGCATGTCCTGGGGAGGCGATCTCGAGGAGTTAACGATCCGCTACGGCTGGGAGCGGGCGTGGGAGCGTATCCGGCCCGACGCCGGCTCGGTTCAGAATTGGGGTGGGACGGTCGGTCATCAGCCAAAAGACGCACGCGAGGTCATGCCGCCGGGATTCGTGCTGAAGGCTCCTGCGGCGGTTGTGCCGGGTCGCTGGGTTCCGGAGAAACTCAAGCCCAGAAGCAGTTACGCGCCGGTCTATGCCCCGGATCTCCTCGAGGGTGAGGGGCAGCTGGCGGTGTTCTCGAGAGGTGAGACCTTCGTGCTCATAGGGGCGACCGCCCTTCCCGACCAGCCCTCCGACAGGGGCGACGACCTGTCCATCGACCCCGAGCCGCCCGTGGGTCCGGATGACGTGATTCCATGGGCGGTTCCCGAGCGTACCGAGGCTCCTCCACAGATCGGGTTGTTTCTGATCGGCAAGGACGGGATGGCTGGGGAGGCCCGAGTGATGGGCCGACCGAAGGGCTCAGTGAGCCTCCAGGCACCGGCCGGTGACTACCTCCTCAGCCTGGAGGCGTGGAGCGCCGAACTCGGGCGGGCCGGTCGGATTCGACATGGCCTTTCCGTTGACACGATTCCGCCGGATCTAGCCACGCTGTCCGATTTGGTGCTGCTCGAGCCCCAGGACCACCTACCCGAGGACCTTGCCCACGCGGTGCGATTGGTACGACCCACGACCGAACTCACGGCCGGCGAGCGAGTGGCAGTGGGTTGGGAACTCTTTGGTCTTGGGTGGGAGGCGGAGAAGGTAGGGTATGAGCTCAGCCTCTCCCGGGAGAGCCGGGGGTTTTTCCGACGGTTCGGTAGGCTGGTTGGCCTGGGCAGTGGGAGCCAGCCACTCCGCATCCAGTGGAGCGAGCCGGGTCCTTACCAACCCGGGCCGCAGTTTCGGGCACTCAACGTCGATCTGCCCGAGGTCGATGAGGGGGATTACGTGCTTCGCCTGGAGCTGTCGCTGAAAGGGCGAGAGCCTGTATCTGTGACCAGAGCGGTGAGGGTCGTGCGGCCATCCCGCTGAGGCCTTTCGATACGCCGATTTCGGCGTTGACTCGCTTCGGGATCCCATCTAGTTTTTCAGGCTGTCTCAACTCGCACCAAAATCGACTAGGACAAATGGACGATCCGTACGGCAGAGGACCGTTACAGCTACTTGCAGGGCGCGCGAATCACGCCCTGGCGATGGAGATCGGTGAGATCCTCGGCGAGGATCCGAGCGGGGTCGAGATTCGTGACTTCGCGGACGGCGAAATCTTTGTTCGGATCGAGAAGAACGCCCGGGGCCGGGATGTGTTCATCATCCAGCCCACGGTAGCCCCCGCGGGGAGTATCATGGAGTTGCTGCTGCTCCTGGACGCCGCGAAGCGAGCCTCCGCAGCGCGCGTTACGGCGGTCGTCCCGTACTACGGTTACGGTCGGCAGGACCGCAAGGACCAGCCGCGCGTATCGATCGGCGCGAAGCTCGTAGCCAACCTGATCGTGGCGGCCGGTGCCGATCGCTTGGTGGGAATGGACTTCCACCAACACCAGATCCAGGGGTTCTTCGACATCCCGGTGGACCACCTTTATGCGGCGCCCGTCCTCACGAAGTACTTCCTCGGCAAGGGCCTCGAAGATCTGGTCGTGGTGGCGCCCGACGTGGGATCGGCCAAGATGGCGCGCGGCTTCGCGAAGAGGCTGGACGCGAGTTTCGCGATCATCGACAAGCGGCGCCCCACGGCGAATGTGGCCGAAGTGCTCAACGTAGTCGGAGACGTGGGTGGCATGAACTGCCTTCTCGTCGACGACATGGTGGATACCGGGGGGACTTTGGCCAACGCAGTGGTCGCCCTCAAGGAACGTGGCGCGAAGACCGTCACGGCCGCGGCCACACACGCGCTGCTGTCCGGCAAGGCCTCTGAGAAGCTGGCGGCTGCGCCCCTCGAGGAGTTCGTTGTGACGAACACCATCGACATACCCGAAGACCGGCGGTTCGACGGCCTCACGGTTCTTTCCGTGGCCGACCTTCTCGCCCAGGCGATTCAGTGCATTCACTCGAACGAGTCGGTGAGCCAGCTCTTTTGAGCCGGCCGGCTCCGGCAAGGTAGAAGCGACATGAGGACTAAGGTGGAACTCGCCGCAGTCAAAAGAGGCGAAACCGGCAAGGGAGCCGCACGGAAGATCAGAAGGGCCGGCCGGGTCCCGGCCGTCGTTTACGGCAAGGACCTCGACGCGATGCCTCTCACGGTGGACGGTCATGAGGCGCTCAAGCTCTTTCAGTCCATCTCGGTCGAGAACACGATCGTCAGCTTGGCGATCGAAGGTGAGGAGGACATGGACATTCTGGTGCGGGAGATCCAGAGTCATCCGTTCCGTACCGAGCTTATCCACGTCGATTTCTACCAGATCCAGACGGGCGTAGCGATCGAGGTCGACATCCCGGTGATTCTGATGGGAACGTCGGAAGGCGTCCGGACGGGCGGCGGAATCATGGATCAGATTATCCACGAGGTTCGGGTGAAATGCATTCCTTCTTTGATTCCCGAATCCTTCGAGGTCGAGGTGACCGCGCTCGAGGTGGGGGATTCCTTGCTTGTTTCGGGCATCCCGATGGCCGAGGACGTCGAACTCATCAGCGACCTCGAGCAGACGATCTGCATGGTGGCGCTACCCAAGGTCGTCGAGGTCGATGAGCCGGAAGAGGAGCTCGAGGAGGGCGAAGAGGGTGCAGAGTTGGCCGAGGGCGAGGAAGCGCCTGCGGCCGAAGGCGGTTCGCCATCCGAGGAGGGTGGAGACGAGGACGGGTCCGGAGGCTAGGCTGCTGCCGGCGGCCTGGTCGTGAAAGTCGTCGTCGGTCTCGGAAATCCTGGCTCGGAGTACGACGAGACACGTCACAACGTCGGTTGGTGGGTCCTCGATCGGCTCGCCTACGACTGGGGTTTCGGTCCCTTCGAGAAGCGGGGGAAGGCCCTGGTCGTCGACGGCGTGGTCGGCGAAAGTGATATCCGGCTGTTGAAGCCGACGACATTCATGAACAACAGCGGGGGGGCGCTGACCTCGCTGCGCCTACTCTCGGACTTCGAGGTCGAAGAGGACCTGCTCGTCGCGGTAGACGATGCCGCCTTGGAGGTTGGCCGCGTGCGGTTCCGCCCCGAGGGGGGCACCGGGGGGCACAACGGGCTGAGGTCGATTACGGGCGCGCTGGGAACGGATGTCTACGCCCGGATGCGTGTCGGAGTAGGCATTGCCCCATCGGAGGAAGATCTTGCGGACTGGGTCCTGTCACCGATGGACGCGCATGACGAGGACTTGGTCGTCGGGATGCTACCGGAGTTGACCAAGGCGGTTGAAGTCTGGATTACCGAAGGTGTCGAAGAAGCGATGAGTCGGTTCAACCGGTGAGCATCCGGACGGATGTTCAATGGCCAGGCCCTCATCGACAGTCGTTCTAATCCTAGAAAAGGTAAGCATCGTTTATGGGCGATTTCGTGACTTGGGCCGCCTGGGCATGGGCCGTCGGCGCGGTAGGTCTCGTGACTGCTGGCGTCATTTACCGCTACGTGAAGAACCAGCCGTCCGGATCCGATCTGATGAACGAGATTGCGGAGCAGATCCATGACGGGGCGATGGCCTTCTTGAAGCGCGAGTACTCGGTCTTGGCTGTGTTCGTGCTCATCGTCACGGCGCTGCTCGCGTGGGCTACTACTGGCTTGACGGCGATCGCCTACGTGACGGGGGCCCTCTGCTCGGTCTTCGCCGGGTTCTTCGGCATGAAGTCCGCAACGCGCGCGAACGTGAGAACGTCCGCGGCCGCGAACGACGAAGGTCAGGGTAAGGCGCTCCGTGTGGCGTTCTTCGGCGGCTCGGTCATGGGCCTCAGCGTGGCGGCTCTGGGACTCATCGGAATCGGAGGCTTTTACTGGCTTTACGGAGCGGGAGCGATCGCCGCCTCGGAGCATGCCCGTTTCGCCCGGATCATCTCCGGCTTCGCGATGGGCGCGAGTTCGATCGCGCTGTTTGCCCGTGTAGGGGGGGGGATCTTCACCAAGGCCGCCGACGTTGGCGCCGACCTGGTCGGTAAGGTCGAGGCGGGAATCCCCGAAGACGACCCTCGGAATCCGGCCACTATCGCCGACAACGTGGGTGACAACGTGGGGGATGTCGCCGGTATGGGAGCCGACATCTTCGAATCCTATGTAGGTTCGATCATCGCCACGATCGCGATCGGCGCCACGGCGGGCATGACCACCCATACGGCCAGCGCCGTGGCCCTTCCCATACTCACCGTCGTGGTGGGTCTGCTCGCCTCGCTGATCGGTATCGGCATGATGAAGATGTTCGAGCGGAGCGATCCGGCGGCCGCACTTCGCAACGTCACGTTCGTGGCTGCCGTGGTTTTCCTCGCGGCCATGTACTTCGTCGTGCGAGGAATGGACTTCCGGGTGATCACAGCGGCTGGGCGGACGCTTCCCGCCATCGGTCCCTGGGTGGCTATTCTCTCTGGCACACTGGTGGGGATCGCCATCGGCCTCGTGACGGAGTATTACACGGCCGCAGCACCTATCCGGAGGATAGCCGATGCTAGCCAGACAGGTGCGGGTACGAACCTCATCACCGGCCTGGCCGTCGGGATGGAGTCGACGGCGATCCCCGTGATCCTGATCACGCTCGCTATTTGGCTCTCGTTCCAGTTTGCCGGCCTCTATGGCATTGGTATCGCGGCCGTGGGCATGTTGGCTACGGTGGGCGTGACCATGTCGGTGGACGCCTACGGGCCGATTGCGGACAACGCTGGCGGCATCAGCGAGATGAGCGGCTTGGGCGAGGAGACACGGGCGATCACCGATTCCCTGGACGCCATCGGCAACACGACTGCGGCGCAGGGCAAGGGCTTCGCCATCGGGTCGGCTGCGCTCACGGCCCTGGCCCTGTTCTCGGCCTACGCGGCAAACGTCGGCCTGAGGGAAACGGGCATCAACCTCATCAACCCCCTGGTGGTCATCGGACTGTTCCTGGGTGGTATGCTGCCGTTCTTCGTGGCTGCGCTCACGATGACGGCTGTGGGACGGGCAGCTCAGGGAATGGTGGAGGAGGTGCGAAGGCAGTTCCGCGAAATCCCGGGCATCATGGAGGGCACCGCCAAGCCGGACTCGGCCCGTTGTATCGACATCTCGACCCAGGCGGCTCTTCGGGAGATGATTCTTCCGGGTGTCACCGCCATCCTCGCGCCGGTGATCGTTGGTTACTTCCTCGGCGTCGAGGCGCTCGGCGGCCTGCTTGCAGGTTCCATGGTGAGCGGCGTCCTGATGGCTCTTTTCATGGCCAATGCCGGCGGTGCATGGGATAACGCGAAGAAATACATCGAGGGCGGCGCACTGGGTGGGAAGGGCTCGGATGCCCATAAGGCTGCAGTCGTGGGCGACACCGTCGGCGACCCATTCAAGGACACGTCGGGCCCGTCTCTCAACATCCTGATCAAGCTGATGAGCGTGGTGTCGTTGGTGCTGGCGCCGTGGTTCGTAAAGGTGCACGGGATCGACCTCGATGGTACGTCGATGATCATGGACTTCGTTCAGGGGCTGTTTGGGTAGGGGCCTCTAGGAGCATGTCCGCATAATGGAAAGCGGCCGCGAGCCCACGTTCGAGAACGCGCTCGCATTTGCGCAGGACCTCATCCGGATCCCCTCGCCCTCCGGGGAGGAAGAGGAGGTGGCTCGCCGCGTCATTGAGGAGTACGAGACGCTGGGCTTCGAGGACGTGGGCACGGACGACGTCGGGAACGTGATTGGAGTCGTAAGGGGCACCGGGGACGCGCCCAGCGTCCTACTCAACTGCCACCTGGACGTGGTCGCCGAGGGTGACCACTCCGAGTGGGAGTTCCCACCTTTTTCGGGCACGGTCGAGAAGGGGTTCCTCCACGGGCGTGGCGCCATGGATATCAAGGGCCCCCTGGCGCTCCAGACGTATGCGGCGGCCACACTCATGGGTCGAGCGCGAGGCGACATTATCGTCGCCCACACCGTATTCGAGGAACGTGGTGGTCTTGGCATGCAGCGGCTCCTGGACTCGGGAGTGGCACCCGGAGCCATTGTCATCGGCGAGTCGACTCACGGCGACGTGTGCATCGGCCATCGGGGCCGGGGCGAGGTAGAGGTCGTCATCCATGGTCTGGCGGGACACGCCAGCGTCCCCTCGAGGGCTACGAACGCGTTGGACCTGGTGCCCGCCGTGCTGTCGGCCGTCCATAAGCTCGCCGCGACCCAGGCAGAACACCCGGTGCTCGGCCGTTCGACTCTGGTGGCTACGGGAGTGGACGTGCTTCCCGAGAGCCGTAACGTGATCCCCGATAAGGTCACTGTGGTGGTGGACTGGCGGGTGTTGCCGGGGGCGACTCACGAATGGATGGAGCAGAGTGTCGATGCGGCCGTGCGTGCCGAGCTTCCGGACCTGCCTGATGGACTCACCGTGGAGGTCCGAATGGCAGCGCAGCCCCAGACGACCTACACCGGGATCACTTCCGAGCGTTCGCTGTTTACACCAGGATTCGTGATGGATGCGGACGACCCCATCGTGAGGGCGGCCGCACAGGCCGTGGGACGGCGGGACGAGGCCGGCCCTTCCGATGTTCGCCCATGGGCGTTCGCCACCGACGGAGGCTGGAGCTGTGGCGTGCACGGGATTCCCACTGTGGGCTTCGCTCCGGGAGAGGAGCGCTACGCCCACACCAACCGAGAGCGGCTGGACCTCGACGAGGCCCGTTGGAGCTTCGGGCGCTATCCAATACTTATCGACGCGCTGCACGGAGCCCTTCTCTAAGGGGCCCGAATCCATATATTGAAAGGCTTTCATCCTGCTCCGCCATGGTGGCGGGGCCCGTTCTGAACGACGGACCGAGGGAGGACGCTATGCGTCTCTACGAGGTAGTCTACATCTTCAACGCGGACCTCGATGAGGCCGCGGTCAACGAGAAGCTCACGGCGCTCCACGCACTCGTAACCGCGGGCGACGGGGCCGAGGTGGCTGCCGTCGATCACTGGGGCACCCGCCAGATGGCGTACCCCATCCAGAAGAGCAGAACCGGCTATTACGTGGTGTCCCATTTTCGGGCATCCGCCGATTCGTTGCCTGAGTACGAGCGTGCGCTCACCCTGGACGACGATGTTCTTCGCTACCTCCTCGTGCTGAACGAAGGGGAGCCGACGTCCGGGCTGTCGACGTTCCGGCCCGTGCGCCCGGGCGCGGATTTCGATGACGATGACGATGACGATCATCGTAGACGGCCGGCGCCCGCCCCTGAAGTAGTGCCGGAGGCCCGTGGGGAGTCCGAAGAGGGCGAGGAGTCCGATGACGAAGGCCCCAAGGCTACCGATAGCGACAGGCCACCGGAGTTCAGCGGAGGGCGTGGACGTCGTCGCAGAGTCGAGGGCCCCCCTGTAGAACAACTGAACTACAAGGACGTTTCGACGTTGTCGCAGTTCATGACCGAGCAAGGCAAGATCTTGCCGAAGCGCACCACCAAGGTGACGGCCGGCTTCCAGCGCCAGTTGGGCCGAGCGATCAAGCGCGCCCGATACTTGGCCCTCGTTCCGTACGTCAGGGACCACGACGCCTAACGACGAAGCCGGATTCGGATCTATGGAGGACGCGCCCCGGTCTGGGCGAGGATGGCATCGCGTTGCCGGATTGCTGTTGGTCGGCCCCTTGCTTGGGGTCAGCAGCATTGCGAGCATGATCGCGATTCCCTTCATCGCCCTATCCGTCAGCCTTGGCACTCGCCGCATGGCCGCCTTGGTGGTCACAGGGCTGGCCATCGCGGTAGCCATCGGCGGATTGCCGAGGGATGCGATCTGGTACCTGGAGCGCGGATGGGCCGTCCTTTTGGCAGGGTGGTTTGTGGCCATTACGCTGAGATGGCCCGCTTTGGGTTTTTTTTCGCGGGCGTTCGGTGCGGTGCTAGGTACGTTCACGACTCTGGTGGTTTTTTTCGAGGCCCAGCCGGGGAACTGGGCGTACGTCGACTGGCTTGTGACGCAGCGAATCATGAATGGTACTGGTGCCACAATGAGCGCGTTGGCCGGCATGGCCCGCCTCTTTGGGGATCCCGGGGCACAGCTGCCGGAGCGTTTGGTGACCGCGGCCTATCGGTCGGCTGAACAGCATAGCCGGGCGTTCCCGGCTTTGCTGGGACTTTCTTCCCTGGCTGCGCTCGGAGTGGCGTGGTGGGGCTATGTGCGGCTCGCCTTGGGGAACGACAAGGGCGTCGGCCCCTTACGCGACTTTCGGTTCAACGACCATCTGGTGTGGTTGTTCATCGGGGGCTTGGTCGTTTTGGGTTTGGGGTCGACCGAAGCGGCTGAACGGGCGGGCACGAACATTGTGGTGTTCATGGGAGGTCTTTACGCGATGCGCGGGGCTGCCGTAGTCGTGTTCTTGAGCGGGGGCCTGTCCCTGATGGGATTCATCCTCGTGGTGTTTGGTGTGTTGTTACTGGGTCCGCTTCTGTTCTTGGGAGCGTTGGTAGTCGGATTGGGTGACACGTGGCTGGATCTCAGGTCCCGTGTTGAAACTTTGGTGGGCGACAACGAAGGTCGAGGAGGTTGAGTCTTCATGAAGTTGATTCTTAGAACGGCCGTGGAAAAGCTCGGGGAGTCCGGTGAGGTCGTAGATGTCAAGGATGGCTACGCCCGTAACTACCTCATTCCTCAAGGTCTGGCTTATGCGGCGAGTGAGAAGAACCTACGCCGTTTGGAGGTCGAACAGGCCCGTGCCGAGGAGGTGGCGAAGCACGACTACCTGGAGGCCCGGAGGCGGGCCTCGCAACTCGAGGGGCTGTCGCTGACGTTCCAGGTAAAGGCCGGCGAGGAAGGGAAATTGTTCGGTTCGGTTACCAACGCCGATATCACCGACAAGCTGAACCAGGGGGACCTGGACTTCGAGATTGATCGAAGGCAGATCGTGCTGGACGAGCCGATCAAACAACTCGGAGCCTTCGAGGTCCCGATCCGCTTCCATGCGCAGGTGGAGGTCTCTGTAGAGGTGCGCACCGAGCGTATGGACGATTGACGGTCTCCTAATGACTTCAGCACCGCAGTCGAAATCTGTGGACTTCCCATCGGAAGTGGGACGGGCCTGTGTACTCGCGGGCGAGCTCAAGGCGGTCGACGTGGTGGCTCTGGACCTAAGGGGACTTTCGTCGGCAACCGACTTTTTCGTCATTGCCTCAGGTATGTCCGACGTGCAGGTCAAGGCGGTGGCGGACCACGTTATCGATGAGCTCAAGAAGGAGGGCGTCCGCCCGGAGCACATCGAGGGGAGGCAGGGAGGCCGCTGGGTCCTGATCGACTACGTGGACTTCGTGGTTCACGTGTTCCATCATTCGGCGCGCGAGTTCTACCAACTGGAAATGCTCTGGGGGGATGCACCGCAAGCCCAGTTCGAGCCTTAGAAGCCTGTTTACAAGGCCCCTGGCCTGCTAGTACCTTCTGCTCGAGACGGCACGCTGCTTTGTGCCGATTGCCGACGACACTCTGGAAGTGGAGGTCCATCGCACCGGCGTTGCCTGCGGTGTAGCTGCTTATGACCGGGGACGGCCCTCCGCAGTTACGTTTCGATCCCAAGTCTGGCGCCGTGCCAGACGAGGTGGGACCCGGCGCTTTTCCCCAAGGCGCCAGCGGGGGAGTTGTCACCCTGTTTCTTTCAGGCGGTGTTGATCGCGTGTGGGCTGGCCGGACCGCGATCGAACTCGCCAGAACCTGGGGTGACTCGGGTCAGCGAGTGTTCCTGGGCGACGTCTGCTTCCGCTCGCCTATTCTCCATGACCTGCTTGGCGAGCCGGCTTCTCCGAACCTGGCCGACGTCATCCTGAGGCAGGTTCGACTCCAGGAGGTCGTTCGCTCGGTGGTGGCGGGAAGCTTCTTGTTCGCGCCGGCATGTCCCGCCGACGCCGAAGCTCCGCCAGTGGTCGGAGACGTTGGTTGGGAGGGCCTAATCGCCGGCTTCGCGGAGGTGGGTGCGACCGTATTCTTCTTTGCCGACAAGCACGTGCCCGGCCTCGGGCAGATCTTGGAAGCCTCGGGTACAGTGTTTGTCTTGAGTGCGTCCGGCGCGGTCGACCTGCCGCCAGAGGTGGCGACACGGGTTGGGGCGGTACTGCAACCACCTGCCCTTGAACCGACGCATGTGGCACCGGAGCCTCCGGTGGATGAGCCCGATCCCTCAGAGACGCCTCCAGGCGCTGCGGAACCGTTATCCGGGGGTCTCGAAGAGCTCCTGGTCGAGTTGCCCTTGTCAGATGAACCCTCCCCGGTGGGTGCCACGCCCAAGGAACCGGACCTGGTGGAACCCGACCTGGTGGAACTGGTCCAAGAAGAACCGAGCTCCCCCACCCCCGACGAGCCGGCCACACAGGTTGCCTTCGGGGGCGGTGGCTTCGGGTCGACTCTTGCGTCTGGGGTGAGACGAACCCTCGCGGGGCTCACTATCGGCGTCATAGTGCTACTTACGATCTGGATCCTATGGCCCGACGCCGAGGGGTCGGGGCCGGCCGTGTCGAACGAGCCGCCTCCGGCGACGTCGGCGCCGGCCTCCCCCGCTTCGGCCGACGACGGGTCGGGGGTGAAGGAGGCGAGTGAGGCCGGTACACCCACTCCCACACAGCCGGCGACCTCCGAGGTTGCGCGGCCGGCCTCGGCCGACGACGCCTCGAACGATGATCCGGCCCTCGAATACTCGCTCGCCCTCGCATCCTTTCGCGATCCGCAAGCGGCGCGGCGTCGCGCCGAGGTACTGGGCCGTCGACATCCCCGAGTGGCGTTCATAGTGGCTCCGGTCCGCGTCGGTGGCACCGCTTACCACCGCCTCCTTGCGGTCGCCACCGGAGTGGACGAGGCGAGAGCCTTGAGGGACAGTATCGACTCGGTAACCGCCGGAGACGACAGAAACGCCTGGATCGTGCGGAGGACTCCGCTGGCTTTCGAGTTGGCCGTCGTGTCCGACGTGGAGGCCGCGCGAGCGCTCGTGGCTCGGGCCGAGTCGCAGGGAGTTTTCGCCTACATAGTTGCCCAGCACGGCGCCGATCAGCCGATCTATTCGGTGCTGGCAGGCGCCTATGAAGGGGAGGAAGAAGCCGCCGCGATGCGTGATCTGCTGGCCAACGCAGGTTACGCCGACGCCGGCCTCAAGTCACGAGTCGGCAGGATGGTTCGGTGATTCGACTCTTGGTTCGCCCGCCTGAAGAGGGCCTCGTTACCTTTCGCATGCAGCGGTCCGGGGTGACAGCCGTCCCGGGAATTCGGTCCGGACGGTTTGGTTCACTAGATATGGATTCTCGCGGTGGTGAGAGTGCGCTATGAGTGCTGATCTCCAAGATTGGCAGCCCTTCGACCCCGGAGCAGGTGCGGTGCCCGAGGCTATAGGGGTCTTGGCTTCCGGGGGAGGGGATCCTCAGGTCATTGCCCTCTTGAGGATGCCGGGGGTCGATAGCCGGTGGGGAGCCGAGGCCGCTGTAGGAATCGCCCGTGCCTGGGGTGAATCTGGTGACGCCGTTCTACTTTCCGACCTCGACCTCCGAGAGCCGAAGGTCCACGAAGTGCTCGGTCACGAGAACGGGCAAGGGGTATCGGACATTCTCCTGTACGGGGTGTCGGTGCAGCACGCGGCGTTCGCCTCTGAAATGGGATCGTTCCTCGTGGCTACGGCAGGCACGCCCGTTGTGGATCCAGAGGCCGTGCTGGCTCACCCACGCTGGGAGGCCGTAACGCGTGGACTTCGTGACTCCGGCGTGTCCGTTTTGTTGCACATCCCGTCGGACATGCCGGGAGCGTCGAGCCTGCTTTCGCGGGCCGATCATCTCGTGGTGTTTGCGGCCGATGCGTCCGAGGCCGAAGGAGTCGATGGTGCGATCGCAGTACTGGGTCCGACCGGGAAAGAAACCGCTCCGACCCTCGAAGTGGACGAGCCGGTCGAGGCCGTCGACGTCGGGGATAAGATCTCCGACGCCGTGATCGAAGCGGTCACCGACGAGCATGACGGAGCCTTGGACGAGGCCGTCGAGATGCCCGAGATATCTGGAGAGGAGGTGCCGAAACCCTTGGTAGACGCAGACTCTCAGGATGAGCCGCCGGCTGAGGAGCCGGCTGTCGTAGAAGAGGCGGTCCCCGAGGCCACCGATGACGGAGCCGGCGAGTTCGCCCTCGATGAGCCGGCGAAACCTGGTGACGAGGCGGAGATGGCCGGCGGGGGGTTTAGCCTCGATGGCCTCGACGGAGGTCAGTACTCCCATGCGGGTGACATCCCGGATGAAGACGAGGAATCGTCTGCCCTCGACGTTGCCGACTCGGATGACACGGCTCCCGAGGAGGCCGACGGCGCCCTTGTCGAGGGACTCGAGCCGGACGGTGACGTATTCGAGGTCGAGCGTTCGTCCCTTGCGGACGGCGTCGTCGCTCCGCCCGATTCGACCATGATGTCTGGCATCGAGCACGGAGCCGGAGTGGCGGAGGAGGCACCATCCGTCCAAGACAGCGAGGCTGAGGACGTGGGTATCGCGGACGCGGCCACCGAGCTCATGCCGGTTTCGGAGGCGTATGACGCCGTCGAGACAGGCGAGGATACGGAGCAGGGCGACGGCGAATTGCAGATCCAGCCGGAGCGGAAGATGTCCGGTTTGGATGAGTTAGAGCGTCGCCGAAAGTGGCAGGAGCGGCGTCGAATACTGCTGACTACGGTGGTGGCCATCGTGGTACTTGGTGGCGGCGGGTATGGTCTCGCCATTCTCGGGATCGTCGATGTCCCCGGGATTACGCCGGCGAACCGCCTGAGTGGTGCCATCCCCGCCCCCGTGCAGTTGGTTGGAGAGCAGCCGACCACGCCGATTGTCACACATTCGTTGCTGATCAATGCCTACCGAACCCCGGAGAGGCCGGAGGGCATGGTGGTGGCGTTGGAGGAGAGGCTCCCTGGCACGCTTTTCTTTTACACACCCTTGGAACTGGACGGGCGTGTCCAGTACGTCCTGTTTGCCGGGCCGGCATATAGCGCCGTGCAGGCGGACAGCCTCAGATCGCTTCTCGCCGTGGTGCTCGATCGCCAGAATCCGAATGATTGGCTGGTGAGGGCCACATCGTACGGGTTTTTCCTCGGCGAGTTCGATGACGCCGCTGGTGGAGACGCACGAATCGAGGAACTGGCCGCGCTGTCGATTCCCGCATACGCGCTCGATGTGGACTACGCTGATGGACGAACCGCCGTCAGAGTGTATGCCGGCGCATTCACCGACGAATTCGACGCCCAGCCGTTGGCTGCGGCGATGTCCGAAAGCGGGGTGTCCGACGTCCCCCTGATCGAGCGCAGAGGCCGCCTTCCGGAATGAAGCTTCGATCTCTGAGAATCCAAGGATTCAAATCCTTTGCGGACTCCACCACCATTGACTTTCACGAGGGCGTCACAGCCATCGTAGGTCCCAACGGTTGTGGCAAGTCCAACATCTCCGACGCCATCCGATGGGTTCTGGGTGAACAGCGGCCGAGCATGATCCGCGGTGCCAAGATGGAAGAGGCCATCTTTCAGGGAACGGTGAACCGGCGGCCGGTAAATCGCGGCTCGGTAACCCTCACCGTGGGCAACGAGGACGGCATCCTGCCGGTCCCATTCGAAGAGGTGGAGATCGGCAGAACCGTGTATCGTGACGGCGGAAGCGACTACGTGCTCAACCGCTCGTCCTGCCGCCTGCGCGACGTCGTCGACCTCTGCCGGGACACGGGCCTCGGAGCCAATGCGTATTCGATCATCGAGAACCGGATGATCGACTCGATCTTGTCGGATCGCGCCGAAGAGCGACGGGCGCTATTCGAGGAGGCGTCCGGAATCGGGAAGTACAAGGACCGTCGCAAGTCGGCCCTTCGTCGTCTCCAGCACGCAGAGACCGACCTCCAACGGTTGGAGGACGTTATCGCGGAGGTGGAGACCAAGGTGCGGTCGCTCGCTCGCCAGAAGGGTAAGGCGGAGCGGTATAAGATGCTGCGCCAAAGGCGTCTTTTCGTCGAGGTGGCGGTGGTCCGCAACACGTTGTCGGAATTGCGGGCCCGGCTGGGGGAGCTGGACCGAGAATGGTCTGGAGGGAAGGAGACCGGAGCGGGCATGACTGCCGTGCTCACCGCGGCCGAATCAGAGCAAGAGACGCTTGCGCTAGGCAGGGTGACCGCCGAAAAGGCTCGTACGCACGCGGCCACCGCGCTGGAGAATATTCGTTCCCGGCTCGTGACCTGGGAACGGGACCTCGCAGTCGCCGAGGAACGCAGATCGTACGCTGGACGCCGGCTTGAACAGATCACGACCGAGCGGAGCGAAGCCCACGAGCGGGCCGAGGAGGTGGAGACCGAACTGACCGCCCTGGCTGCCAAGCTTATGGAGTGTGAAGGGGAATGTGCCGGCTTGAAGCAGGATCTCACGGAGAAACAGGCAGAGGCCGTCGCAGTCCAAGCTCGGGTTGCCGATGCCCGCCAGACGGTAGAAGCCGCCGAGAACAAGGAACGGGAGTTGCTTCGCGCTGCCGCGCGGCTCGAAGGTGACGCTGATGCGTCGGAGTCCCAGGCGGCCGAGTTGGAACGGCGCATAGAGCGAATCGTAGGTGAACTGAGCGATGCGTCGAATACGCTTTCGGAGATACAGAGCCAGGGAGACCTCTTCTCTGACCGGCTCAGTGCCTTGGAGTCGGATGTCGAGGCCGCACGGGAGGCCTTCGGGCGGGCTTCTGCCACGCTCTCGGAGATCCGGGAAACTCTTGCGGATGCTCGAGAAACCGAGGCGCGGGCCACGATGGCCGAGCAACGAATCGCGGTGGAGCTGGAAGCACTCCGAGGGCTCGACGATCGTGAGGAGGGTGGTGAGGCGGTTCTGAGTGCCGCCATGGAGCTGGGTGTCGCAGGTGTGCTGGGGCCCCTCGCGGAGTATATCGAGGCGCCGCCTGAAGTCGCCCGGGCGGTCGAGCGCCTGTTGGGACCTCTGGCGGATGGCCTGGTCGTACAAAGCACCGCCGTCGCTCTGCGGCTCGTGGCTTGGTTCGGTGAGGAGTGGCATGGCGGAGGCGGCCTCGTGCTACTGCCGTTGGATGAGGTTCCCGCTCCATCGTCCGCGGGTGGCGCTCTTCTGGAGTCGATTACCGTCGATGGCGCGGGGGCTCCCTGGGTGAACGCGTTGCTCGCGGGAGTCGGGTTCCTCGGGGGGGGCGATGGGAGCTTCGCCGGAGGGTTGGTCGATCCCCGCGGCGTGGTTCAGGTGGGGAGCCCCTTTGGGGGCAGTGGCACCCTCGAACGCAAGGAGCGGATCAGGGTCCTCACCGCCGAGCAGCCTGGAGTCGACCGGGCGGCCGAAGCCGCTCGTCAGGCGACTAGGGATGCTCGCGCGGCAGTGGAACGGGCCGAGCAAGGACTGCAAGCTTCCCGTGTGACCTTCCAGGCCGCCGAGGATGGATTCAGAGAGGCCTCTTCCGAGGCAGCAGCCCAGGTGGACCGTCAGGCTCGGATGGACTTGCACAGGGATGAACTCACCCGCCAACTCGAAGGCACGAAGGCCGCGCGTACCGGGTTGTTGCAGCGGGCAATGAGTGCAAGGGATGACCGGACCCTCATGCTCGCCGAGGAAGGGGAGGTCCGGGAGCAGCGCGAGGCGGCACGGCGGGCCCACTCGGATGTGCAAGAGGAGTGGGAAACAGCCCGGGCAGAAGAAACGCGTCTCGGAGTCGAGTTCGCCAGGGCCGAAGCGGAAGTCGGCAGGATGACTGAGCGCTCGGAGCGTTTCCGTCTGGAAAAGGCTTCCACATCGGGTCGCATCGCCGCGTTGGACGAGGAAGAAGCAGCGTTGGCAAAGGATCTCGACGAGGCTGAACGGGTCCGGGTCGAGGGAGGCGATGCAACGCAGCGCCTGTTCGGAGAGCGAGAACAAGCAGAGACGTTGTTGCGCGAAAAGGACGAGGAGCTGGCGGAGGTCATTGCCAAGCTCACGGAAACCGAGCGCAGGGTCCGAACGGCTCGTTCGGCGGAGCGGGAGGCCACGGAGCGCAGGCATCGGCTCGAGTTGGAGAGGCAAGAGGTGAGCAGCCGAGTCAGCCTTATCCAGGAGCGCCTGGAGGCCGAGTGGGGCCGTCCCCTCGAGCGCCTCCTCGACGAGGCCGAGCCCGTTGAGGGTGAGCCTGAGGAACTCGAGGCGGAGCTCACGGAGATCGTGGGCAAGATGGAGCGCATCGGCTTGGTGAACATGCTGGCTGTCGAGGAGCACGCTGAGGAGAGCGAGCGGTTGGGATTTCTGACAGAGCAGCGGGCGGACCTGGTCCAGGCCCGGAACGATCTTGGGGCGGCCATCAAGCAGATCAACGAAACCGCGATCGCGCTGTTCGAGGACACGTTTCAGAAGATCCGCGACAACTTCCAACTCACCTTCCGGCGCCTATTCGAGGGTGGCGAGGCCGATCTTTGGCTGGCGGACACGTCCGATCCGCTGGAGTCTCCCATCGAGATCCACGCATCGCCGAAAGGCAAGCGAACACAGCGCATCGACCTCCTCTCGGGCGGGGAGCGGGCGCTGACCGCCCTTTCTTTGCTCTTTGGGATCTATCTCGTCAAGCCGAGCCCGTTCTGCGTGTTGGACGAGGTCGACGCGCCGCTCGACGAGAACAACATCGGACGCTTCATCAGGCTGCTCGGCGAGTTCAAGGCACAGACTCAGTTCGTGGTGATCACGCACAACCCGCGCACGATCGAATCGGCGGACTGGATCTACGGCGTCACCATGGAGGAGGCAGGCGTGAGTTCGGTGGTTGGAGTCCGACTTCGTGAGGACGCGAAGGCGAGCGGGTCCGCCGCCTAGAAGAAGCCTATGGATTTCGAGGTGATGGTCCTCGGTTCCGGAACTCTCGTACCCTCCGGCACTCGGCGGTCCGCTGGGCATTTGGTCACGTATGACTCGACGCATGTGTTGATGGACTGTGGCTCGGGCACCATGCACGGGATGGCGCGTTGGGGGGCCGCGTGGGACCAGATATCCCACATTCTGCTGACCCACTTCCACACCGACCATATCAGTAACCTCGCCCCGTTGCTCGCGGCACTCAACTACGGCTCGAGTCCCAGACGGACCGCCCCTCTCACCATCCTCGGCCCGCAGGGCCTTCACCGCCTGATGGACAGATTGGTCGACGCGTTCGGTGAGTACGTTCTCGCCCCGGGCTTTCCGTTGGAGGTTCTGGAACTGGAACGCGACTCGGTCTGGTCCGACGAGTCCTGCGGCGTGGGCGTCTCGACCCACCCGACGCGGCATACGGCTTCGTCGGTCGCCTATCGCCTCGACACCGACGCCGGCGCTGTGTGCTACACAGGTGATACCGGACCTCGAGCAGGCCTCGGTAAGTTCTTTGAAGGCACCGAGGTGTTGATTGCGGAGTGCTCCTATCCCGACCGCTTGGGGGTCGAGACCCACCTTACGCCATCCGGACTCGCGACGCTTGCCGAAGAGGCCTCTCCGGGCCTTCTGGTAGTGACCCACATCTACGCGGATCTGGAACCCGAGGCCGTGCCGGGCCTTCTTGCCCAGGCTGGGTATGGGGGCCGTGTGCGGGTTGCAGAGGATGGCTTGGTGGTCAACCTGGCCGGTGGAGAAGGCCACCCTCAGTAGACTACATCTGTTCCCGCTCTTAGACTTAGGTCCGTAGTCGAAACGAGGGTTCCAGGCCCGGCGCGGCCGCGACTTGTGAGATGCCCATGCTCGTCGTCATGAAACATGATGCCACGGATGCCCAGATCGAGGCCGTAACGGCCCAAATCGAGGCCATGGGGTATGGGGCGCGCCCCATGCCGGGCAAGCAACGCACGACGGTGGGAGTCGTGGGCAATGATGGGCGTGTGGATGAGGGGCGGCTCCAAGGTATGCCCGGAGTCCGCGATCTTCTTTCGGTGACGCCCCCGTATAAGCAGGTCTCCAGGGAATGGTGTGACGACGACACCGTGGTGCGGTTGGCGAACGGCACAGAGATAGGCGGGGACGCCCTTGCGATCATGGCCGGCCCATGTGCGGTCGAGGGTGAGGCCGAGATCCTCGGGATCGCCCATCGACTCAGGGCAATGGGCGCGACGATCCTCAGGGGGGGGGCGTTCAAGCCCCGGTCCTCTCCGTACTCCTTCCAGGGACTCGGAGTCGAGGGCCTGGTCATGCTGGCCATGGCCCGCGAAGAGACCGGCATGGCGATCGTTACGGAGGCTCTCGACCCAGACGGGGTCGATAGGGTGGCCGAGCATGCGGATGTGATCCAGATCGGCGCGCGCAACATGCAGAACTATCCGCTGCTGCGCCGGGCGGGTCGGTCCGGAAAGCCGATTCTGCTCAAGCGCGGAATGGCGGCGACCATTACTGAGTTGCTCTTGGCTGCCGAGTACATCCTGGCAGAGGGAAACCCGAACGTCATCCTGTGCGAGCGGGGCGTCCGAAGTTTCGACAGTCATACGCGCAACCTCCTCGATTTGACCGCTATTCCAGTGGTGCAATCCCTCTCGCACCTGCCAATCATCGCCGATCCCAGCCATGGCACGGGAATTCGGGCCAAGGTGATCCCCATGGCCAGGGCCGCGGTGGCGGCCGGTGCGGATGGATTGATGATTGAAGTGCACCCGGATCCGCCGAGCGCGCTCTCCGATGGAGCCCAGTCACTCTATCCCGAGCAGTTCGCGGAGCTCATGGGTCAGATCGGCGTCATCGCCGCAGCTATCGGGCGCGATCTCGTCCCGCCCCTCCCCGGTCCGGTGGCCACTGAGGCCTAGGGGCTGACAACCCCTTCGCCTCATCGTTGATCAAGGTGGTGGGGCACGTTGTTGCCTCCGCGACGGCGGATGGGGCCGCGGCCGTCGGGGGCGTTGACGGGGCCGGATCCCAGATGGCACTGCGGCGAAGACGTGCCCCGACAGCTTGGCTCCTGCGAGACGAAGGCGTCGAAGGGGAAATTCCGAGATGCTTCCGCGTTCGCCGGACACAACACATTCCAGGGTCCCAGGCCCCCATTCCACCGCCCTCCACCGCGTGCGACCCTCAACAATGAACACCCATCGAGTTGGGCACCGGTTCGAGGAGATGGCGGCTGAGTATCTTCTGGCGCGGGGTTGGACAATTCTTGTCCGGAACTACCGTTTCGGCCGGAAGGAGATCGATCTCATCGTCACCCGAGGTCGCGCGCTGGCATTCGTCGAGGTAAAGGGGCGCCGTGGGGACGGGTACGGCCACCCCCTAGAGGCCATCACGCGGCGAAAGCAGCGGGAGATCTCCCAAGTGGCTCGACATTGGCTCCACGAGAACGGCGGTGGGTGGGACATAGTCCGTTTCGATGCGATTGCGGTGTGGGAGGGCCCCGGTGGGCCCCCTAGGGTAGAGCATACGCCGGACGCCTGGCGGCTTTCTCGATGACTACCGACCCCGTGGTTCGGCTGAAAAGGCGCGCAAACTAAGGCGTTTCGGTGCTTTGTCCGTTGACTGCCCCTGGGGTCACCGGTACCTTGTGAAGTGTCCCAGGTCCGTAGGGCGAGAGCTCATGAACTCCGTCAGGACCTCGCCGGTAGCAGCGGTAAGTGCGGCGATCGTAGCTGCGGGTAGCCTGGGGCATTTTTTCTTTTCTCGAGTGCCGTCCGTCGTCAAATAATTGGACCACGCCAGCTACAAGCCCTTGGCCCACATTGCTTTAGCCAGAAAATACCGGCCCCGCACTTTCTCCGATGTAGCTACGCAGGAGCACGTATCGGAGACGCTCCGGCGAGCTGTGATCACTGACCGAGTCGGTCATGCTTACCTCTTTTGTGGCCCTCGGGGCGTTGGAAAGACGACGCTAGCCCGTGTTCTTGCGATGGCGTTGAACTGCCCAGGCCGCACGGACGAGGGCGAGCCATGTGGCGAATGCGATAGCTGCACGAGGATTTGGAAGGGCCATACGGCCCTCGACGTCATCGAGATCGACGCGGCGTCGAACCGCGGGGTGGACGACGCGAGGAATCTTCGGGAAAGGGCGATGTACGCGCCCTCCGAAGAGGGGCGCTTCAAGGTCTACATCGTCGACGAAGCCCACATGCTCACCAAGGAAGCCTGGAACGCGCTCCTGAAGATCCTCGAGGAGCCACCTCCCCGCGTGATCTTCGTTTTCGCTACCACCGAGCCGCAGAAAATCCAGCAGGTCGCGGCCCCGATCCTTTCCCGCTGCCAACGCTTCGACTTCCGCCGCATCGGCGTCTCGGAGATCGTCGGGCGGCTCAGGGACATCCTCGAATTGGAACACTCCGAGGCGGCCGAGGGGGCCCTCGAGGTCATCGCCAAGAAGGCGGATGGCGGTATGCGCGATGCACTCTCGCTGATGGATCAGGTCCTCTCGCTGACCGGTGGCGATGTGACCCGGGAATCTGTGCGGAGCGTTCTCGGGCTCGTCGAGGAAGAGCGTTATCTGGAACTGCTCGATCTGATCCTAGAGGGAGCGAGGGGCGATGTATTCGGCTTCGTGGAGGGGCTGCTGGACGAGGGGTACGACCTGGTGGAGTTCTATCATGGACTCGTCGAGACACTCCGCCTGCTGCTGAGGGTGGCCCTAGCAGGTGATGCTGGCGCGATTGCAGGAAACAATACGGAGGCCTTCGCCGAGCGTGCCGCCGCCTTCCTGCCTGGCGATCTCGTCCGAATGCTCGCAATGGCTACAGACGTTGAGAGCAACGGGAGTCTCCGGCGAACTCAGAATCCCCAGATGCTGCTCGAGATGCTGCTGTTGCGACTCAGCTACCTGGACAGTACGGTCGCACTCGAAGACCTGATCCGCGGCCTCGGGGGCGCGCCGCCACCCACCGGAGAGGGCTCGCCAAGGCGACCGGCGACACCGCATGAGCACCCACAATCCGACGCGAAAGCACCCTCGGACTCCGAGCAGGCGCATCATGCCGGAACGACGTCCGGGGCTGAACTACAGACGGGTTCGGAGTCGGAGACAGTAGTCGAGTCGGGTCCGAGCGCCGAGCCGGAACCGGCCGCCGAGTCGGAGCCGGTCGCCCCGCCTGCTCCGGCAGACCCGAAGGTCGGGTCGGTGACCGGTGCCTGGCAGCGGATCCTGGATACAGGAGAAGCGGTTCCGCCAGGGATGAGGCCGTTCCTGCGGGCGGCCCAGGTGAGCGAGTCCGATGACGGGTCGGTTATGATCGAGTTGCCGGCCGGGCCAGGCCTCGAACGGCTCAGTGCACCGGTGGCTTGTCGCCGGCTGTCCGAGGCGTTGGGTGGCCTCTTGGGACGGTCGATCGAGGTTGTGGTGAAGGAGGCGGGTGGCACTCCCGGGCAGGCGGCCGAACGTATCGACGCAGGTACTGTACGGGCCGATCGTTTGAAGGCGCTGATGCAGCGGGAACCGCTGTTGGAAAAGGCGGTAAGAGAACTCGACCTCGAACTCATGGAATGAAACCTAAGATGGTGTATTGCAAGGATTTAATCGGATGACTGATATGCAGCAGCTGATGCGCCTGGGACAGCAGCTTCAGGACAAGATGGTGAAGCTGCAAGAGCGGCTCGACAGCGAGGAGATCTCCGCCTCATCCGGCGGCGGAATGGTCACCGCGACGGTCGACGGCAAGGGGGGGGTGACCAAGGTGGTCATCGAACCTACTGTGGTCGACCCGCGTGACGTAGAGATGCTGGAGGACCTGGTCCTCGCCGCGGTGACCGAGGCGCAGAACAAAGCGCGCGTCCTGTACGAGGAGGAAATGAAGAAGGCGACAGGCGGGCTCCCGATGCAGCTCCCTGGACTCTTCTGACGGCTGGGGTCGCGTCCCGCATGTCGGTGATCGAACGGCTGACGGAGGATTTCGCAAGGCTTCCGGGAGTCGGGCGTAAGACCGCCATTCGCCTTGTCTTCCACCTGATGAAGCGGCCCAAGGAAGAAGCCATTCGCCTGTCGGGCTCGATTCGTGAAGTAGCCGAGACGATCCGACCGTGCGAGCGCTGCGGGAATTTCGCGGAGTCGCCACTGTGCGAGATCTGCTCGAACCCCGGCCGCGACACCTCTCTGCTTTGCGTTGTGGAGGAGGCATACGAGGTAGGTGCCATTGAGAGGACGGGTCAGTTCAGAGGCGTGTTTCACGTCTTGGGGGGGAGGCTTTCTCCTCTCGATGGAGTTGGTCCGGAAGAGTTGAGCATCCCACACCTTCTGGAACGGGTTGGCTCGGAGGGCGTGGGAGAGGTCATCGTGGCGACCAATGCGTCGGTCGAGGGAGAGGCGACCGCCGTTTACCTCGAGAACGCCATACGCCCTCTCGGGGCCAAGGTCACGCGGCTCGCCCGCGGCATTCCGGTAGGGAGTGACCTGGAATACGTCGACGGTACGACGATCGCCGAAGCATTGGCGGGTCGTCGGGAGATGTAGCTCAATGGACGACAGATTGCGGAGAACCTCGCTGGCGATGCTTGCCGCAGCCGCGGCCGGTGCCGTAGCTGCGTTGGTGATACGGGATCAGATGGTCCGCCACAGCAGGGACCTGTTCAGCCCCCGCTTCCTTCGGCGGCTCGCGGCTCTCGGGCACATGGCTCGTGCCGACGCAAGCGTAGACAACGTCAACCTATTGAAGGACTTCGTCGCCTGGGAGCCTCATCGGACCTTGCGAAATCGGGCGACGGTTATCATTGGTCGGATGGAACAGGACGCAGCGCGCAGTAGCTAACTTGCCTATCTTCACGGGGGACCCGACCTTAGGTTCCTTATCCTCAGGGGGATGAGGATTCCCAAAACAGCGACCGCTCGATTTAAGCGGTCGAATGCCGCGCCCAAGCCGAACAGGAGAGGGCAATAGACCGTGACAGATCGTTCTCATAGTCCGGCCCGTAGGGCCCACGGGGTAGGGGCGTAGCCGATCATGTCGATGATCAACTACGCCAGCCGGGAGATCAATTGCAAGATCGTCTATTACGGTACCGGACTCGGTGGCAAGACCACCAACTTGGAGTATATCTACTCCCGGGTGAATCCGGACACAAAAGGGAAGATGATCTCGCTAGCCACGGAAACCGAACGGACGCTGTTCTTCGACTTCCTTCCTATCGACCTGGGCGAGGTGCGGGGCTTCAAGACCCGCTTCCACCTGTACACTGTTCCCGGGCAGGTGTATTACAACGCGAGTCGGAAGCTCATCCTGAAAGGTGTCGACGGAGTGATCTTCGTTGCGGACTCGCAGGCTGAACGGATGGAGGCCAACGTGGAGGCCATGCACAACCTCTATGAGAACCTCGAATCCTACGGCTACGACCTCACCCAAATACCGTTCGCCATCCAATACAACAAACGAGATCTGTCGAACGCGATGGCGACCGAGGAGCTCAGGGCTCAGCTCAATCCGGCCGGCGTGCCCGACTTCGAGGGTGTTGCAATCGAAGGTAAAGGGGTGTTCGAGACGCTCGGCTCGGTGAGCAAGTTGGTCGTCCAGTCGCTTAGCTGAGGCCCAGGCCATGGCCTGGAGCCGCCTCAACCTCCCCAACACCATCACCATTGGCAGGATCGCTGCCTGTCCGGCGATTTTCCTTTTGGCGCTTGCACCGTCGATCGGATCCCAGATTGCCGCCTTCGTGCTCTTCCTGGTGGCGGCTTTCAGCGATCTGTGGGACGGGTATCTCGCTCGTAAACACGGCCTGATCACCGACGTGGGGAAGCTGCTCGATCCGCTGGCCGACAAGCTGCTGCTGGTGGCCACTTTCGTGCCGTTTTACATGATCTCGCACAGGCCTGGGCCCGCCGGGCTGATTCCATGGTGGACAGTGCTTCCGCTATGGGTCATGATCGTAGTGCTCGGGAGAGAATTCGTGGTCACGCTGTTCCGGCAGTGGGCCGTGAGACGAGAGGTTGTGATCGCCGCGGGCACTGCGGGAAAATACAAGGCCTTCGTGCAAAACCTGTTCTCGGGCGGCCTTCTGCTGTGGTACCCGCTCCAAAGCATGGCGCGTGATGTGGGTTGGAACTCGGTGCTGTGGCGAGCCTTCACCGCGGTCCACGCGACGTGGGTCGGCCTGACGCTCGGTGTGGCGATTATCCTGACCGTGTATTCGATGATCGATTACTTCTGGAGCTACCGGGCACTCATCGGCGTGCGGGGCTGATCCGTGGAAGCCTCAGTCCCGACGGCGGCCATCGTCGCGATCGGCGACGAGCTCCTCCTTGGCGACACGGTCGACACCAATAGCGCCTGGCTGGGACGGAGGTTCTCCGATCTCGGCATCCCCGCTTCGTACGGTTGCACGATTCCGGATACCAGGGCCGATATCATGGCGGCCGTGGCGAGGGCCTCGGCCTCAGCCGAGGTCGTGGTGGTTTCGGGGGGCCTCGGGCCCACACCCGATGATCGCACCCGAGAGGCCATGGCTGAATTGACGGGTGCGGCGCTTCGAGTTGACGGCGAACTCCTGGCCGGGCTCGAAGAACGCTTTCGAGCCCGCGGCTATGAGTCGCTCCCGGAGCGAAACGTGTCCCAAGCCCAGATTCTCGAGGGCGCACGCATCCTTCCGAACACCCTGGGAACAGCCCCAGGCCAGGCGGTGGAGGTCGAGGGCTCGCTGGTGATCCTACTTCCCGGCGTGCCGAGCGAGTTGGTTCGCCTCGTCGAGGAGCAGGTGGTGCCTCTTCTGTCTCAACGCTTCGCGGGCAGGCTCCGGCCTCTCCACCATCGCCGCATTCACACGACTGGCATTCCGGAATCGGTCTTGGCTGAGAGGGTCGAATCAGCCCTGCCCGAGGAAATGGGCCCCGTCGGCCTGGCCTACCTCCCGGGGTTGGGTGGAGTGGAGATCCGGCTCACGGCCAGGGGAGTGGGCAGTGAGGAGGCGGCCCGCTGGTTGGACGCGATCGAAGAAGCGTTGGACCCGGCGGTGAAGGAGTACCGGTACCACTCCGACCGGCATGACCTGGCGGACGCGTTGGGCAGCGCCCTTGTGAGCCTATCGCAGACCGTAGCGGTGGCCGAAAGCTGCACGGGTGGTCTCATCTCGAAGCGGCTGACCGACCTTCCCGGCGCCTCGAGGTACTTCGTGGGAGGGTTGGTGGCATACGACGATCGCATCAAGACGGATAGGTTGGGGGTATCCCGTGCCGACATCGAGGCTCACGGCGTCGTTTCGGAGGACGTGGCGGCCGCCATGGCCCGAGGTATCGCGCAAGCCATGGGTGCGGATGCCGGCCTGGGCGTGACCGGCATCGCGGGGCCGGATGGCGGTTCCGACCAGAAGCCAGTGGGCACGGTGTGTTTCGCCGCATACTTCAACCGCCGCTGCGAGGTGCGCCGGGAGTGCTTCAACGGGGATCGCGCCGGAGTACGCGAGAGGGCGGCTCAGGCTACGATGGCCCTCCTGCTCCGGATGGTGGAGGCAGGATGACGCGATGACAACAGGTACTTTCGAGGGCGTGGGGGCCACTCGGCTCGCGTGGCATCTGTGGGAGGCTGAGGACGCCTCCGCCATCGTCGTGATCGTCCACGGTCTCGGCGACCACGCCGGACGGTACGATCTGGTGGCCGAATCGCTTGTGGCTCGAGGGTTCACCGTGTTCGGGTTCGACCAGCGGGGGCACGGTCGCTCGCAAGGAATCCGAGGACATGCCCGGTCCTTCGGCCAGCTCCGAGAGGATCTGGGGCGGGCCATTCGGGAGGCTCGATCGGTGAGCGGGGGGTTGCCCCTCTTCCTGTGGGGTCATTCGATGGGCGGGCTGCTGGTGATTCGACACCTTCAAGGCGATCCGGGCGATATTCGGGGCGCTGTGATTACATCGCCTTGGTTGGCCACGCGGGCACCTGTCCCAGAATGGAAACGCTTCTCGGCACGTATACTGGACAGGATCGCACCATGGCTGGCGCTATCGACGGGCTTGGTGCCCGAGATGCTCATGCGTGATGCGGACCGAATCCAGGCCTACCGGGAGGATCGCTTGGTCCACGATCGAATCTCCCCGCGCCTGTATCACGTCGTGCTCGAGGAGCAGAAGGCAGCTCTGGCGAATGCGGACCGGTTCGACACGCCGGGGCTATTCCTGGTGCCCCAGGCAGATCCGCTCGTGGTGCCTTCAGTGACCAAGGCTTTCGCGGAAGCGATCCAAGATGGCAGGGCGACGGTGGTCCCGTTACCGGGACTTCTCCACGAACCGCATAACGAGCCCGAGCGGGGCGACGTATTCTTGGCCGCTGGCGACTGGATCGACCAAGAGCTAGTGCGGTAGGAAACGGTCTGTCATATGAATACATTTTCGGGTTGGACCGCGAATCAACCGAATTCAGCGCTCAGGGACGAATGACGAAAAAAGCCAAGCCAACTTCGGACGAGATGATCGAGGCCGCCAACACCGAGGCTGCCGGAACCCCAGCCGAGCTTGAAGAACAGGCGGGCTCTGATCTTGCGTCGGCTACGACGGAGTCCGTCGCCGACGAGGATGATGCCGGTTCAAGTGCATCAGCACCGTCCGATCAGGGTGGAGGGGGGACGGGAGAGGCGGCTGAGGGCGCGGAGCCCAAACCCGACCTCCAAGAGGAGTTCGACGAACTCAACGATCGGTATCTCCGCCTTGCCGCGGAGTTCACGAACTACAAACGCCGTGCGGAAGGCGAGCGGTTGGAGACGTGGTCTCGCGCTCAGGCCGAGATGGTGCGCCAGTTCGTAGACGCCCTGGACGACCTTCAACGCGTGGGCGCCTGGCAGCCCGACACCACGACCGTGGAGGCCCTTGTCGAGGGAGTGGATCTGGTGGAGCGGAAATTCCGCCAGGCGCTAGAGGCTGCAGGTGTCGAGGTGCTGGATCCGGTCGGTGAGAGGTTCGACCCGAATATGATGGCGGCTATGATGCGGGTACCGACCGACTCTGAGGAAGAGGACGACATCGTCCATGATGTGATGCAGAAGGGATACACGCTGAAAGGACACCTCGTGCGTCCCGCCGGCGTGAGCGTGAAGAAGCTAGGTTGATGCGTACCCAAAAGAAGGATTTCTACAAGATTCTCGGTGTATCCGAGTCGGCCTCCCAGGACGAACTCAAGAAGGCCTACCGGAAGCTGGCCAAGAAGTACCATCCGGACAAAAACCCGGAGGACCCCAAGGCTTCCGAGCGCTTCAAGGAGATCGGTGAGGGATACGCGGTCCTCTCCGATCCGGAGAAGCGTAAGCAATACGACAACATGCGGCGCTTCGGCGCGCTCGGGTTCGGCCGCCGTCCATCGTCGACCGGAGCGCCCCCGCCGGGGCCTGGCGGCTTCTCTTTCGAGGACCTCTCTGATCTTGGCGGCCTCGGTGATATTTTTTCGTCGATCTTCGACCGCGGAAGGAAATCGGAGCCGGGGAAGAAGAAGAGGGGTCCCGCGAAGGGCGACAATGTCGAATACATCGTCGAGATCCCGTTCAAGACTGCGGTGAAGGGTGGCAAAATCTCCATCGACGTCTCCATCACCGAGGAATGTGCTACCTGCAACGGGTCGGGTGCCGCCCGTGGCACGGAAATGAACCGCTGTACCGAGTGTAGGGGGTCCGGCACGGTCAGTTTCGGACAGGGTGGCTTCGCGGTGAACCGGCCGTGCCCGGCGTGTTTTGGCCGTGGCGAAGTGCCAAAGGAGTTCTGCGCGTCGTGCAAGGGCAGCGGGACCATCCGTCAGACGAGGAGGATTCAGGTGAGTGTCCCCGCCGGAGTCGACAGCGGTACGAAGGTCCGACTGTCGGGCCA
>BTRA01000010.1:0-42007 GCA_036986155.1 Gemmatimonadota bacterium | reverse complement strand
GTAACGGGGTACCATATCCGTGGAGGCGTACTCGGAGCCGAAGGCCTCGGAGATGACCTCACATATCTCCTCGACGTCCCCCTGGCAGACGTAATCGAAGTAACGGGCGCAATGTGTGGGAAACGCCCGCGCGAGGTGCCCGCCCATGACCACGATCACGCCGGGATTCTTCGAGCGTGCGTACGCCGTCACGTGCTTCATTCTGTCCAGCGCGGTGGTCAGGCCGGTCATGACCAGAATGTCGGGCCAGCTGAGGAGATGTTCGTCCTCCAAGGGACCATCCGACATCTCGTTGTGGAGTCGGATGTCCCAGCGATCCGGCTTGAAACCACCGGCCAGAAAGACGGGGCCGAGGGAGTTGGGGATCTTCTGACCACGAGCGACCGGACGGCGGGTCTCGTCTGCATAGCAGTTCACAATTAACGCCCGCCGGCGGGTTTGGTTCAATAGGTTTCCAAGAGTAGGGAGTAGCCAGTTCCCACAACCTGCGCGCCGCTGCAGCCTTGGCGCAAGAACAATGGTGAGAGGAGCCTTGGAAATGGCCCAGGCGTCGGCCTGGGCCGTTTCCGGTAGCGGTGGAGGGCCGCGAACCCCTGACACTCGGAATGCGAGTGTCAGGTGGCGATCTACCGATTGTCATCAGGAGCAGTGACGCCGACACCTACTCCATCGGCATGCCATGGGCGGTCACATTCTCATGGCTCCTGGGTGCCCATCTTGAAGGTGGCCCTGTACTCGATGTGCGGCGAGGCCTTGATGTGCTTTGGGAAGGTCGCCATGTCCGCGGTGGGCTTCGTGAACCTGAACCAGTGCCTCCTCTTCTCGTCTCCCTCATCATCCTCGACCTGTGCGAGGGGGATGCCGCCGTGTCGGAAGCAGTGCTCGACGTACTGCGCGCAGAACATGCCCTTGGGTAACGAGGGTTCAGTGAGTTCGAGGTTGAAGGCCCAGTGGACGAGGTTTTTCAGAAGGGCTACGTAGCCGAAACGCACTCCCAGGCGCGCCCTTCCCTCCGCCGCGACCTTGTCCTTGGCAGCATCGAGATCAAAGTCGTCCGGGAGGAGGCTGAGATCCGGCTGCAGCCTGTACCAGTCCACGCGGCCGCGGTACTCGTCCACCACGCGGCTGAGGGGAGCGGCCTCGATTCCCCTCCCTTCGGCCTGGAACACCATGAGGCGGTCGTCACACCAGAGCACGAAGGCCACATGTGAGTAATAGGTGAAGGCCCACTTCTCGAAGAGCTTCGATGTCTTGAAGTCCCCCCTGAACAGAAAGACATCGCAGTCTTGAATCTCGTTCCTCAACTCGCCGTACTCCTGCTCTCGGTACAGCGGGACCAACACTGAAGATCCAATGATGACCGCCTTTCCAATGAGGGCTCCGACCGAGGTACATGCGAAGACGACCAGCCACGCAACTGGAGTACTGACCGGCACACCCAACGCGAGCGCGCCATACACGCCAAGCCCGCCGACCACCGCACCGTATGCTGCGCCCGCAAGACTGTGGCTCTTCATGTCTATGACCTCTCGTGTGGGGTAGCCGGGGCGGGCGCTACCGCGCCAAGGTATCCGGCTGTGGTATCCCACCTTACGAGCAACTATTCGTCGTCGCCAGGCTTCCCCATGCGCCGTCTGCCTGCGGGCGACCGGATTTCTCCAGACAGCCTGGAATCGGTGCGTCATCAGCATGGCCCTAATGAGATCCCGGAGGATCGTCGGCCTCGGTTCGTGAACCAAACCAGCGTTTCGCGTGTTCGCTTTGTGGGGCGGAACTCGATCCCAAAGTCCACGATTCGGAGTCCACTGGATGTCGCACACGTTCGAAGAGTTGGCCGGCAGTGAGGTAGACGGTCTCTTTCAGGGGGCTCTCTTTCTGCAGGCGGGCGATGAAGCGGCGGCAGAGGACTTGCTGGTTTGGACCCTCACCAAGGCGTTTCACGGTTTTCGCGAGACTGGTGGTGGTGAGAGCCCGGATCAATGGCTGGAGGGCAGGCTCGTTCACGAGTTCCTGGCTCTCCTGCCCAACAGTTCCGCAGCGCCCCAGGTGCACACCGCAGACCTCAACAGGCGATTGCAGCGTGTTGGCTCGGTGGACCCTGGGGTGCTGCACAAAGCGGCGGGTCAGGTGCCCGCCCGCGCCCGCGCCGCCTTGTGGCTGGTCGTCTTGAGGCGGTGGACATACGACGAGGCATCTGCGGCACTCCACACGAATACTGAAGAGCTCAAGGATCTTCTTCGGTTCCGTCACACGCTCATGTCTGCCGTGTTGATGCCGAGGAACGCGCTCAACGGGACGGACGGAGGCATGAGTTGAGATGGCGATGACTTGCTCGACGGCCAGAGAGACGCTGTGGCCGCCCGAGAAGCTTCGGCTTGCAGGGGAGGGCGTCTTGCTTGCGCGGAAACACGTCGACGACTGCGCCGATTGCCGGGAATACTTCCGCCAAGACCGCCGCCTTCTGGATGCATACCACAGGCTGCGCGAAGAGCGCGCCCCGCGCAGAGTGCGTGAGCGAGTATTCGACTCCCTGGCACGGGAGCGTGCCGGGAGCCTTGCCAGGGAGTTGAACCAGGACGCCCGGACTGGGCCGGGATCCCTCTCCCTTCCACGCTGGATGGTAGCGGCCGCCGCTTCGTTGGTGCTCCTGTCGGCGCTGGGCACCACAGCAATGTGGGTAAACCGTTTGTCCGCAGGGGCCGAAGCCGGTGAGTTGTTTGTGGACGATTACCTCCGCCGAGCTGTGGGACAGGACAACATCCTGACGTCCGATCCGGATCAGATTTCCCGCTTTCTGGTGAAAGAGCTGGGCTTTCTGATCACGCCGATGCAGGTCGAAGGGTTACGGCTCGCCGGGGCTGAGGTGTGCTTCTTGGACGGCCGGCGCGGGGCGATGATCCGCTACCAGCAGAACGGCCGTGAGGTGACGCACTACCTCATTCCGAGAGAAGGCGTGGAGGAGCGGGCGCCGAGGCAGTCGGGCATTCTGCCGGGCGGCTTCGAGGGCCGGGCCGCGCCCTCCGTGATCACGTGGGCGACGCCCTCGATCGAGCACGCACTAGTAGGTGAGGTTCCCGCCGAGCGGCTCATGAGGATCGCGCGGAAGGCTTCTTCGCTCTAGCGGTGCACAGCCGCCCCGTCAGGAGGCGAGCTCCAGGGAGATCACCAAGAGCCCCACACCGGCGAACACGACGGCCAGGGTCTTCTCCATGAGGGTCGCCGGGACGTGCTTTCCTACACTGCTACCCAAGAAGCTGCCTATGAGCACACCCGGGATGCTCCACTGAACCACCTGCCAAGCGGGGGCTGCCGACAGCGCATGAACCGCGGCCCCGGCGAGGGCGGTGATCGCCAAGGTGAACACGGCCGTGGCTACGGCTACTCGAGGGGCGATCTTGCAGCGGATGATGAGTTGGGTGGTGGAGAGCTCGGGAAGCCCTGCACTGATCATTCCCGTGAGGGCGCCACCGATCACAGCTAAGGCTACGCCCGGTCCACGCGAACAGGTCGGGTACATGTACCGCCGCCCGTCGGAAGCGTCGATGACCGTGACGTCTCCCTCGATGGTGTCGGACGGGACTTCCGTGTCTTGCTCGTGCTGCGGGGGGTTCCTGAACAGGAATAGCGAGAGCACGAGCAGGCCCCCTCCGAAGATCAGCCTGAGCGCTCCGTCGGAAAGCCTGTGAGCAACGAGGGCGCCGACTATCACGCTGGGCACGGCACCGGCGAGGAGCCAGCGCGCCCAGGCATAGTCCACCACCTTCTGCCCAACGTATAGGCGCAGTCCGTTTCCCATGCCGAAGACTTCGGTCAGGAGGCCTGCTCCCACGGCCTGAGCGGGGCTCAACCCAACCACCAACATGAAGAAGGGGCTGAAGAAGAGAGCCCCTGAAATGCCGGAGGATATGGCTATCGTGGAAAAGACGATGGAAACGGGAAAGATCCACCAGAGCTCCATGGAGGTTCCTAGTCGAGGGTGCTCGGCTGTCCTCTGCGCAACTCTGCGTCTACGACTTTCCTTATGGGATCGATATCCTCGCCGAAGCCGTACAGCCGACGGACCACTTTCAGTTCACGGTCCAAGATGACGGTGTAAGGCAACCCGCGATAATTGTAACGGCTTCTGAGCCGCCCACCACCGGCGGCGTTACGGTATCCGACGTGCCCGATCTCTTCCAGGAAGTCCAGGCCGTCGGAGGCCAAGATGTCTTCGTTCAGGCCGACCACGACCACTTCGTCCGGGTCGAGCTCGCGGGCATACTCGGCGAGTTGTGGCATCTCCCTTCTACACGGACCACACCAGCTCGCCCAAAAGTTCAGGACCACCACCCTCCCCAAGTAGTCATCGAGGCGGACCCGCTCGTCGCCGCCCAACTCGGGGAGGTCGAAGGTGGGGAACAAGACGCGCTCGGGCTCGCCCGTCCGCGCGAGGGCGTCCTCCATGCTCGACGCATACACGTGGCCGCCGCGGTCGACGAACACCGCACCGGCGCCGGGGATGTCTCCGGTCCGCAGGAGGGTGCCGTCGGTGTCGAACGTGTAGACGCTTGTGGGCCCACGGCCCGCGAGTGGAGCGGCCAATACATAGATGTACCCGTCCGGTCCAACCGTCAGTCCATGTTGGATCACGTGGTAGACCGGGGCGAGCGTCCCGTCGATGGGACGAAGCACCGGGGGATCGATCGCCGAAGGCGGGTTCCACCGGCTCTCCCAAACCAACTCGCCATCAGGTGTGAACGCTTGGATTTCCGGTCTCACCGATGACGCGAAGTAGATCATTCCGTCTGGGCCTACATGCGCCCATCCGGTGTTCGCCAACTGCCCGAGAAAGGGCTCGGACGGTCGGGTGATCTTCCCCATCGGCTGCAGCTCGCCCGAGGATGCCCTACGGATCCACATTAGGGGATCACGCGATCGTATGGGGGCGAGGCTGAACTCCAAGACCGTGCGCGCCGCGACGAGTCCGCGACCCGCCTCACCACTCAGCGGGGCCGGTACCTCGTTGTCGATCCATTGCGAAGGCTTTTCGCCCTCGAACAGCAAGCCCCGGCCGTCCGACTCCACGGCGATGATGCCGCGTGAGTCGATCGAGACGTAGGTGGGCTGGGTGAGGTCGCGACCCTCCTTCGGTCGACCTTGAAGAATGCCGGCCACAACGCCCCGTCCGTCGAACATCAGGATCCGTGCCCCGTCGGCGTCCGGCCAG
Source organism: Gemmatimonadota bacterium (assembly GCA_036986155.1). Taxonomy (GTDB): domain Bacteria; phylum Gemmatimonadota; class Gemmatimonadetes; order Longimicrobiales; family Gaopeijiaceae; genus JACZXQ01. The sequence continues at coordinate 36,801 of BTRA01000010.1, read as the reverse complement.
GCGGCGCCGCCGTCCGGGAGCGGTACCGCGGCGCGGTTGCCCATGAACAGCAGCCGCAGGCCCTCGGAGGGGAGGCTGTCGTAGACACGGAGGTGTTCGGCGGGCCCGGAATTCTCGACCGTCCGCACACCCTCCGTGATCGTGACGTCGGGAATACGGTAGTCCTCGACCGGATCGCTCACCGGTCCCGGCCCGGAGTCGCAGGCGCTCAGAAGCGCCAGAAGAACGAGGAGGCCGGAACCGAAGCCCCGGCCTCCTCTGTTCTTTCGCATCGAATCTGCGAAAATCATCAGGATCAGGAGTGTTACTCCTCCGTCTCCACGCTCTCGATGATGATCGTGTTCATGCCGGCGCGCTTGATGACCTTGCCCGACACGCGCACGCTCTTCTCAGCAAGCGGCTTGAGACGCTCATTGGCGCCGGTGCCCGGCATGCCGGCACTCACAGGCAGGTAGAAGGTGCCGTCAGCCGTAACCAATCCGAGCGGAATACCGTTGTCCGCGCACACCTGGGAGCACATGCGGTGATCATCGCCGCTCAGGTTGTACACGACCTTGCAGGACAGGTCCACCACCGTAGCGGTGAAGCTCACGTCCTCGGCATCCTCGGCCATTTGCATCATCTGCGCCGAGGCGGGCATGGCCGAAAGGGCCAGCACGCCGAGCGAGAGAGCAGTCAACGCGAGTTTGCGCATCTAACTACCTCCAATTGCGGAAAGTGATGTAATAATCCGGACCGTTCGTCCGGTCTCCGAACAACAAACTCAAACACGGCTCACTCGGTTCCTGGTAGGGCACCTGGTCCGTGATCATCTCGATCCATACTCAGCTTGCCCGCCGTGGCCTGCCCCATCCTCACCCGGTTCGGCCTCGAATTCGAAAGAGGCGGCGTCGGCCCCCATGCCGAGGTTCACATAGACTTGCCACAGGCCGTCCATCATGATGGGAGCCGACACCATATAGTCACCGTTCGCCATACGCTGGGCGGCGTAGCGCCGGATCCCCATCATCGGCATCTCCGGCGACACGATGTCGATCGACACAGGGATGGAATCGGGCACGGTCTGGCCAAACGCGATGTGGAAGCTCATGTCCCCGACGCGCACCGGATAGGGCTTGGCGATGACCGTCACCGGGACGCCACTGGGTGACATGGCCTCCCAGACCGCAGGGTTGGCAGCCTCGCCAGTGCTCGTGGCTGCCGACGTCTCAGCACCGGTCTCGCCGCGGTCCGCGGCGCACGCGGATGTATACAGGGCGAGGCCCGCGGAAAGCACGATTCCCGCAATCTTGGTATGCGTTTTTGCCATAGCATCCCAGGAACCCGTGGGGGGGCTCAGCGGTTCCCGTGTGTCCTATGACGGCGACTGATTTCGCGGATGCGGAGGTGGGGGTGCCTCAAGTGTGTCTAGGCCAGAGACTCCTGGTGTTTCTGCTCCAGCAGGTTGCGCGCCATGTCAGCAACGCTCTCTGCCGTGATGCCGAACTCGGCGTATAGCGTCGGCGATGGAGCCGAAGCTCCGAAGTGATCGATTCCAACGGCGCCGCCCGAGTCGCCCACCCAGCGCTCCCACCCGTGTGTGCTGCCCGCCTCGACGGCCACACGCACGGCCGTCGGCGTGAGCACCTGGTCACGGTAGGCCTGCGACTGCGCGCCGAAGATGTGCCAGCTCGCCATGCTGACAACCCGAGTGGCGATGCCGTCCGACTCGAGGGATTCTCGCGCTTCGATCGCGAGTTCTACCTCGGATCCGCTTGCGATCAGGACTAGGTCGGGTGTCCCTCCCGCAGCCTCCATGAGGACGTACGCACCTTTGGCAAGGCTCTCAGCACCTTCTCCGGTTCGAGCCAGCGCAGGCACCTTTTGCCGCGTGAGGGACAGGAACGACGGCCCGTCCGCGCGAGCCATCGCCGCGCGCCAGGCCTCCACCGTCTCTGCAGGATCAGCCGGCCTCAGGTCCATCAGGTTCGGAATCGCCCGCAGGGACATGAGCTGCTCGACGGGCTGGTGGGTTGGCCCATCCTCACCCAAGCCGATGCTGTCGTGGGTAAAGACGTAGATGACCGGCAGTCCCATCATCGCGGCCAGACGGATGGACGGTCTCATGTAGTCCGAGAAGATAAGGAATGTGCCACCGAACGGTCTCACACCGCCGTGAAGCGCCATGCCGTTCATGATGGCGCCCATCGCGTGCTCTCTCACGCCGAAATGGATCATTCGGCCGTCCGGCGACTCCGGTAACAGCGGATCCGCGTCTACGATATCGGTTTTGTTGGACGGTCCCAGGTCGGCGGATCCCCCGATCAGGCCCGGGATGCGGGCAGCCAATCCCTGGAGCACCTTTCCCGACGACGAACGGGTTGCGTCGGCCTCGCCGGCCAGGTCCGGGATTTCCGCGTCCCACCCGGCGGGGAGGCGGCCGGCCATGGCGCCCACCAGCTCTGCCGCGAGGTCGGGGTGTGCCCCCTCGTAGGCCGCCCACCGCTCAGCCCACTCGCCTTCCTGCCGGACTCCCCTAGCCGTTGTGCGCCGCCACATTTCGAGCGCTTCCTCCGGAATGTGGAATGGCTCGGCTGAGGGGTAGCCGAGGCTCTCCTTGGCGGCGGCGACCTCATCCTCACCCAGCGGCGCGCCGTGGGAGCTCTGACGGCCCACCTTGTTGGGGCTGCCCTCGGCGATGCGCGTGCGCACCGAAATAAATGACGGCCGCCCCTGTTCCCTCTTGGCGGCCGCGATCGCCTTGTTCAGCGCCTCCAGGTCGGTTCCGTCGTTCACCGTCTGGACGTGCCAACCATAGCTCTGGAATCGATCCGTCTGGACCGTCGAGCTGGCCAGGTCGGTACTGCCCTCGATGGTGATTCGGTTGTCGTCGAAGAGCCAGATCAGCCGCCCGAGCTTCTGATGGCCGGCGAGGGCCGCCGTCTCATGCGAAATCCCCTCCATGAGATCGCCATCCGAGCAGATCGCCCAGGTGTGGTGCCCGACCACGTCGTGTCCGGGGCGGTTGTACCGTGCCGCGAGCCAGCGTTCCGCGAGGGCCATACCCACGGAGTTCGCGATTCCTTGCCCGAGCGGCCCCGTCGTAGTTTCGACGCCCGGCGTGTGTCCCGCTTCGGGGTGCCCGGGCGTGCGTGACCCCCACTGGCGGAAATCCTTCAGTTCTTCCAGCGAGAGATCATATCCGGTCAGATGCAGAAGCGAGTAGAGCAACATCGACGCGTGTCCCGGGGAGAGGACGAACCGATCCCTGTCCAGCCAACCAGGATTCGCCGGGTTATGCCGAAGGTGCCTCGTAAAAAGCACATAGCCGAGGGGCGCTAGGCCCATGGGCGCCCCCGGGTGTCCGGAGTTGGCCTTCTGCACCGCGTCCATCGATAGGACCCGCACCACATTCACGCACAGTCGATCCAACTCCGAGCCCACCTCCTCGTGCGACTCAAGCATCGGCGCTCTCCACTACGAAGTTCAGCAGACGGTTGGGCACGAAAATGGCTCGTTTCACCTCGCCCTCATCGAGGTAGCGGGCCACGTTCTCCTCCTTGCGGGCCAACTCTTCGGCCCTGTCTTGGCTCATGCCAGCTGGTCCGCGCACAGTGCCCCGTAACTTGCCGTTGATCTGTATTGCCACCTCGACGGACGACTCCTCGGCTTTTTCCGGATCGTGCTCGGGCCAGTTGTCTCCAAAGATGGTCCCCTCCTTCCCGAGGCGGCTCCAGAGTTCCTCGGCGATATGCGGAGCGAACGGCGCGATCAGAACGACCAGGGGCTCGACCTCGGACCGTACCGCCGTGCGCCCACCGGCCCTGACGCTGTTGAGGTACTCCATGAGGGCGGCGATCGCTGTGTTGTAATGGAGCGTGGGAATCTGGTCCGTGACCTGAGCGATCGTTTGGTGGAGCTTCCGCTCGACATCTGGGTCGGGCGTCCCGTCTTCGGCGTTGATCACGGTGTCCCACAGCCGGTGCAGGAAGCCGTACGGCCCCTGAATGCCTTCGTCGCGGTAGTCGCCGCCCTCCTCGAAGGGGCCCAGAAACATCAGGTAGATCCGCAGCGTGTCGGCGCCATACTGTTCGATGATCTGGTCCGGGACGACCACGTTGCCCTTGCTCTTGGACATCTTGGCACCCTCACGAATGATCAGCCCGTGGGCCCGGAACCGCGCGAACGGCTCGTCGAACTCGACGTACCCCAGGTCGTGCAGCGCCATGGTAATAAAGCGCGCATAGAGTAGGTGCAGCACAGCGTGCTCGTTTCCGCCGATGTAGCAATTCACCGGGAGCCAGGCACGCGTGATCTCCTCATCGATTGGCTCGTCGCCGGAGTCCGTGGACGGGTAGCGGAGGAAATACCAAGAACTGTCCAGGAACGTATCGGACACGTCGGTCTCCCGCCGGGCGACCGCGCCGCACTCCGGGCATTCAGTGCGGTACCACTCTTCCACGCGAGCCAGCGGGCTCACTCCGGAGTCGTCCGGCTTGAAGTCTTCCACCCGCGGCAGGACCACCGGAAGATCTTCTTCCGCGACGGGGACCGCCCCGCAGTCCTCGCAGTAGACGATCGGAATCGGCGGACCCCAATATCGCTGACGTGAGATGCACCAATCGTGGATCCTGAAGTTGATCCGTGCCTCGGCCAGCTCCCGCCCAGCGAGCCATTCTACGATGGCTCGTTTTGCATCGGCCACGGGAATGCCGTCGAAGTGCTCCGAGTTCACCATGGAGCCGTCTCCCGGATAGGCTTCGTCCAGCGGCGTGTCCGCGTCATCTTCCGGGGCCGCCACGACCCTCCGGATCATAAGCCCGTACGTGGACGCGAACTCGAAGTCCCGCTGATCATGGCCTGGCACAGCCATGATGGCACCGGTGCCGTATCCCATCAGGACGTAATCGGCGATCCAGATCGGAACGGGCTCGCCTGTGGCAGGGTTGAGGCAGTAGCCACCGGTGAAGACCCCCGTCTTGGCCTTCTCGGCTTTTTGCCGTGCAACCAGGTCCATTTTGGCGGCGATTTCACGGTACTCCCGGATGGCGTCCGCCTGTTCGGGGGCGGTGACTTCATCCACCAGCGGATGCTCAGGCGACAGGACCATATAGGTTGCGCCGAAGACCGTGTCTGGCCGGGTCGTGAAGACTGAGATTTGCCCGGCGTCGGCTGGGAGTGCTTCCACGACAACGGTCATGGCATCATCGACTCCCGGCGCCACACCATCTTGCGGGAGGATCGGAAAACGCAGCAGCGCCCCCTCGCTCCGGCCGATCCAATTGACCTGAGCCTTCTTGGTCGTGTCCGACCAGTCGAGGTGGCCGAGGTTGTCCAGGAGCTTCGCGGCGTACTCGGTGATCTTGAAGAACCACTGTGCGATCGTGCGCTGCTCGACGGGCGTGTCGCAGCGTTCACAGGCCCCCCCGATGACTTGTTCGTTTGCCAGCACGGTCATACAAGATGGGCACCAGTTGACCGGCGCTTCCTTCCGTTCGGCGAGGCCGGCCTTGAAAAGTTGGACGAAGATCCACTGAGTCCAGCGGTAGTAGTCCGGGTCCGTCGTGTCGACCACATGGTCCCAATCGAACATGCCACCGATGCGCCGGAGTTGGCGCGTGAAATTCGCCACATTGCTCGGGATCAGGTCCATCGGGTGAATGCCCTGCTTCAGGGCGAAGTTCTCCGAGTGGATCCCGAAAGCGTCGAACCCGATCGGCTCGAAAACGGTGTGTCCCGTCAACCTCCGGAAACGGCCATGAACGTCAGCGCCCGTGAAGGCGTAGATATTCCCGACGTGCAGCCCCTCGGCGGATGGATAGGGGAACATCATCAGGTTGTAGTACGGGCGTTCTGGGTCCCGCAATACGTCCTGGGTAAGGCGGTTCGTGCCGCGCTCTTCCCAGATTCCCTGCCATTTCGACTCGACTTCGGCGGGGGAGTAGGGGGTCTGAGGATCGGTGCTCATGTTCGTGAGTTTCGGTGGAGACGAGCTCCAGCCGGGGACGTCGAGAAGCGGAATCCAAACAACCTACACGTGGCGACCCTCCTGTACAACGGACGAATCGGAGGTCAGGACGGGCTCCGAGGGTTGCCTTCCGGGTCGAAGTAGTCGAGCAGGACGGGCACCCTGCTCGAGAAGTCGTGAAAGTCCCTCAACATGCGTCGATCCCTTCGGCCGGGCTTACGGACGCCGGCTTTGATCATCAGCCACACCCAGGGGTTGGCGCGCCGCTCGCTCCAGGGCACCAGGTTGAAGTCGAACAGCTTCGGAACTGCCTCACCCTTCTCTTCGATGACCATCACGTTCATCGCGTGGAGGTCGAGGTCGAAAAGGTTGGCCTCGTGCGCCAGTCGCACGATCTCTTCAACACTCCGGAAGAGTGCAGGAGGGACACCTCCGCCTCGCTTCGTGTGGTAGAAATAGTAGAGGTCTCCGTCGAGCCGCTCCTGGATTAGCGCCTGTATTTCAGGTCCGGCGCTGAACCCGAGAGGCTCGGCCACGAAGCGGGCCAGGCCAGGAGCGTTGTAGAAGGCGAGATTCCGCTCGTACTCGAATCTGGCGAGTGGATCGTCACGCTTTCGAGCGTGTTTCTCGACTCCATGCCGCTTGAAGATCTTCACGGCGACCGGACGTCCCTGCCAGTCGCCCCGGTAGACCACGCTTCGGCCGCCCTCGCCGAGCACATCCCCGAGGCGCACCTCACCCAGTGCATCCAGTTCGACCGTACGGTGCGACAACGGCTCAGGCTCTATGGGGTACCTCCCCGACGACGATCCACTTGTCGGAAAAGACCCGCGTCACCGACAACACATCGTGGAGCCTGATCCCGGCACGCCGGAGTTCGTCCTCGAGTTGGGCCCGCGATACGCGGGGAATCTCCAGGCGGGTGAGTCCAAGCGCACGGCGGATCTTCCATCTCACGAAGCGATAGCTGTACCTGTGGCGGTAGTCGACCACCAACCATCGAGCTACCCGGGCCATCTCACGGAGTACGACGACACGGGTGTCGGGATCGAGGTGGTGGAGGAACCGAATCGAGACGACGCAGTCGAACGCTCCGTCTCTGAATGGGAGCCGCTCCGCTTCGGCCTGAACGTGGCCTCGAATGTTATCGATCGCGCCGATCCGCTCTCGCCCGACCTTCATCATCTCGCGTGAGATGTCGGTGGCTGCCACGCGGTATCCGTCGCGGGCGAGATGCTCTGTGAACCGGCCGGTGCCGGATGGAAGGTCGAGTACGCGTTCGACTCCCCGAGTCACCGCCAAGGCTCTCTGGATCGTCGCCCACTTACGCCTGTTGCGGCGTGCCTTTGCTGCGCCAAGAAAACGCTCTGCATCATAGTGACTCGCGACTTCCGCGCTTCGGTAGAACTCCCTCTTGCAGGAGTAGTCGCCATCCTCGGGAGGCTTGCTCAGGCGGGCTGCGGGGTTGGGCCCGGGGTCGCTCAATCGGTTGCCTGCGTACCCCCGCCGGGGCGGGTCCCATTGCCGTCGAGCCCGATAAGGCGCATCAGCTTGAGCGCGTTTGTGGAGTTTGCGACTCCAGGACGTAGCTGGTAATCGAATCGGAGCACCGTGTCGTCGGAGGCCTCGCCGATCGCCTCGGTGAAGAAGACCGGATTCGCCCGCGCCTTCAGGTCCTCGGCGTCCGCCAACGTGAGATCGTGCGTCGTCACCGCGCCGATCGCACCGCTATCGAGCAGGTGTCGGATCACCCGACGCGCCGCGATCTGGCGCTCGGCCGTGTTCGTGCCGAGCAGGATCTCGTCCAAGAGGTAGAGCAAATGACGGCCGCCGGTGAGACTGTCCGCGCGCGCCGCATCGACGACCTCCTTGAGGCGTTTGAGTTCGGCCATGAAATAGGAGATGCCAGCCTCGATCGAATCGCGGATACGCATGCTGGTACGCAATTCGACGGGGGGCATCTCTAGAGAGGTCGCGCACGCCGGTGCGCCCGCTCCGGCCAGCACCGTATTCAGGCCGATGGCCCGGAGGAGCGTGCTCTTCCCGGACATGTTGGATCCGGTCACCAGCAGGAACGTGTCCTGTGGACCGACGGTCACGTCGTTGGTAACGCACCTGGCCGTAGGTAACAGGGGATGCCCCAACCCTTTGGCTGCAACCACCGGCTCGGCGGTCTCCTCCACCCGGGGGAAGGCCCAGCCGGGGTGAGCGTGGGCGAGTCCGGCGACGGCCGAGAGAGCGTCCGTTTTCCCGAGACCGTCTAGCCAGCGCCGCAAGTCCAATCCACAGCGCCCTCTCCACCGATCGAGCGCGGCATATACGTGGAGGTCCCAGAGCGTGAGTAGGTTCATTGGGACGTGTAGGTCCGAAAGGCGGAGATCCGAGAGTTCGATCCACCGGAATAGGCGCCTGAGCGCACCGGGCGCCGGCTCATGGCCCTCCGTCAGTCCGTCTCGTAGACCGCGGAGATGTGGGCTCTCGAAATCCTGAGCGGCGACCTCCTCGACCAGTTCGGCGTACCGCCTGAGCCCGGAATCACCCGACGAAAGGCGTGCGAAGTCTCCGAGGATCCGGCCGCTGGTGTGCCGCATGACCACTAGCGTCACGGCAATGGGAGCGATCCACAGATAGCCCACGATCCCGAGAACATGGAGGGCGACGGACGAGCCCGTCAGGAGCGGAAGCACCCACGCCAGGGCCCGGATGACCTTTTTGTCGCGCATCCAAACGGGCTCCTCCGCCCACGCAAGCAGGCTCTCGAGCTCCTCGACGGTTACCGAGCCGAGCAGCCTTCCGCGTGCCGTGAGCGAGTCGCGGAAGTCCAGCATCGGAGTCAACTCGGCGACGGCTTCCTGGCGTGCCCGAATCTCGCTGGGAGGCGCTGGACCCATTAGCCAGGCCCGGAGGGCTTGCATCCCAGGGCGGGTTCCAACGGAGCCGAGGAGTGCGAGCAGCGAAGCGTGCCCGAAGACGTCCAGATCGTCTGCAAACGGGTGGTCGATTGCCGGGGCGACGTCGAGCTCGTCCAGTTCATCCCAGGCTCGGCAGAGACGGAATCCGGCCTGGTTGCTCACATGCTCGAGTTGCGCTTGCCAGGCTTCCGAACTCCGGACGCGGGCGTGCCGGAACAGGAGCACAACGAATGCGGCCGCGACCAGGAAACCCGCTACCAGAAGGGGGAGGGCGAGGTCGCTGAGCAGTGTCTGGCTGAGAACGAGGAAGGTCGACCCTGCCAGAAAGAGGATCATGCGCCAGTTGGATAGAGCGTGTGATTCCCGGGAAAGGACTTCGCCCCGATCGTGCGCCGCCCGGGCTCTGCGTCGATAAGTTTCTGCCGGCCCGGCGGCTTCTTCTACACTTCCTCGGCTGTCAGTCACGGGCTCCAGCGGTCTGTCGGGCCGTCGCTGCCACAGCGGTGGAGGGTAGGAGATCGAACGGGTCGTCCGCTCGACGGGCCTCGACTGCCAGGTAACGAATCGCCTCCTTCAGGCTGCCTTTTTCCTCCAAGAGCATCTGGAAATCGGTGAGGCGGTGGTGATACCGCATGCGAGCCAGGATTATCGCGTTGTTCAACGGAAGGCTCAAGAAATACTGGAAGGTGCTCACCTGAAACGTTGGTTGCACCTCCTCCGCGAAAATCTTCCGGTACCGGAGGAAAATCTCTTCCCGACCGGCGACCTTGCTCTCGTAGTCTAGGCTGTCGCTCGCGTAGAAGGACTCGATCTCACCGACGAAGGCGTCCAAGAAGCGCGAGAAAGCCTGATCGTCCTCCCATCGGGCCTTGGCCCGCTGGCACCAGGCGGTATCGGTTTGTCCGCCCTCGCGGGAGCAAAAGAACTCTGCCGCGGCTGCCCGGCCCACGAAACTGGCGAAGCTCTCGTTGAAGCGGACCTGGCCGCTCACGAATAAGTGATTGTGCGAGAGCTCGTGAAGGACCGTCTCGACGACGTCCACCTCGTCTGCCCGCAGCACGCTGGAGACGAGGGGGTCGGCGAACCACCCGAGTGTGCTGAACGCACCGGTGGGCCGGAGGTATGTGTCGAAGCCCTCCGCTTCGAGCTTCAGTTGCTCCTCCCTGGCGTCCCCTAGGTCGAAAAAGGCCCGGTAGGGGACGCTGCCCACCACGGGAAACCACCACGTCTTCGACGCTAGCCGGTCACGGTGTGCGGCTGAGAGGACCAGAGCGAGAGTGTCCTTTTCGAGCTGTGAGAAGCTCGTATACGAGTCGCCCACGTCCAGCTCGAGCACGTCGACCGCATAGCGCCGAGCCTCCCGAACGAGGGTGAGCTTTCCACGAACGACCTCGTCGGTCTCGGGATCCAGAATCACCTCGGGGAGGGGGCGGCGTGCCCTGAGGATCTTGGCCTCGGCGAGGGCAGCCTTGATCACGTAGATGGGTGAGCACGCCGTAGCGAGCGCCCCCCCTGCCAATACGGCTAGGAGGAGCGCTCGAATCCAAAGAGTGCGCGCGGGTCGGCGCACAGTGACTACCGTCCGCCGCCGATATTCCTCATGAGTGGCACGCCACCCTCAGTCGGCACGTAGACCACAGAGCCCGCGGGCAGCTCGGCGAGCTTTTCGATGTAATAGAACGTCAGGTACTCGGGGGTCAGGCCCGTGGTGATGATCCGCTGGGCCTCCGCGAGTCCCTTGGCCTCCTCGACCTTTTGGCGTGCGCGCTCCCGGATGATTTCGGTCTGGAACTTCTCGGCGGCTACCTGCTGCTCACGCTGGAGTTTTTCGTCGATCGCCGCCCGCACGCCCGCCGGCGCCTGGATGTCCCGAACGAAGACATCGAGGACCTCGATGCGGGTGCCGGCCTTGGCCTGTACCGCCTCTTGCATCGCCGCCGAGACCTCGCGGCGGTTGGGCGAGAATATGTCATTGATGGACTTGGTCGCTATCGCGTCCCTCACGCCGTTCCGGACCGCGTTCAGGATAATGCGGCTCTTGATCTCCGCTTCGGTTCCGATCGTCTGATAAAGTCCCGGCGCGAGGTCAGGGTCGATGCGGAAGAGAAGGGAGATTTCGAGTGCGACGTTCATCTGCTCGCTGGTCTGGGCGTCGATCCGTTCGACGCTGCCGTCCGGCGGATACGCCTGCTCCCGCACGGACATTTTCTCAACCGATGCCAAGGGATTCACAATGTGTACGCCCTGCCCGAGGCTAGTCGGGTCGACGGTGCCCAAGAAGTGCTTCACGCCCACTTCACCGACGCCGATGACGACAACGGTGTTCAACGCCCCCGCTACGAACCCGGCGACCATGAGGCCGTACCCGGCGAGCCTGGCCGTTCCCTTGTTTGTCACCGTTGCTCCTCCTACGAGGACGACGGCCCCAATCACGATCAGCAACACGCCTAGGATGACTAGGCTCATGGTGCGCTCCTTTGTCGACGGGGAGAACCCCCGGGGAATTCAGTCGCATGCGGATCATGGGGCGACCCCACGTCCGCCACTCATATACGCGCGGCGGGTTGATTGCCTTTAATATCTCGAAGGGAAGGCTCAGTACAAGAGAGTTCGGGTCTGTCGCCTCTCCCCGCTACACCATATGCTGGCGCCATGTCACTCTCGGAGACCCTCTACGCGTCTACCGTGGGCGGCCTGAAGGCCGCCTCGCCACTGCTGGCGTGGGGTTCCTCGAAGCTGGCTCGTGGGTTGCGGGCTCGACGCCACGCGGTCGAGATTCTCGCTGACTGGGCTGCCGCGAGTAGGGACCCGGATCGCCACCTCGTCTGGTTCCACGCCGCGTCTGTCGGCGAGGCCCTGCAGGCGAGGACCGTGATGGAGGTCCTCCAGGAGCGGCGACCCGATCTTCAGATGGTCTTCACACACTTTTCTCCGTCGGCCGAGGCTATCGCCGTGCGGATGCCCGTGGACGTGGCGGGCTATCTGCCCTGGGACATCGCTGATGACGCCCGGGCTGCTTTGGATGCGTTGCGTCCGAGCCTTCTCGTCTTCACCCAGAAGGAGGTATGGCCCACGCTTACGAGTGAGGCAGCGCGCGCCGGTGTCGGGGTCGCGCTGGTGGCTGCCACACTGCCCGAGGGTGCGGGTCGAATGCGAAAGTGGGCCTGGCCCGTGATCGGGCCGGCCCTGGCCAAGCTAGACCTGGTGGCGGCGATCGATGCGTCCGACGGCGAGCGCTTCCTGGCCATCGGGGCCCGACCCGGGGCCGTTAGGGTGACCGGAGACCCGGGTGTGGACTCCGCGTGGGCCCGAGCCAGCGCGGCGGATCCGTGCGCTCCCCACCTCGCGCCCTTCCAGGGTGATGACCGTCCCACTGTAGTGGCAGGATCCACCTGGGAGGCAGACGAGGTCGTGTTGCTGTCTGCCTTGCGGAGCATCCGCGCCGAGCGGGCCGCGCTGCGGTTGGTGATCGCGCCCCATGAGCCGACCCAGGCCACCGTGCAACGGCTGGCGACAGTGCTGGCGGCGGCGGGTTGGCATACCGCCACGCTGGGAGAAGTGGAGCGTGATGGTGATGTGGGAGACACAGATGCGATCGTCGTGGACCGTGTCGGTGTCCTCGCGGATCTCTACTCAGTCGGACGCGTCGCATACGTCGGGGGCGGTTTCCACGCGGGCGGGCTCCACAATGTGCTTGAGCCGGCCGCCGCAGGGCGGCCTACCCTGATCGGTCCGCAGTACGCCAACTCCCGAGCTGCGGCGGATCTGGTGCAACGGGGTGGTGTGGTCACCGTACACGCCGACGGGCTGGGTCCGGCGCTAGCCAACTGGTTGGACGATTCCAGTGCACGCGCAAGAGCTGAGAGGGCAGCAGCCGACTACGTGCTCGAGCACCGCGGTGCGGCCGAGCGAACCGTCGATTTGCTGGAGGACTTGTTCTAGGCGGCAGAGGGAGCGAACTGCAGCTCATGTAACCGGGCGTAGAGTCCGCCCCGCTCGAGCAGTTCCTGGTGCGTGCCTTCTTCGCAAAGCTCGCCGTGGTGCAGCACGACGATGTGATCCGCACCCTGAACCGTGGACAGCCGGTGTGCGATGACCAAGGACGTCCGACCCAGCATGAGTTGGCCCGTGGCTTCCTCGATCTGAGCCTCGATCTCCGAGTCCACCGAACTGGTGGCCTCGTCGAGGACCAAGACGGCCGGATCGTACGCAAGGGCCCGAGCGAACGACACGAGCTGCCGTTCACCCACCGATAAGCTGGACCCGCGCTCCCCCAACTCCTGTGAGTAGCCCTCGGAGAGGCGCTCGATGAAATGGGCCGCGCCCACCCGTTGTGCTGCGGCCTGCACTCGCTCGTCCGAAATGGCATCGTTGCCGAGGCGGATGTTGTAGCCCACATCCTGGCTAAACAGGAAGACGTCCTGAAGCACGAACCCGATCTGATCCCTCAGGTCGTTCAGGCGCAGGCGGTGGATGGGCACACCGTCCAGCAGGATCTCGCCTTTCTGTACGTCGTAGAACCGCATGAGCAGGTTCACCAAGGTCGTCTTACCCGCTCCCGTGTGCCCTACGACGGCGATCTTTTCGCCGGGTCTTACGTGGAAGCTCACGCCCTTCAAAACCCAGTCCCACTCGCCCTCTTCGTTCTTCCCATACGCGAACCACACGTCGCGGAACTCGATCTCACCATCGAGGGGCAGGGGCAGGGGAAGCGGGTCGTTCGGGTCACCGACCACGATCTCGCGATCCATGAGTTTGAAGATGCGTTCGGACGACGCCATGGCTCCCTGGAGCAGGTTGTACTTCTCCGACAGGTCCTGGATGGGCCGGAAGAAACGCCGTGCCCACTGGATGAACGCCGCGAGTACGCCCACCTGAATCGCCCCGGCCAGGATCAGTGCGCCGCCCTGCCAGATTATGAGGGCCAGGGCAATGGCGGTGAACACCTCGATGACCGGGAAGAAGAGCGCATAGTACGTGATGGAGCGGAGGTGGGCCTCGAGGTAGTCGCGGTTGATCTCGGCGTGGGTGTCCGCATCGTGTTTCTCGCGATTGAAGTACTGTACGACGCGGATGCCCGTAATGCGCTCGTGGAGGAACGCGTTTATGCGCGCCAACCTCACCCGGATATCCCGATACGCCGAGCGCACCCTGGCTCGGAACAGGATTGCTGTGAGCGCTACGAACGGCAGCACGGTGAACGTCACCAGGGCCAGCCGCCAGTGCATGTTGAGCATCGCCGCCACAATGAAGACCAGGGTGAAGATGTCGCCGAACACGGCCACCAGCCCGGAGCTGAACAACTCGTTCAGCGTCTCGACGTCCGAAGTGATCCTGGTCATAAGCCGGCCCACCGGATTCCGGTCGTAGAATCGCAGGTCCAGGCGCTGCATCTTCGCGAAAATCTCGGTCCGTAAGTCGTACATGACGCGCTGGCCGAGCCAGGTCATCAGTAGGGCTTGCCCGTACATCAGGAAGAAGGAGATGGCCACGGCGGCCAGGTACGCGCCGGCCAGAAGGCTCAAGTAGCCGCCATCGCCGTCGGGGATGGCTTCGTCCAGGGCGAGTTGGGTGAGCCACGGTCCGACGACCTGAAGGCCCGACGCGACCATGAGCAAGAGGATGGCCAGGGCCACCTGGAGTTTGTACGGCCGCAGGTAGCCCAGGAGCCGTTTCATGAGGTGCGCGTCGTAGGCCTTCCCCAGGGCCTCTTCTTCTTGGATGTGGTCCTGGGGTGCGTTCACGAATGCTCCTCGGATGGGGGCAGGCGCTCGGGGTACACCCTGCTTGGAAGGGGAGTTCCGGACGCCCTCGCAGCCTGCTATCATCCGGGAATGGACGATGTGATCCGCATCCGGGGGGCCCGCCAGAACAATCTCAAGAACATCGATGTGGATATTCCGCGCCGTGCCCTGACAGTGGTCACCGGCCCGTCGGGCTCTGGTAAGTCGTCGCTCGCCTTGGATACGCTCTTCGCCGAAGGGCAGCGACGTTATGTGGAGTCCCTGTCCACGTACGCGAAGCAGTTCCTGGAGCGCATGGAAAAGCCCGATGTCGACTCGATCGAGGGCATTGCGCCGGCGGTGGCCATCGAGCAGAGAAACCCGACGAAGTCGAGTCGATCCACGGTGGGTACGGCCACGGAGGTCTATGACTACCTGAGGCTGCTGTGGGCGCGGGTGGGCCGGACCTTTTGCCCGGAGTGCGGGGATCGCGTGCGCCCCAACACGGTCAGCGAAGTCGTCGACTCGGTCCTGGCCCTTCCCAAGGGCACCCGCGTGCAGGTGACCTTTCCGCTCCACTTGAGCGGCCTGGTCAAACATGCGCTCGTGGTCGAAAACCTTCGTGCGATGGGGTTCGTGCGCGTCCTGGCGGGAGGAGAGCGACTCGATCTGTCCGCCCCGGACGCGGATGAGGTGGAGGGGCTGGGCGTCGACTTGGCTCAGGTCGCCGATCCCTTGGTGGTCGTCGACCGCGTGAAGGTCGGCCCTGAGCTCGAG
The DNA here is from genome assembly GCA_036986155.1 of Gemmatimonadota bacterium. Lineage (GTDB taxonomy): Bacteria > Gemmatimonadota > Gemmatimonadetes > Longimicrobiales > Gaopeijiaceae > JACZXQ01. The sequence goes on along the minus strand of BTRA01000010.1, from coordinate 21,442 downwards.
GACCGACTCGCAGACTCGGTCGGCACCTGCTTCGCGGAGGGGGAGGGAGAGGCCGTCATCTTGGTCGATCGCGGGACGGACGGGACAGGCGACCTGCCGGAGCGTATGGAGTTCACCGAGCACTTCCGGTGTCCCAAACACCCGGAGGTGGAATTCCTGGATCCGACGCCTCAGCTCTTTTCGTTCAACAACCCGTATGGGTCCTGCCCTCTGTGCACGGGGTTCGGCGCCACGCTCGACTACACCACCGACCTGATAGTCCCGAATCCCGACCGCTCCATCGACGAAGGCGCAGTGGACCCGTGGACCAAGCCGCGCTACCACAAGGAGCATATGCGCCTCCGCCAGTTCGCGCTCGACCAGGGGGTGTCTCTCTACCACCACTGGAAGGAGTTGCCGGAGGAATTCCGAGAGGCCGTCCTCTTCGGAGGCTCGGGATTCAAGGGCGTTGTTCCGTTCCTCGTCTCCCGCGAGAAGAAGCGCTACAAGCAGTACATCCGGGTCTTTCTCAGGCAGTACCAGAGCCCGCAGGTGTGTAGCGCGTGCGGAGGGGCCCGTATTCAGCCCAGGGCCCTGTGCGTGGAGATCGGCGGCCGCTCCATTTCCGGGGTCAGCGCCCTACCTCTGGAGGACTTGCGGCTGTGGATCGACGCACTCGAACTCAGCGAGATGGAGACGCGCATCGCCGAGACCATCCTGCGAGAACTCCGGGCGCGATTGGCCTTTTTGGTGGATGTGGGACTCGGTTACCTCACTTTGGACCGCCAGACCCGGACCTTGTCCGGAGGGGAGGCGCAGCGGATCAACCTCGCCAACTCTCTGGGCTCGCGCCTCGTGGACACGCTGTATGTGTTGGACGAGCCCACTGTCGGCCTACATCCCTGCGATACCGAGGCGCTGCTATCCCTGCTCTGCAGCCTGCGGGACGCGGGGAATGCGGTGGTGGTGGTCGAGCACGATACCCAGGCCATCATGGCTGCGGACCATGTGTTGGAACTCGGCCCAGGCTCGGGTGAGAGCGGAGGTGTGGCGGTCTTCCAGGGGAAACCCGAGGAGCTTCTGCGCTGCGACACGGCCACCGGTCGGTTCTTGTCGGGCGCGACCGAGATCGAGGTTCCCAGCAAGCGTAGGCGTGTGGATAGAGGCACGCTCAGCCTGGACGGCGCAAAACTTCACAATCTGCGTGGCGTAGACGTGGAGATCCCTCTTGGGGCCATGACGGTCGTAACGGGGGTCTCGGGGTCGGGCAAGTCGACGCTGGTGCACGACGTGTTGTACCGAGGGCTGGAGCGCTCCTTCAAGGATGGAGAAACCTCGGCAAAGGAGCACCTCGGGGAGATGGTCGGCCAGTTTGCGACGCTCAAGGGCGCCAGCGCGCTGGACGACGTGGTACTGGTCGACCAATCACCCATCGGGCGCACTCCCCGGTCCAACCCGGTAACGTATATCAAGGCCTGGGACGAGGTGCGGAGGATCTTCGCTTCCCAGCGGCTTGCCAGGGAGCGGGGTTACCAGGCGAAGCATTTCTCCTTCAACGTGTCGGGCGGACGTTGCGAGGCGTGCAAGGGTGCGGGGCGGGTCGAGATCGAGATGATCTTCATGGCCGATGTCTACGTGGGATGTGACGTGTGCCGGGGGACTCGCTACAAGCCCGAGATGCTGGACGTGACCGTAAGGGGGAAGAACGTAGCGGAGGTCCTCGACCTCACCGTGGACGAGGCTATCCGATTCTTCATCCGCGAAGCCAAGCTCGGGCAGACCTTGTGGCACCTCCAACAGGTAGGGTTGGGATATCTGAGGTTGGGGCAGCCGGCCCCGACGCTCTCCGGCGGTGAGGCCCAGCGACTGAAGATCGCCCGAGAACTCTCGGGCGCGGCGGGCAAGAAGGGCAGGAAGATCTATCTGCTGGATGAGCCTACCACCGGCCTTTCGGGCGAGGATGTCGGCAAATTGAACCAGGTGTTGGCCAGGCTCGTGGACGCGGGCAACACCGTGTTGGTCATCGAGCACAACCTCGACGTCATCAAGACCGCCGACTGGGTGATCGACCTGGGTCCGGGTGCGGGCGCGAAGGGCGGCCGGGTCGTGGCCATGGGGCGCCCCGAGGAGGTGGCCGCCGTTCCGGAGAGCATAACGGGCCGGTACTTGGCGGATGTTCTCGGTGATGCCGAGGCGTCCGCGTGAGGAAAGACAGGCTTTCTGCTGCGCTTGCCATGGCCGTGCTGGCCGCGGGCGGCGTGTCTGCCCAGCAATATGGATTGCCCGAACTCCCCGTCGATACCTTCCGCCTGGAAAACGGCCTGTTCGTCGTGGTGAACGAGACTCACACGTCTCCTGTGGCCGCGGTGAGTGTTTGGTACCGCGTCGGTAGTTCGCCCGAGGAGCCCTACGCCAACGCGCTCGCACATGTGATCGAGCACCTGGCACTTCAGGAAAGCGAGAACCTCCCGCCCGGCCGGGCCGATCTGCTCATCACCCGTGCCGGCGGTTTTCAGGTGGCCGGAACGGACGCGGATCGCACAGGCTTCCTACAGGTCGTTCCGTCGAACCGCGTCAACCTCGCTCTTTGGATCGAATCGGAGCGCATGGACCGGCTTGTTTTCTCCGACGATGGTCTTCGCTCTCGGATGGCCAGGGTCACCAGCGAGCGAGACGGCACACTTCTTGGACGGCCCTACGCGCGGGCGCGTTTCGCCGCCGATACGCTGGCTACGGACTTCGTGCCGTACAAGCGCTCAGCGGGCCTTGCCGGGGCCGCGCCGACGGATACCGATGTCGACAGGATCCGCCACTTCTACGAGCGCTATTTCGCACCGGACAACGCAGTTCTCGCCGTAGCCGGGGATGTGGATCCCCTGCAAATCCGCTCACTGGTCGAAGACATATTCGGACGTATTCAGCGAGGTCCGGGCGTTTTCGAGCCTGCCGAGTTCCCCGACGCACCGCGACATGATGGAGAGCGGAGGGGGCGGGTGGGCGAAGAGTTCTCGACCCATTCCTTCTTGTCGGTGGTGTTTACGACTCCCGGGGCCGCACACGACGATCAATACGCCCTGGCGCTCCTGGTGAGGATTCTCGGCGCCGGACGGGGCAGTCGCCTGCAAAAGGCGCTCGTGCATGACCGGCGGTTGGCCCGAACGCTCACGGCCACCCTCAACCGCAGACGCGGGCCAGGCACCGTGGCGATCGATGTGGTGGCAGCGGAGGGGGTGTCTCTCGACGTGCTCGAAGCACAGATCCTCGAGGAGGTCGAACGGCTCGGAGCGGAGTCCGTGACGGATCAGGAGTTGCGCACGGCTCTCAACCAATGGAAGGCGGCAGAGATCACAAGCAGGCTCTCAGTTCGGTCACGCGTCGAAGCTCTTCAGCGTCACTTGCTCTACTTCGGTGATGCGCACCGCATCAACGGAGAGGTCACGCGCTACGACGCGGTCACGGCCGACGACATCCAGCGGGTGGCGGCGAAGTACCTCACGGCCGAGAATCGGGCTGTCGTTTTTGCTCCGGTGAGGACCGGCGGGCACGGAGTCCCCGAATGATCTGGATATCGCGAACCTCCCGCCATCTCGCTCGGTACCTGGGAATGGTGCTGTTCTTGCCTGTGGGCCTCGGGGCCCAGGGCGGACCCCCCCCGCCGCTCCCCGAGACCGGTACACGACTCCCTCGTATCGACTCGCGGACGCTCGGGATCGGTGCAGACCTCATCCTGGTCGAGCGAGCCGGCGTTCCGTTCGTCACGGTGAGCGTAACGGTCCGGGATGTCGTACCTGTGGTCTCCGAGTCCCCGGGGCTCGCAGCGGTGGTGGCGCGCCTGCTCACGGCCGGCACGACCACTAGGAATACGGACGAACTGGCCCGCGCGGTCGACCGTCTCGGGGCCACTCTCGATACCCGGGCGGGGCCCGACGGCGCTACCATCACTCTTGGTGTGGCGCGTGCGCACCTGAATGCCGGCTTGGAGCTACTAGCCGATGTGGTGATGCGTCCGTCGTTCGAGCCGGCTGCGCTTGCCCCTTTGCTCGAGGAGCTCGTGGAAAGCGCCGAAGCGAGTCGGGCAGATCCGCGGATTATGGCCACACGCGTACTTCTTCGGAGCATGTACGGACAGCACCGATACGGGCAGGGAGCGGGCGAGGAGAAGCTCGGGGAGCTGGACTCCGACGCGCTCGCCGCGTACCACGCCGCCAACTATGTACCCGGAAACGCCACGTTCGTGGTCTCCGGTGGAGTAACTCTCGACGAAATGGCGGAGGAGATCGAGGAATATTTTGGAACTTGGACCGGAGCCCTAGGCCCGGTCTCGCCAGGCGTGGAGCCCCCTGAACCTGAAGCCAACGAGGTCGTGCTGGTCCACGCACCGGGATCCGCGCGGGCTACGATTCGCGTAGGGCACCTGCTGCCGGTGGGTTCCGGCCCGGATTGGGCGGCGCTGGTAGTCGCAAACCTCGTACTGCGGCAGCGGCTCGGCCGCGTGTCGTCCGCTGTGAACCGTCGGGTCGAGGCGGGCTATTATGTGGCTAGTGCGGAGGTTCCTGCGGCGGCCGTGGACGGGACGGTGGGGCTCATCCTCGACGAATTGGAGCGTCTTCGGGTCGAGGAGGTGCTTCCCGCAGAGTTGGAGCCCATCAAGGGGTATATTGCCGGGTCGTTTCCTCTCCAGGTGGAAACTCCCCAACAGATCGTCGCCCGAGTGGCGCGGGACCGGTTGTTCGGGATGTCTTCTAAGCGACTCGACGAGTACCCAAGCCGTATTCGCGGACTCGATGGGGCCGCGCTGCGCGGCGCGGCGTCGAGGCAGCTTGTACCGCAGGAGGCCGTCATTACGGTGGTGGGTGACGCAGCGGTGCTGCGGGGTCCGCTCACCAAGTTCGGGCCAGTGACGGTGATCGACATGGACGGCCACCCGTTGGGTCTCGCGGATCTCGCTCCGTCCCCGGAGCAGGGAGTGCTCGACCTGGACGCGTCGGGCCTCGAGGATGGGTCCTGGGTGTACGGCCTGATGGTGGACGGCGAGCGGGTGGGCGAGCTGGTGCGGACTCTCGACCGTTCGGACCCGGTCGATCCGGACGCCATCACTCTGACGTCGCTCATGGTCACCGGTCCTCAGACGCTGCGCCAGGAGGTGACATTTCGGCCTTCGACATTCGCGCCGGTGGCTGCGTCGTTCCTCTTCTCGGCGCCGGGTGGTGAGATCGGGGCTCGATCCACCGTGGACGACGGATTCGTGCAGGGCTCGCGTACCTACCCCGACGGACGGGTGGAAGAGTTCCGGGTGCCGGTCACGGCCGGAGCCGTGATGGGCGAAATGCTGGAGGTGGCCCTTTGGCTCATGGACCATGCGCCTGGCATGAGAATCCGTGTCCCGGTAACGCAGGTGGAGTCCGGCGCCACGACGATCATGAGTGGGCAGGTGCTCGAGATCGCGACTATCGAAGTGCCGGCGGGAACCTTCCAGGCGTACCGAATCGAGATGGTCAGCGATGCCGGGGAACAGATCCTGTACGCTCGCACCGAGGCTCCGCACATCGTCTTGCGGCTCGAGACGAGGGGACAGCCGCTCGTGATGCAACTCGAGTTCATCTCGGGTTCCTGAATGGTGCCGATGGTCTCTGTGCTCCTGCCGGTTCGCGACGGCGAGGCCACCCTGCCCGCTGCGATCGACTCCATTGCGTCACAGACGTTCACGGACTTCGAGGTTGTGGCGGTGGACGACGGGTCGACCGACGGCTCGGCCGGACTCTTGGAAGCCTGGCAGGCGCGTGACGCCCGGGTGCGCGTGGTGCGGCAGGCCCCGGCCGGAATCGTCGGCGCGCTGGAGACCGGTCGCTCGAAGGCTCGGGGGCGGTACTTGGCGCGGATGGACGCTGACGATGTTGCGCTCCCCGGCCGCTTCGAGGCCCAGTGCTCCCTCATGGAGGCGAACCCGAGTTGGGCAGTATGCGGTGGCCACATCGAGTACTTTCCGCCCGAGAGCGTTAGGGATGGGGCTCGTCGGTATCAGACATGGCTCAATTCTCTCGAGACACCGAACCAAGTGGAGCGAGACCTATTCGTAGAGTGCCCGCTGGCACATCCCACCTTCTTCCTGAGGGCGGCCTCAGTACGGGAGGCGGGAGGTTACATCGACCGTGGCTGGCCTGAGGACTACGATCTGCTCATGCGCCTGTGGGAGCGGGGTGGGCGGCTCGGGGTGGTGGCTCGCACGCTGCTGCGGTGGAGGGAGGGGAGTGACCGTTTGTCTCGCAACGATCCCACTTACTCCCAAGACGCCTTCCGGCGCTGCAAGGTCCACTATTTGCTCCAGACCCTGGCGAGGAACAGAGGCGGCGTGGTGGTGTGGGGCGCGGGGCCGCTCGGCAAGGTCTTCGCGAGGGAGGTGCGGTCGGCTGGCGGCGAGGTTAGAGCCTTCATCGATTTGGACCCACGCAAGGTGGGCCAAACCATCCATGGGGCGACAGTCGTCGGCCCTGCAAGTATCCGTTCCTTTACCGGCGCCTTCTGCGTGGCGGCTGTGGGTCAGAAGGGGGCCCGTGCGGAGATTCGCAAGAGCCTGATCGAGGCCGGGTGGCGGGAGACCGAGGATTTCGTCGCGGTGGCTTGATCCCACCCGAGATACGCTTTGCCAAGAGCCCCGCTTCCGGCCGCGCGCCGCGCGCCGGTGGTCCGCCTCGAAGGGGTGGTGTCGGAGGTCTCCCACGCGGTAGCCGCAGGGCTCGCTTCACACCTCGTTATTCGTTATTTTTCAACGACTTATAGCACATCGCACCCGCCCGAATGGAGTGTCGTTGAGGCGTACGATAAAACTTCTCTCCGTTGCGCTCCTGCTCTTCGGCTTCGAGTTCGCTTCGGGGACCCTTTCCACCACGCTCAACCGCTTCACTCAGACCCTCTCCAGTACCGTTGCGGACGACGTTCCGAGCCTTCCGCCCCTGCGGTTCGCATGGGGTGTGGGGATGATCGTTATCGGGATCGCGGGGATGGCGTTGGTGCTGTGGGCGAAGCATGCGAGCACGAGCCTCTCTAGAGGTCAGATGTGTTCACATTGCGGCGGTCGCACTCGTCGCCTGCGGCGGAGGATGCATCATCGCGTGTTGGGCTGGATGTCAGGGCTGGAGTTGGCACGGCGGCGCTGTGTCGAGTGCGGATGGAAGGGGCTGGCCGTCCGAGACTAGGGATCCGGGTGCGGGGAGCGCAGCCGGGTCGGCATACATCGAATAGGAGAATCGACAGGCGGGATGAACGGAGACGATAGACCTACTGGGGAGACGGTGCTCGAGCGGTTGCTCGAAGACGAGATGAGGGAATCGTTCATCGACTATTCGATGAGCGTGATCGTACAGCGGGCACTACCTGATGTGCGAGATGGTCTGAAGCCGGTCCACCGGCGAATCCTCTACGCGATGAGCGGGCTCGGGCTAACGCCCGGACGGGCGTTCAAGAAGAGCGCGACCGTCGTTGGGGAGGTGCTCGGCAAGTACCACCCGCACGGCGATTCGGCGGTGTACGACTCGATGGTTCGGATGGTGCAGGACTTCTCGTTGCGGTATCCGCTGGTGGATGGCCAGGGCAACTTCGGATCGATCGACGGTGATTCTGCCGCCGCCTATCGGTACACGGAGGCTCGCCTCATGGCGTTAGCCACCGAGTTGCTGGACGACATCGAAAAGGACACCGTCGCCTTCGTCCCCAACTTCGACGACCGGCTCCAAGAGCCTACCGTGCTTCCCGCGCGCGTGCCGAACCTCCTGATCAATGGCAGTTCGGGGATCGCCGTCGGTATGGCCACCAATATTCCGCCGCACAACCTGACAGAGGTGGTAGCGGCGACGAAGGCGCTCATAGCCGATCCTGACCTGCCGCAGGAGGAACTGGAGCGCATCGTCACGGGCCCCGACTTTCCGACCGGAGCGTACATCTGCGGGCGAACTGGGATCGAAGAGGCATATCGTACCGGTCGCGGGCGCATCGTAATGCGCGCCAAGGCCACCATCGAGCAGATGGAGGGCCAGGGCGAGCGGATTGTGGTGACGGAGATCCCGTTCATGGTGAACAAGGCGCGGCTGATCGAGCAGATTGCGCAACTTGTTCGCGACAAGAAGCTCGCCGATATCAGGGACCTCCGGGACGAGTCGGACCGCGACGGCATGCGTATCGTCATCGAGCTCAAGCGCGACGTGATGCCCGAGATCGTGCTGAATCGGCTGTACAAGCACACGCAGATGCAGTCGACATTCGGGACGATTCTTCTGGCGCTGGTAAACGGTGTCCCCAAGGTGCTCGAGCTTCGCGAGATGCTTCAGCACTTCATCGACCACCGCCACACTGTGGTGGTCCGCCGGACGACTCACGATCTCGCCCGCGCGGAGGCGCGGGAGCACATCCTCGAGGGCCTGAAGATCGCCGTCGACAACATCGACGCCGTCATCAAGATCATCCGCGGATCGAGGGACACCGAGGCTGCGTCCACGGGACTCCAAGAGGCGTTCGGGCTGTCCGAGTTGCAGACGAAAGCCATTCTGGACATGCGTCTCTCCCGGTTGACCGGCCTGGAGATGGACAAGCTCGAAGATGAGCTGGCCCAGATCCGTGTGGCGATCGCCGAGCTGGAGCGAATCCTTGGCAGCAAGGATGTTCGCATGGGGATCATCACGGATGAGCTGACGGAGATCGAGGAGAAGTTCGGCGACGAGCGCCGCTCCGAGATCATCGGTGATGTTTCGTCGCTCGAGATGGAGGACCTGATCCCCGACGAGGAGGTGGTGATCACGGTCTCGCACCAAGGGTACGTAAAGCGCGTCGGGATCGACACATACCGAGCACAGCGCCGTGGAGGCCGAGGCCTCCAGGGCATGGGAACGAAGGAAGAGGACTGGGTCGAGCACCTCTTCGTGGCCTCGACTCACGACTACCTCATGGTCTTCACTCGCGACGGCCAATGTTATTGGCTCAAGGTCTGGCAGATCCCGGATGCCCAACGTCAGTCGCGTGGTAAGCCCATCGTGAACCTCCTGAACATCGAGGCTGAGCGCGAGATAGCCGCACTGGTGCCCGTGCGGGAGTTCAGTGACGACCGCTTCCTCTTGTTCAGCACTCGCGCCGGAAAGATCAAGAAGACCGCACTTTCCGCCTACGGAAACGTGCGGGCCGTGGGGCTCAACGCCATCAACATCCGGGAGGGTGACGAGCTCATCGACGTGCAGATAACGGATGGGTTGAACCACGTCATCCTCGCCACGCGCGACGGCATGGCCATTCGCTTCAAGGAAGAGGACACCCGCCCCATGGGTAGGGCCGCCGAGGGGGTGCGGGGCATCCGGCTGCGCGAGGAGGACCGAGTGGTTGGCATGGTCGTGATCCGTCGTGAAGACGCCACGCTCCTGGTCGTTTCCGAGGAGGGTATGGGGAAGCGCTCGGAAGTCGGCGCGTATCGGCTCCAGGGCCGGGGTGGCAGAGGCGTCATCAACCTCAAGACCAGTGACAAGACCGGCAAGGTCGTGGCGATCAAGTCGGTGGTGCCAGACGACCAGCTCATGATCATCACGCGCAACGGCGTCGTGAATCGTCAGCGCGTGGGCGAGATTCGCGTCATCGGCCGAGCCACGCAGGGGGTGCGGCTCGTGAATCTGGACGAGGGTGACCAGGTCATGGATGTCGCTCGGATCATCCCCGACGACGAGGGCGGTGTCGGAGTCCTCGATGGTCTTGACGAAATGGACACCGTGGACCCCGTCGAGACAGGTGACGCAGCGGACGCCGTCGAAACCGTCGAAGAGGGGTGACAGATCCCGGAGGCCTTGTCGGGCTGGACGAAATCCGGGGAGCCGCGGCGCGGTTGGAGGGGGTTGTCGTACGCACGCCACTGGTGGCGTGGCCGGAGCTGTCCGAGCGGCTGGGGGGCGAGATTCGCCTCAAGTGTGAGAACCTCCAGCGCTCAGGGTCCTTCAAGGCTCGTGGGGCGTTCAACTTCGCCTCGCGCCTTTCGGCCGAAGAACTCGAGGACGGACTGATCACCTACTCGTCCGGAAACCACGCCCAAGCGGTTGCCCTGGTAGCGGAGCTTCTAGAATCCCATGCGGTCGTGGTCATGCCGGTCAACGCGCCGGCCATCAAGCGCGAGGGGGCTGAGCGGCTAGGGGCCGAAGTCGTACTCGAAGGCACGACCTCGGTGGTGCGACGCGCTCGGGCGGAAGCCCTCGCCGATGAGCGGGGTCTGGCCATGGTTCCGCCCTTCGACCACCCCCACATCATCGCCGGCCAGGGCACCGTGGGTCTGGAGATCGTCCAGGAGTGGGGCGAGGTGGACACGATCCTCGCGCCCATCGGTGGTGGCGGGCTCGCCAGCGGAGTGAGCGCGGCCGTGCGCCGACTTCGTCCGGACGCAAGGATCTTCGGAGTCGAGCCCGTTGGGGCTGCTTCGATGAGGGCCGCCCTCGATGCCGGTGAGCCCGTGGAACTTTCGAGCACCGACTCCATCGCCGATGGCCTACTTCCCGTGAAAACCGGGGACCATACCTACCGACACATTCGCGATCTCGCCGACGATGTGTTGCTTGTCGACGACGATGCCATCGTGGAAGCCGCTCTGCTGCTCGCCACGGAGCGAAATCTCCTCGTCGAGTTTTCGGGAGCGGTCACCGTGGCCGCGATGTTGAGCGGGCGGGTCGAAGTTACTGGCCGCAAGGTCGTGGCGGTGCTCAGCGGAGGCAACGTCGATCCGGCGATGCTGATCGAGCATGGTTGAGATGGCTACGACTCTCGTACTTCTGGACATCGACGGAACGCTCGTGGCCGGGGGGCCCGCCAAAGAGGCCTTCGAGACTGCGATGCTGGAAGTGTACGAGACACGCGGCGCCATTGAGGGCTTCGATTTTTCCGGCAAGACGGATCCTCAGATCGCCCGGGAGTTGCTCGTGGTGGCGGGGTTCACGGAGGAGCGGATCGATGCTTCCCTTCCGGACCTGTGGGACCGCTACCTCGCAGAGCTCGAGGCCCTGCTTACCCATGAGCCCATGTACCTCCTCCCCGGGGTGCCGGCGTTGCTCGACAGGCTGCACGCCCACCCGGATGTGGCCGTGGCGCTGGTGACCGGCAACATCGCAAGAGGTGCGCGTCTGAAGCTCGCCTCCGTGGGACTCGCCAATGGCTTGACCATCGGGGGGTTTGGCTCAGACCACGAAGATCGCAATCTGCTAGCTCCGCTGGCTATTGCCAGAGCGGAGGAAGCGTGTGGCGTTAGATTCGCCCGTGAGCGCACCGTGGTGGTCGGCGATACACCGCGGGACGTTGTGTGTGGCCAGCGAGCGGGAACCCGAACGGTTGCGGTGGCTACTGGCCGATGTGATGCCGAGTCGCTGCGGGACGCAGGCGCCGATAGGGTATTCCAGGATTTCCTGGACACGGATGAGGTCATGAGAGAACTGGTGCTGGCCACGACGTCTTGAGGTGAATCAAAGTCGGGCCCATCGTGTACCAAGGCAGATTCTTTTTTTGAAGATGACTCGGCGTTCATTCGGGGGGGAGTTGCAAGTGGCGAGCAGCAAGAACGATGAAGGGACCAAGAAGAAATCCAGCGCTAACAGCGGCAGCAGCATGACGTCGTTCTATTGGATTCTGGGCATCGTGGCAGTGATCGCCGTTGGGAGCGTGGGTTATTCGCTCGTGGGTGGCGGATTCACCGAAGCTGCGCTGGCGGCGATTCCGATCGAATACGAGAATCCTCAGGAACTCGTTGAGCTGGCGGCGGGGGTGGAGCGTGGGGATCCGGACGCCCCGATCACGATCCTGGAGTTCGCCGACTTCCAATGCCCGGCGTGCCTGCAGTTCGCCACCCGCGTAAAGCCCGAGGTCGATCTCGCCTATGTGGACAACGGGGTCGCGAAGTTCGTGTTCCAGGACTTCCCGTTGGCCCAGCATCCCCATGCGTTCCTTGCGGCGCGAGCGGCTCGTTGCGCGCTGGACCAGGGGGGGCAGCAATTCTGGGCGTACCACGACCAACTCTATGCCAACCAGTCTTCATGGTCGCCGAGCACTGTACCGCCCATCGCCGCTTTCCAGTCCTACGCGCAAGGTCTGGGGCTGAACCAGGAGGAGTTCAACGGCTGCCTGAATAGTGACCGTCACTCGGTCACGGTGAGCGCCGGCATCGAACTCGGCCAACTCATGCGGGTCAACGGCACGCCGACTATCTTCGTGAGCGGAGGCGGCGGAATGGCCACCCGCGTAAGCCGCTGGGGTGATTTTTCCGCCTTTCAGGAGATCGTCGAGTCGCTTCTCGCCGAGAAGGATGGGGCCGGAGATGCGGGCGCCCAGAATTGAGCCAGGAGACCACGGTTCGTCTCCTGTTCGTCGATAACGGGAGGTATCACCACGAGGAGATTTCGATACCGACGGACGCGCTCGGCCGCCATGAGCGTCTGATCGACTGCTTGCGGGAAGAGCCGGACGTGCTCAAGCGCGTGTTTCTGGACACGGACCGCCTGTGCTCGGCACGCGTGGTGGACGCCGGCACAGAGGAGGGTTGAGCGGCCTGCTCACAGAGCGCTGAGCGCTTTCCCTGTGTCCATGATGGCAGGACGGGGCTCCACTGGGTTGGGGCGGACGGACGTAGTGGATGTGCGTGACGGTCTCGATACGAGCCGTTACTTGGCCGCCGTTTTTGTTCTGATGGATTCGACAAACACTTCCATGGTGCCTCCGCACACCGCAGGATCCCACGTGAGGAAGTCCTTGGTGAGGTCGATCAGCACCATCCTTGGAACGCCTGTTCGCAGGACTTCTTCGACGGCCTCGAGCACCTCACCCTCCCCACATCCGCCACCTATGGTGCCCACGAGGCCCTCTTCTGGATCGACAAGCATCTTCGCCCCTACTTTTCGAGGCGTTGACCCGCGTGTGGCCACAACGGTCGCCAAGGCACAGGGTCGCCCGGCCTTGGCCTTCTTGGCGAGTGCCCTGTAGAGGGCGTCATCCTCAGTCCGTACCACTCGCGTTCACTCCTTCTCCCGCCTCGAAGAAACGCGGGAGGATGCGCTCCTGATCGGCCAATGGCTGAGCGGAGCCTCCTCGCCATAACAAGACGATTTCGGCTGCTACTGCGACCGCGATCTCTGCCGGTGTCTCTGCCCGGAGATCCAAGCCCACCGGTGCCCGAATCTTGGCGATTCGCTCGCGGTCGAAGCCCTCCTCGACCAACTCCGTGAATGCTGCCCGGACGCGTCTACGGCTTCCGATCATGCCTATGTACCGTACCTCTTCTTCCCGCGACAGCAGTTGTCGGAGGCAGGCGTAATCGTACTTGTGCCCGCGCGTGACCAGGACGATGTGAGTCTCGGGAGTCAGCGGCACCCGGCCGAATGGGTCGTCCATGTCGATTCGGACCACCTCTTCCGCCTCGGGAAACCGCTCGCTGGTGGCGAACGCCGGTCGGTCGTCGAGCACCCGAACACGAAATCCCAAGAGTGCCCCGACCGAGCAGAGCGGCTGCGCAATATGGCCCGCCCCGACGATCAAGAGTTCGGGTTGGGGTCGATGTACCTCCAGGAAGAACCGTACCTCCAGGCCGGCCTCAGTCCCCAACGAGTGGACACCCTCCTGGGCGAAGTCGGCGCCCTCCATCGCGTTCTGGGCCAGGTCCGCCAAGGCCGAATCGATGGTGTCATCCCCCGTAGTTCCCATCCGTGTCAGCACGCGGTCTGGCGCGCGGCGGATTATGATCCGCCCCCCCGCATCGGTCGAGGGTGGCATCAGAATCAGCACCACCACGATTTCGCCGGCCTCCACCGCCGAAAGGATGACCTCAGTGGCCGCTGGGGCGTCCAGATAGGCCGCGCTCATGTACTGTCGAGCGCATGGGCGGTCATATCGAAGTGCCGCCGGTACTCCTCCGGTGTGTCGATGTCCGCCAGCACACCGGGGTCGGGTACGGCGACATCAGTGAGATTCTGCAGATGCCGGTGTACGACCGTTCGTGCCCCTTCGGCCAGGTCGTCTTCGAACAGCTCGGGGAAGACGGTCCGGCGGAAGAGCACCGGGTGCCCCCTCTCGCCCCTGTAGGATGGCACCACGATCGGAGTCTCCGACACCTCCAACGATGCGATTAACCGGGCCACCGTCGCAGCCTTCACAAGCGGATGATCTACCGGAAGGAACGCGCACGCTTCCACGGGATCGGAGAGGGCGCGTAGTCCAACGCGTAGCGACGTGATAGGCCCATCCGCGGGTCGCCTGTTGACCTCCACGCGGGCGCCGATAGCGCGGGCGCGCTCAGCCACGGGTCCGTCGAGATGGGCGACCACAACGATGACGGGCGCACATCCGCCCTCTTGCAAGGTATCTACGACCCTGTCCAGAAACGTGCAGCCCTCGGCGTGCAGCAGGGCCTTGGGTACGCCCATCCTGGAAGACTCACCGGCGCATGGTACCACGCCCGCGACAGTACTAGTCACCAAAGGTGTCGTAAAAGCTGCGGTCCGCAGCGGCAAGTCGTGCGATCAGCGGAGCGGGTGTGAACCGCTGGCCGTGCAAGTCCTCCATCTCCTGCAGTCGGCTGAGAAGCGTTTTCAGATGGATGGTGTCGGCGAAGCGCATCAAGCCCCCGAGGAAGGGCGGAAACCCCGTTCCCATGATCATCGCCAAATCCACATCGGCCGCCCTGGCGACCACTCCCTCGTCGAGAGCCCGCGCGGCCTCGTTGATCATGGCCAGCACAAGCCGTCCGCGGATCTCCTCTTGATCCAGGGTGCGGCGTTCGGCGGGCACGGCCGACTTCAGCGCAGCGTAGACGGACTGGTCGACGCCCGCTTCTGCGCCGTTCTCGTACCGATAGAAGCCGCTGCCGCCTTTCTTGCCGAGCCGGCCCGAATCTGCGAGTGCAACGAGCGGAGCCGATGGATCGAGGCGGTCCCCCAAGGCCTTGTGGAGTGAGTCGCCGGCGTGACTGCTCACGTCGATACCGACCTCGTCCACGAGGCGAAGTGGACCCATGGGCATGCCGAAATCCGTCGCGGCGCGGTCGACATCCTCTATGGATGCTCCGTCCGCCAAGAGATGTCCCGCCTCGTTCAGGTAGGGGCCGAGCACACGGTTTACCAGGAAACCGGGACCATCGGACGTAACTACAGGCACCTTGCCGAGCTCGAGGGCGAGCGCATAGATGGTCGCCACCGTGCGATCGCTGCTCCGAGATCCGCGGACCACCTCGACCAGCGGCATCTTGTGCACGGGATTGAAGAAGTGCATGCCGGCGAGGTTTTCCGGCCGTCTGAGGCCCTCGGACATCTCGTCGATCGAAAGGGAGGACGTGTTGGACGCGATGATACAATCCGCGCGTACGGCGTCCTCAGTCTCCCTCAAAACGATGCGCTTCACATCCATGCGCTCGACGACGGCCTCCACGATCAGGTCGCACCCCGAAAGGCTCTGGTAGTCGAGGCCGCCGCTGATCAACTCCATGTGCTGATCGGCTTCGCGCCGACGCAAGCGGCGGCGTTGGACCGCCTTATCGAAAAGGCCTCTTGCGTGCTGCAGACCGCCTGAGATGGCTTCGTGGCGGATGTCTTTCATTCGCACCACGATGCCCTTGTAGGCTGCCAACTGAGCGATACCGCCACCCATCACGCCCGCACCGAGCACTCCCAGACGGCCCACGTGGGTGGCCTCGGCGTCCAAGGCCCCCAGGCCCTTCTTGGCGGCTTCATTGAGGTTGAATATGTGGATCAGGTTCTTGCTGACTGAGGATACGATGAGTTGTCCGGCTGCATCGGCCTCGAGGGCGAGGGCGGTGGCCTGCCGGACCCGCCCACCCTTCTTCACGACATCGAGGATCTTCAATGGGGCGGGATAGTGACCTCCGGTGCGCTTCATGACCTGCTTTCGAGCCATCCTGAGGACGACGGCGCGCCCAGGGGGTGTCCCATCCAGGAGGCGGGTAACAAGCTTCCCACGTGGTCGCGGCTTGGGCGGTTTGCCGTCCGCCCGGTCCGAGGCGAAGGCCTTCGCTTTCTCGTCGAAGAGCTCCTTGGGAAAGATCTCATCAACCAACCCGATCCGCTTGGCCTTGCTGGCCCGGGCACGCCCTCCGGACAGCAGCAGGTCCAGGGCTGCCTGAAGTCCCACGAGACGTGGGAGCCGGGTCGTTCCCCCCCATGCCGGGAGTATGCCGAGCATGACCTCAGGTAGGCCGATGCCCGTCGTGGGCGAGTCGGAGGCGAGCCGATAATCGCACGAGAGCGCGAGCTCCGTACCACCCCCCAGGCACAATCCGTGGATGGCCGCGGTGGTTGGTACCGGCAGCGCTTCGAGCTTGCCGAAGATCTCCTGCCCCAGTCTCGATGCCTGTTCGCCCTCGGCGGGATCTTCCACGGCCTCGATTGCGGTGACGTCGGCTCCGGCCACGAAGCCCCGGGCCTTTCCGCTCCGAACGATGAGGGCGGTCATGGAACCGTCCTCCGCCAGCGAGGTGGCCGAGTCGAGCACGGTGGCGAGCCGTCGCATCACGGGCTCATCCAGGATGTTGAGCTTGCGGTTCGGGTCGTCGAAGGTGATCCAGCCGATCCCGTCCTCATCCACCTCGAAGGAGGGGTTACCGGATCCCTGCACCTGCGTCGTCGGCATGACTGTTTCCCATCTTCGATCGGCAGCCGCGCGGAACTCTAGAGCTTGGGGCGCTCCTGCGCGTTCGCGCGCGTTAGCGTCAGCGGAAAGGGCTCGCCGCGAGACAGGTCGATGCGCTCGTTCCAGTATAACTCGGTGAACGGAAGCTCGTAGCGAGCCGAAGCCCACCATTCTCCTGGAGGCACCTCGAACTGGGTGATTCCGTTGGCGTCCGTGGTGTCGTACATGATCTGCTTGCCGGACGCCTGCAGCTTGGCCGCGATAACGAGCCCGATATCCGCGAACGCCTCGTCGGCCCAATTCTCTCGGCGGATCCGGATCGCATCAGCGGCCGCGATGGACTGCTCTTGAAGTGAGGTGAAGTCCCGAAACGCTTGATCTCGCTGGCGCTCGACCCGGTTGTACTGGTCCTCGATATCCTGAAAATCGTTGAAGAGCAGCCTGTAGCGCGCCTGGCCGCGGCTGAGGCCATCCATCGCGTCGGATATGGTCTGCAGCGTGTCTCGGAGTGTATTCCAGCGTGCCTCGAGGTTTCTCCACCTCGCCTGAGCGGCCTGTACCTGTGCCTGGGCCTCGAGCACGGAGTCGGGGATAGCCGGCTCGGGCACGGACGCGACCTGAGTCAGTGAGTCGAACACAGCATCGCGGTCGAACGGGAAGAGCCGGATTTCCAGGTCGGAGATCGGACGCGACACAGTTCCCTGGTCGGGGTCGTTCACCTCCAACTCCGCCGTGATCACTGCCTGTGCGCCACCGCATGCCGACAACAGAGTAGCGCTTCCAAGCGCGCCGAGTAGCGATCTTGACCGCATCGTTCTTTTCTCCGTGTTCCAGTCCCAAAAAAGTGGCCCGAAGGTACTATTGGACCTCGACTCAAACAAGATTACACGCGACGGCCCGTATCGGTTGCACCTGTCAAGAAGAGGGGCGCCGATGTGGCGCCCCTGAGCAGTTGAGCCTGCCCATTCCGTGGTTAGGGAATGGCGCCGCTGATGACGAAGTTCAACGGATTCTGCGGCTGTCCGGCGACCCGCACCTCATAGTGCACATGAGGGGCCGTGGCGATGCCCGTCCGGCCGACCTCGGCAATCGTCTGACCACGCTCGACGTTCTGGCCCTTTTGGACGAGGAGCTTGGATGCGTGGGCGTAGCGGGTCATGTAGCCGAACCCATGGTCGATCTCGACGGTATTCCCGAAGCCCGACCGCCACCCGGAGAAGGTGACCTTGCCGTTGGCGGCGGCAACGATTGCCGTCCCCTTCGGGGAAGAGAGGTCGATGCCCTCGTGAGGGAGTTCTTTGTTGAGGATCGGGTGAATCCGAGCCTTGCTGAAGTTGCTGGTGAGGCGTCCGGCTGTCGGTAGAATCGATGGCGTGGAAAGCAGTACGTCGCGGTGGGCTTCCAAGCTGTCCGTGGCCTCGGCCAGACTCTCCGAAAGCAAGAGTGCGCGCCGCGCTAGCGCGAATAGATCATAGGACGCTGCGAACGTGGCCTTACCGGCGTCGGGGTTCGTCTTCCATAGCGGCCCGGATTCCAGCGTCGCGAGGCCGGGCCCGCCCACGCCTACCTGTAAGACCTCCGAGTCGAGCGATTCCAGACCGGCAAGCACGCGGTACCGTGCGTCTCGGTCCGAAATCAGATCGAGCGTGCTCTCGAGATCGCGTATGCGGGACTGAAAACCAGAAATCTCAGCGGTGAGGGCCGCGTTCTCGCCGGTCAAACGCACCATGTCCAAGCGAGACCAGCCATCGGTCGACACGATCATGACCAGGCTGGTTAGGACGAGAAGACCACCGCCGACGAAACACGCCAGGTAGTGTCCGGCGCGTGCGGGTACACTGAACTGCCGAACGGGACTCGCTGCGTCCTTGATGAACAGGAAGGCCCAACGCTGTTGGCTCATGCCCTGATCCTGTCTCGGTCGATTATCGACAACCCCGCAACGCGCTTGCCGGGACGGTACACTGAGGTGGGGCTCTTTGCAATCGTCGTCTTCACATGTGCAAAGAAAAGTTACGCGACGTTGCTTTTCAGTGTCAAGGAAGATTGCCCTTGGCGAGAAGCTCTGGCCTGGGAAACAATGGTTCGCCCCGGGTCACCGCTTTGCCAGCCAGCGATACGGTGGTGGCTTCGACCAGTGTTGGCGGCTTAGCCAATCCCAATCGGCCCGCCAGGTCCGCCATCTTCTCCGGCGTAACCGGCTCGAAAAGCGCGGTGAGCACGGTGAGTACGCGAGCCAGCGTCGCAAGCGTCTCGTCCAGCTCGCCCGCCCGATCGGGATCCTTGGCCTGCGCCCAGGGTTCGCGGTCTTCGACATGCCCGTTCGCCGCCCGTGCGAGGTCCATGGCCGCGGCGAGGGCGTCGTGCACGCGAAAGGCGTCCATGTTTTCGTAGACTGCCTCGAGCGTTCGTTCGATCTCTCCGTCCATGCCCGTTCCCGGAGCGTCGGGGATGGTGCCTTCCCTGTACTTGTCGATCATGGAGATCACGCGGCTCGCCAAGTTGCCCAACACGTTGGCGAGTTCGTCGTAGCGCTGGAGAAAACGCTCGGGTGTGTATGACGCGTCTGAGCCCGTGGGCATGTCACGCAACAAGTACCATCGAACGGCGTCGGTGCCGAAATCGTCTCGCAGGGCGAGCGGATCGACCACGTTGCCCAGGGACTTGGACATCTTGGTCTCTTCAGCGACCCACCATCCATGCGCGAGCACCTGTCGCGGCAATGGTAGGTCCACTCCCATCAAGATCGTAGGCCAGTACACGCAATGCGGCGTGATTATGTCCTTGCCGACGAGGTGGAGGTCGGCGGGCCACCGGGAGTGGCTGGTGTCCGATCCGAACCCGCGTTTGTCGGGCTCTTGTTCGGGGTCGATGACGCCCGACCCCGTGACATAGTTGGTAAGCGCATCCAGCCACACGTAGCATACGTGCTCCGGGTCGAACGGCATGGGGATTCCCCAGCGAACGCGTGACTTGGGTCGGGAGATGGACAGGTCTTGAAGGGGTTTTTGCAGGAAGCCCAGGATCTCGTTTCGTCTGGTTTCGGGAACGATCCACGTCGGGTTGTCCTCGATGTGCTTGATCAGGCGGGCCTGAAAGCTGCTCATGCGGAAGAAGTAGTTCCGCTCTTCGACGTGACTGACCGGTCGCTGGCAGTCGGGACATAGACGTGCCTCTCCCACGTCTTTTTCGGTCCAATAGCGCTCGTCGGGGATGCAGTACCATCCCACGTACATCGCGTCGTAGATCAGTCCCTTATCCCAGAGGCGCTCGAGGAAGGCGGTGACCACGGCGATATGCTCGGGCTCGGTAGTCCGAATGAAACGGTCGTAGGAGATGTTCAGTTGATCCCACGCCGCCTCGAAGGACGCTGCCAAACGGTCGACGAACACTAAAGGATCAAGGCCTTGGTCAGCCGCGGCCTCCTGCACCTTCTTTCCGTGCTCGTCCATGCCCGTGAGGAACAACACGTCGGCTCCGGTCTGTCGGTAGTAGCGAGCCAGCACGTCACCCAGCACCGTAGTGTACGCGTGCCCGATGTGAGGCTCCCCAGTCGCGTAGTAGATCGGAGTGGTGAGGAATATAGGTGAGGTCACTTTGCGTCTGTGTCCTCGGCGGAGGGGCGTGCGCCCCTGTTCGCGACATCCTTGCGAAGTTCGGCGAGGGTCACCGCCCGGCGTGCACCGTCCCCGTCCTTCAGCGTAACCGTCTCCCGCCAGATGTCGACGGCAACCACGAGCTCATCGCCCTGCGCCGTACGAACCGTCTTTCCTTCCTTGGGGAAGCGCCTTCGTGCCTCCACGTACGTGGCGTGCTCGTACATCAAGCAGCACATGAGTCGGCCACAGCATCCCGAGATCTGGGCCGGGTTCAGCGAAAGGTGCTGGTCCTTCGCGAGCTGGAGACTGACGGGTCGGAGCTCCGGAAGCCAAGTCGAGCAGCAAAGCTCCCGCCCGCACCGTCCTACCCCACCGAGCAGCGCGGCTTCATCGCGCACGCCGATCTGTTTGAGCTCGATCCTGGTCCGAAACGTGCTCGCCAGGTCACGGACGAGCGCGCGAAAGTCTACTCGGCGCTCGGCGGTGAAGTAGATGATCAGCTTGTTGCGATCGAACTGCCACTCGGCCTCGGTGACCTTCATCTTGAGTTGGTGCTTCTTTACTAGCTTGCGGGCCTTGGCACGAACCTCGTCCTCCGCTGCCCGCAGCGAGTGCATTCGCTCGGTCTCTTCGTAACGCGCGAGCCGAAGGACGCGATTCTCGGGCAGCGGGGTCGCGCATCCGCCCGACGAGTTGCAGCGGCGCTCGGCGATGGACCCCAGGGCCATGACCTCACCGAGGTCTTCACCCCGGTCGACCTCGACGATCACATGGCTACCGGCTTGAAGCTCGAGGCGATCGAACGAGTAGTAAGCCTTTCGGGTACCCTTGAAGCGTACCTCGGCGAAGTCGGCCACTTGGTTCCTAGCTCCCCTCGGCCTCGGTGTCCGACCATTCACCGATCGCGTCGTACTTGTTCCAGCGGGCCTTCAGGAGCTTGTCTGTAGAGAGTTTACTCAACTCCTTCAGGTGCCTTACGAGAGCCTCGTGGAGACCAGCTGCGGTGGCATCCCAATCCGAATGGGCGCCGCCCGGGGGCTCAGGGATCACCTCGTCTGCAATCCCGAGGCCCAACAGATCTTTCGAGGTGAGGCATAGCGCGGTGGCCGCCTTCTCCCGATGCTCCGCCGAACGCCAGAGAATCGCGGCACATCCCTCGGGGGAGATCACCGAGTAGATCGAGTGCTCCAGCATGAGGATGCGGTCGGTGACACCCAGGCCCAGCGCGCCTC
>BTRA01000009.1:0-43952 GCA_036986155.1 Gemmatimonadota bacterium | reverse complement strand
GAAGAGGGCCCGGCGGCCATCGGGCTCGTCGTCAGACGACGCCAGCGCCTCCTCCGCGGCCCGGTCGACCTCGGCTATTACGTCGCTTTCGATCTTCTCGAGACGGGTGCGGCCTACGCCATGAGTCACGAGGTACTCCTCATAGAGCCCGATGGGGTCCCGCTTGCCCCAGGCCGCGAACAGCTCTTCGGGAAACGTCTCTCGGGCCTCGTGCTCATCGTGGGTGGCATGGCCACCCATGCGGAACGTCTCGGCGACGACAACGGCCGGCCCTTCGCCCCGCCTACAGCGCTCGACGGCCTCGAGCGACGTGGCGTACACGTCGAGAACGTTATTACCATCGCAGGTGCGACTGGGGATTCCGTACATATCTGCCCAGCGCCGCAGGTCACCCGCACCGTGTTGGTCGACCCGCGTGCCCAGCGCCACCTGGTTGTTCTGGATTACAAACACGACAGGCAGATTCATTACGGCGGCGAAGTTCATCCCTTCGTGACAGGAAGCTGTCTTCGTAGCCCCATCGCCGATCCATGTAAGGGAAACCCGGGCCTCTCCCCGCAGCCTGAACGCGAGTGCCGCTCCTGCCATTACGGGCACATTGGTTCCCATGTGGCTGACGGGTTGGATAACACCCTTGGACAGGTCCCCCACGTGCAGATCCCGTCCGCCATTCGGCGAGTCGGCAGTCGCGAGGTAGGAGCGGAAGAGATCCGCCAGCGGCATGCCCATCATCCAACAGGCACCTGCGTTGCGGATCATAGGAGTGATGACGTCCTGCGCCGGATCGAGGGCGGCCACACTGCCCACCGTGACGGCCTCTTCTCCGGTGCCGAGCCAGGCCTTGGAGATGACTCCTTGCCGGACCCACCTCTTTAGCGACGTGTCGTGCAAGCGGGCTACCAGGAGGCTCCGGTAGAGCCGGAGGTGGGTTTCGCCCGTCATACCTGTAATGACGCCAACCCTTTCCGGGTCCGACACGACAGACTCTACGAACGCACGCACCAGATCCGGATCGGGCTCCCAGTTCTGGTACTCCGGGGGGTCGAAGGCAGGATATCGTCGCATGAGCAGTGGAGCGGAGTCTCGTCACAGGGGGCTGGAAGGAAACTAGGTGTTCGGTCCTGCGGGTCCAAGAGGGGTGGTCACCAGGGTAAAAAAAGAGGAGCGGGGGAGTCGACAAGCCTCTAGGCACGAAACCAGCCCCCCCAGGGTGGCCTCACGAGGACCTGTCCGATTCTCCGCCCGCTACTCTAGTGCCGCCTATATACCGAATGCGACTCGGAATGTCACTCTCAAATCGGTACGGCGGGGTAGGGCCGTACGACTGGCCGTTGCCGGGCCGGGACCATCGCTACAACTTGAGGCGGCATGTCTCCACCGGGCTGGCTAACGCGGTGCCCAGATTCCCTCTTCCACTACCAGCGTCTCCAATGACGAACATGAGGTCTCGTCGCAGGATTCGGTCCATCGTGGCCTTGGCCCTCTTCGAGGTGATCCGACACCAGGACTCGCCGTCCGAAGTTTTGGAGGAGGAGGATCCCTCCGTGACGATGCCTCGGAAGTTCGGGCTGAGCGACGTCGTGGAGGCGCGCATCAGGCACGCCCGCGAGGACGTCAAGCGGGGCCGGCGCATTACCGACGACGAGTTCCACGATCTGGTGGGCCTGGTCATTCGGCGGCCCGACTCCGAGGAGGTATTCCGCCGCATCGGCGAACGGCTGTCCGGCGGCGATGGTGCCCGCCCCCACAAGCGATGGCGGTTTTTTCCGTCGAGGCTGCGGTACGCTGTGGCTCGCCGTTCCGTGATGCGGTCTCTCAAGTCGCTGTTCGGTCGGCGTGTCGGTGGGTTCGCCTCCGGTCCCTTCACGATGGAGGGCCGGTCGCTGCTCTTCATTCAAAGCGATCCCGGCGGAGACGCCTGTGCCTTGGTTTCGGGCTTGTGTGGTCCGGTGCTGCAACGCACGCTCGGGATTCGGGCGTCGGTGCACCACGTGGCGTGCGAGTCTCGCGGGGATGCAGTTTGCCGATGGGAGATACTCGAGGCGGGAGATGACTGTGGTCACTGAGGGATCGAAGGCTCCACCGTTCACGTTGTTGACGGACGCCGGGGACTCGGTGAGCCTGAGCGACTTCCTGGGCACGCGTGTAGTACTCTACTTCTATCCCAAGGACGACACTCCCGGGTGCACCGTCCAGGCGTGTGACTTTCGTGACCGCACCGCCGTTTTCAAGAGTTCGGGCACGGTGGTGCTCGGCGTGTCGCCGGATTCCGTCGCATCTCACGCCGAATTCAAGGAGAAGTTCGACCTCGACTTCCCACTTCTCGTCGACCAGGACCATGCCGTCTGTGAGGCCTACGGAGTCTGGCGGGAGAAGTCGATGTACGGCCGTAACTACTGGGGTGTCGAGAGGAGCACGTTTCTGATCGATGATATGGGAATGGTCATCCGCGTGTGGCGAAAGGTGAAACCCAAAGGCCACGCCGAAGAAATAGAGCAACTCCTGTCGGGGTGAAGGCTAGCGATATCCGTAGACGTGGTAGAGCAGGGCGTAAACCAAGAGCCCTGTAATCGAGACGTAGATCCAGATGGGTGCCGTCCACCGCGCGAGCCTTGAGTGGGCATGAAAACGCCGCTTGCGAACGAGGTAGACCAGCCGGATCACCATCGGAAGGACGACCACTGCCAGAGTCATATGCGAGAAGAGAATGCTCAGGTACACCACCCGCGCTACCCCCTCTCCCGCGAACTCGTGGGCGCCGGTGAGAGAGAAGCGAATCACGTAGAACACCAAGAACAGCGAAGACGCAGCCACGGCGCCGTTCATGGCGAACCGATGCCGCCGCACCTCACGGCGCCTGATGAAGACCACTCCCGCCAGCAGGAACGCCGCGCTGCTTGCGTTCAATGCCGCATTCAACGGGGCGAGTACCGCCCCGATCGCCTCAGCGTCCACCTTCTACGGACGGTTGCCCCGCCGTTGCTGTCCGGCTGGCTGTTTGCACGTCGGCCTCAGGCTCATACGTCAGTGTCGTGAGTGCCACGAGGATGGCGAGAAGTAGTGCAGCACCGAGCGTGTGAAGCGAGACAGCCGGGACCGACAGAACGGTGGTCACCGATAGCACACCGAGTGCCACCTGCACGAGCGCGACGCCGGCTGCGGAGATTGCCAGGCGTCGCTCGGCGGAGGGTGCCAGTGCTCGCATCGCGTGAACGGCGAGTGCCACGACAGCCACCGCCAACAGGACGGCCACTACGCGATGAGCGAAATGGATGGCCACCGCTCCAGTCACCAGGGGCGGTATCCATTGGCCGAGACACCGCGGCACGTCCGGGCATACCAACCCGGCGTCCATGTGACGCACTACGGCTCCCAAGATGGATTGGGCGAAGGTCAACAGCGCCGCGGCACCAGCGAGCGGACGCATGCGCCGAAGCGCAGGATCGCGCCCCGCGACGCGTTGTCCCCAACCTGGCGCGGTCACCGTGTAAAGCACGACCGCCAGGGCGAGGAAAGCGAATGCGAGCGCGAGATGGGTGGTGGACACGATGTCCGGGAGCCGCATCAGTACGGTGACGCCGCCGAAGACCGACTGCACCACGAGGAGCGCTATTCCTCCCATCGCGCTATTGCGGACCCATGGGCGGTTCCCTTCTCGGC
Organism: Gemmatimonadota bacterium; assembly: GCA_036986155.1. Lineage (GTDB taxonomy): Bacteria > Gemmatimonadota > Gemmatimonadetes > Longimicrobiales > Gaopeijiaceae > JACZXQ01. The sequence goes on along the minus strand of BTRA01000009.1, from coordinate 40,292 downwards.
GATATGCCAGGTAGGTGGCAGCAACGAAGATCAGCACCAAACCACCGGCGACCAGGCGGTGGAGGTGCTCCCAGAAGACACCACCCTCCATCTCCGGCACCAGGGTCCCGAAGCACGTGGGCCAATCCGGGCACGCGAGACTGGATTCCGTCGCGTGCACGATGCTGCCCAGCAGGAGCAGCCCGAGCGTCCAGGCCACGGTTACGCCGAACGCCCGATGATGTTGTGGTGATTTCATGCGGGGGATGCTGGTGGATTCTCTTCGACGAGACAAGTCTGCGCCTAGGCGCCCCCCCCCTACCGAAATTAGATTGCACCCATGCCAAAAGACAAAGCGAGTCCGGGCGAGACCTTGGGATTCCTCCGGCGTCTCCTGCCGAGGCTGAGACCGTACCGTCTCCATCTGGTGGTCGCGGGTTTCCTCATGCTCTTCAGCACGGGAGTCGGACTGGCCTTTCCGTTGTTCGTGGGGACGCTGATCGACGCTGCCTCCGCGACGCTGCTGAACTCGATCGCCCTCGCCTTGATCGGCCTTTTTTCCATACAAGCGGTAGTGAATTTCTCGCAGAGTTATCTGACCGCATCCGTGTCGGAGCGTGTGGTGGCGGAGTTGCGGAATGACATCTTCCGGGCGCTCGTCCATCAGCCACCGGGTTTCTTCGCGGATCGAAGGGTGGGCGAGCTCACGTCGAGGGTGGCGTCGGACGCGGGTCTGATCCAGGGCGTGCTCCGCTTCGGCGTGCCCGAGTTGATCCGTCAGGGCGTGTTCCTCGTCGGCGCGCTTGTGCTCGTCACGATCGCGAACCCGAGGCTGACTTTGGTCACCTTGACGGCGATCCCCTTTGCGGTGCTGGTGGGGTGGTTCTTCGGGCGCCGCGTCCGTCGGATCAGTACCAGCATTCAGGATCGGCTTGCGGCTGCGGTGGCCCGGGCGGAGCAGGTCTTCACACAGATTCGCACCGTGCAGAGCTTCACGCGGGAGTCTTGGGAGACCGACCTATACGGAGCCGAAGTGAATGCGGCTCGGGACGAGGGACTCCGGCGGGCGGTTGCCCGGGCCAGCCTCACCGGGATCGTAACCTTCGTCGCGTTCGGAGCCATCGTCCTGGTGATCTGGGAGGGCGGCCGCTTGGTTCTAGAGGGCGAGTTGACATACGGGCAGTTGGTCACGTTCCTGCTGTACGCGGTCACAATTTCGGGCGCTATCACCTCGTTGGCGGGCTTCTGGGGCAACGTCCAGGAGGCGGCGGGTGCGGCTAAGCGCATCTTCGAGATTCTGGATACTCCGATAACGATCGTCACTCCGGCCGCTCCAACGCAGCTTCCCGACCCGCCTCAGGGCGCCGTGCGGTACGAGGGAGTGAGCTTTCGCTATGGCCCCGATCTTCCTCTTGTGCTCCGCGAAATCGATCTGATTGTGGAGGCAGGTGAAACGGTCGCCATCGTCGGCAGCTCGGGTGTGGGCAAGAGTACGCTTGTGTCGCTGCTTCCGCGTTTCTTCGACGTGGAGGACGGGCGCGTTACGCTCGATGGGATCGACGTCCGCGACGCCGCGCTCGAAGAGCTGAGGCAAAGAATCGGATTCGTGCCGCAAGAGCCGATGCTGTTCGCGGGAACGGTGAGGGAGAACCTCCTATACGGTGACCTGGAGGCGACAGACGCCGAGATCGAGGAGGTCTCCCGGGCCGCCCATGCCTACGACTTCATCACCGCATTCCCGGACGGATTCGATCAGGCGATCGGTGAGCGCGGCGTCACGCTCAGCGCAGGACAACGGCAGCGTATCGCCATCGCGCGGGTCATGCTGGAACGGCCGAAAATCCTCATCCTGGATGAGGCCTCGAGCAGCCTGGACGCCGAGAGTGAAGGGCTCGTACAGGATGCCCTAGAACGCCTCATGACCGACCGCACAACGCTGGTGATCGCCCACCGGCTGTCGACCGTAATCCGGGCGGAGCGTATCCTCGTGCTCGACGCAGGGGTGATCGCCGAAGAGGGCACCCACACCGAACTGCTCCAGCAAAGCCAAGTGTACGACCGGCTTTACCGCCGCCAGTTCGAGGACGCTCTCGCCACCACCGAGGTGGGCGAGAGCGCCTGAACGCCCGTCAGGCCGAGGGCACGGGGCCCACGTGAGCCTCGGAGGACTCGCTCTCCACCGGCTCCTGCCCGGCCGGGGCGGGCGGCTCAGCACCCGGCATCTCCCAGTCCATCTCGACAATGCCTCGCTCCAGCCACTCGAAGCGTCCCGCCATGGCCTCTTGGGCGACCCGATAGGTCGCGGAGTCCACGTTGGCGAAGAGAGAACTGAAGCGGTCCGCCACTCTTCGCCGCGAGTGCCGGCAGAAGACGTCTGCCAGCGTGGTCGGGCTCGAATCGGAGGGGTCGGCCATGGTCATATGCTTCGCGCGCACGCAGGTGGCCGTCATGACAAGCAGCTCGGAGCCGATTTCGACCAGACGCCCGAGCACAGCTTGCTTGCGCTCCAAGCCGGGGCCGAATCGCATCATCGCGTAGAAGATGGACCGGGCCAAGCGCCCCGACGTTCTGTGCACGTACCGCACGTGGCGCGCCAGCGGTCCGTAGTCGGTGTAACGCGGCCACCGACCCCAGGTGAGCCAACGCGTGGGATACCACCACGCGTAGTGAACGATTGCGCGGACGAGAGACGTCAGACGCCGGGTCATCGGCGCGCGTGGGTCGATCATGTCGCCGGCCACCTTCAGGTGCATGTCCACCGCCTCGCGCGCGATGAAGAGGCGCATGATCTCGCTGGAGCCCTCGAAGATCAGGTTGATGCGCATGTCCCGGAGGGCTCGCTCGGCCGGGTACGGGATCTCTCCCCGGGCCTTGAGCGAGGCGGCCTGCTCGTAGCCCCGGCCGCCACGGATCTGAACGGCGTCGTCCACGATCGAGTAGCCGATCTCACTGTTCCACATCTTGGCTATAGCGGCCTCGAGCCGGATGTCGAAGTTCTTGTCGTCGGCCATGGCCGATGTGAGCTCGACAAGCGACTCCATCGCGAATGTGTGGGAGGCCATGCGTCCGAGTTTTTGGGCAATGGCGTCGTGCTTACCGACGGGTGCGCCCCACTGAACACGCTCCTTGGCCCACTTCCGGCACATCTGAAGCGATCCCTTCGCCCCAACCGCGCAGAACGCCGGGAGTGAGAGGCGGCCAGTGTTGAGTGTAATGAGCGCCAGCTTGAGTCCCCTGCCCTCGCCCCAAAGCAGATTCGCGCGCGGGACGCGCACGTTCGTGAAGCGGAGTACGCCGTTCGAGAGGCCATTGAGGCCCATGAACGAGCACTCGTGGATGACCTCGACACCTTCCCAAGCCGTCTCTACGATGAAGGCGCTGATCGGTCGCCTGCCACGTACGCCCTCACGCGGGGGCGTTGTCGCCATCACAACGATGATATCCGCACGCGGGCCGTTGGTGCACCAGAGCTTCTCGCCATTCAAGATCCAAGCGTCGCCATCTTCGGAGGGGACGGCAGTGGTCTCCATGTTGGCCGGGTCCGAACCGACGTCCATTTCGGTCAGGGCGAACGCCGACAACTCCCCGGAAGCGAGGCGCGGCAGGTACTTCCGCTTTTGCTCCTCGGTCCCGAAGTAGATGAGCGGCTGAGGCACGCCAATGGACTGATGCGCCGACAGGTACGCGCCGGTGGAGCCGCAGCGGCTTGCCACGATGCCGAGCGCCCGGTTGTAGGAGACCTGGGAAAGTCCCAGGCCGCCGTACTCCTGAGGAATCTTGATCCCGAACGCCCCGAGCTCGGCCAGGCCCTGCAGAACCTCATCGGGCACCCACCGATCCCGGTCGATCTTGTCGCCGTCGATGTGGTTGCGAGCGAAATCGTCCATTGCTTCGAGGAAGGGCTTTGCTCGCGCCTGCTCCTCCGGGTCGGGCAGCGGGGGCGGATCGAGTACATCCAGTTGAAAGCGTCCCTCGAAGAGCCGGCGAGCAAAGCTTCTGTGCCTCCACTCGGTCTCTCGGGCGGCCTCGGCTACCTGCCTGGCCTCTTCTTCGGTAGCGAGCTTCTTGGTCGTATCGTCTGACATTTGGGCCTCCCGCCAAACCGGCCCCTGCGGGGCGCCGGGTCAGTGCCAAGTGTGTTTATCAAACTTAACGCACGAGCGGAACTTTTTGGGCTAGGGAGCACGGCGGGGGCATCGCACCCTAACTCTGTTCGTCGAGGATGAACGCGTCGATTTTTTCTGACTGAGCCTCGGCGTCGGCCTCTCCGATCTTGATCAGCCGGTTGAGGTAGTCGGGCTGGAACAGCAGCAGACTCAGGAAGTCTGGGCTTTCCGTCTGCTTGGTGCCAAGGCCACGCATCAGGAACCTGAAGGTCCTCGGCAGTTGCGGCTCGAACTCATTCGCCAAACGGCCCAGATCCACCGACGGTCTGAGGATGAGCAACTTGATGGTTCTCAGGTCCTGCCTCTCCTCTTCGGGCAGGCGCTCGAGCAGCCGGTTGAGCCGCTCCAACCGAAGCGCATCCTGGTCCAAGAGGTCCAAGAACACCGAGTTCATGATGGAGCCCATGACCTGGGCGGGGGGCGGATAGCCGAGCACGGATGGACGATCGGCCTCTCGCTGGTCTCGGTCGTAACGGGTCGAAATCGCGAGGATCCGCTCGGCACCCAGGTGGAGGGCAGGCGACAGCGGGGCGGCCAGCCGGATGCCGCCGTCACCGTACCAGGCGTCGTCGATCTTGACGGCGGGAAAGAACAGTGGGAGAGCGGAGGATGCCATCACGTGTTCAACGGTGAGCACGGTCTTCCGTGAGCGCCGTTGCGGACGCTCCCACTCCTGGAGATCGCATCCCTGAATCCAGGTCATGGATTGACCTGTCGTGTAGCTCGAGGTGCTCAGCGCCACGGCTTGAAGCCGCCCCTTGGCCAAATTGTACTGCACGCCGGTGAGCTCACCGTCTACCGCGTGCATCGCCTCCGCCAGATAATCACGCAGCGGGCAGGTATCCATGAGTCCTTTGACCCTCACGCGGCGACCCGCGCCTCCCGACAAGAGCTGGAACACCCAGCGTGCGCCGCTCCAGGCCAGAGACGGTGTGTCGACCCGGAAGACGTCCTCGACGCGGAGGTTCTGCCACAAGGACACCAACTCGTCCACGGCCTGTTCGAAGGATCCGTGATGCGAGGCCAGTAGTGCGGCGTTGATGGCGCCCGCCGAGACTCCGGTGATGATCGGGATCCTGAGGTCGGGAAATCGCCGGGCGATGTACCGCAGCGTGCCGACCTGATAGGCTGCGCGAGCACCACCCCCGCCTATGACCAGACCGAGAGGGTCGGCTTTGCCAGGCGTTCCGGGCTCGGTATGGATCTCGGAAGTGGACGTCATCTCAGGTAAGGCATCGATCATCTCGGGGCCGGGTCAGCCAGCGGAAGACCATACCACAACACTCGAAAGCAATGGCTCCCGAGTCAACATGGTTCCCTGCTCGGAGTCTCGTCGCAGATTTGGTCCGATCAGCCGCTACCTACGATTGGCCTCCCAATAGCCATGACTCCGCCTGCGATCAGGGCTAGGGCGACGACCGCCCAGATCGCGTGAGGAAGATAGGATTTCTCCTCAGTTGGGCGCCTGCGCATGACCGATACGGGGATTTGCGCCGAGGTGGCCGCAAGGATCATCGCGATGAAGTGGATCGCGACTGCCGGGTAGAAGCGTCCTGAAAAAATGAGCGCGAATCCGAGCAGGATCTGCAAATGCATCGCCCCCGCCAGCCCCGACGAGAGTACCCGCATGGGCTTGTCGTACGGTCTCTTGGTGATCGCTCCGAAGAGGGCATAGAGGATCGTGGCGATGCCCAAGAGCAGAATCAGGTACCGGAAGCCTGAGTGCCCGTAGAAAAAGAAGTTGCGCATTAGAATCTCCTACCGGCCCGTGCGCGCCCAGTTGCGCTTGCCGGGACGGAGCTGATTGCGGTCGATCCGAGCCGAAGCCCAGGGGCTTGCACGGTGGGGAAGATCTAGTCGCCGGGGTCTTGGGCGGCAAGCAAGACAGTACCCTCGCGGGCCCTCAACCGATCGGACGTTCGGCGATCTCCATCAACTCCGCAAAGCGAGAGTCAGCGCGAAGCGGTGCGAGTAGCAGGTGCCGTCGGAGCCGCCACGGCGAGAACGAATCCCCTGTAGGCAGGCGCACGAACCGGTCCACGATCGCCATCGCCTCCTCGACGTCGCCGAGCGTCGCATGGACGATCGTCAGGTCCAACATGCGGTAGGCACCACGCCAGGCTTCTCGCTCGAACGGAAGCAACTCGACGCCGTGGTTGGCGGCTTCGCGGGCACCGGAGCGGTCGCCGAGGCCGGCCCGCGCAACGCCGAGCGACGTCCACGCGCGGGCATCCTCCGGATGGTCCTCGAGATGCGCCTCGAGGAGGTCAACGGCTTCGCTGAAGGCGCGTTCGGCTTCCCGGTTTTGGGCCAGCGAACGGTGGGCGGCACCCCTCCAGAGGGAGACGGGCACGAATTCGAACTGGTCGTCTTTGATGATCGGAGCCGCAACTTCAGAACTCGCGGCGAGCAGCCCTTCGGCGTCACCGAAGTTCCATGCTACTCCGGCCTTCTCGGCCCATGCCTCCCCGCGCAGCCGCCGGATTACAGCGAGATGAGGAGCGGCTTCGGATGGCAAAGCGCCCCCTAGGCTCAGTTGCCACGCCATCTCACCCCGAATACGCGGCTCGTCAGGCTGGAACTCGATCGCCTGCTGCCGCCGGGCGCGAGACTGATCCCAGCGCCGAAGCAGGAGTGCGGTCTCGGCCAAGAGAGTCAGCGTACCCGCGTTTCGGGGATCGAGTTCGAGCTGTCGCTCGAACAGTTCGTATGCTTCTACGATCCGGCCCTGGCGGCGGCGGACGGATCCGAGCCCCTGAAGCGCGATGGCCGAACTGGGGTCGATCCGCAGCGCTCGCTGAAATGCCTCCACCGCCGGCTGATAGTCGAGGAGGCCGTGGTAGTAGTACTCCCCCATCGCGACGTGGGACTCCGCGATCTCGGGTGCAAGCGAGAGTGCCGTTTCTGCCGCCCGGCGAGCCGCCTCGACCCTCTCTGGGGATCGATCGTAAAAGAACCACCTCAGGTTGGCGTGCGCTGTGGCTAGAGCGGCCCACGCCTGCGCGTACTCCGGGTCGAGCTCGACCGCCCGCTCTAGGCGAACAATCGCGGCTCGGATGCCCTCCTCCGTGGTGTCCCCACTCCAATCGAGCTGCCGCGCCTCACTCCACAGTCGATACGCGGTCGTATCGGAGGTGGGTCGGTCGGCGATGGCCCTCGCCTCTTGGGGAGTCAGCGTCGTCTCGAGCGCCTCGGCCACCCGGTCGGCGATTTCGGTCTGGACGGCAAAGAGCTCATCGAGGCTATAGGGCCGGTCGAAGGTCTCCGCCCAGAGATGCTCGTCCGTTCGTCCATCGATGAGCTGCATATTGATGCGGACCGCGTTCCCAGCCCGCTGCACTCCACCCTCCAGCACCACGTCCGCCCCCAACTCTCTCGCGATCTCGGGGATGGCTACGTCCGTGTTCGCGTACTCCATCACCGACGTGCGAGAGATGACGCGAAACGCTGCGATCCGAGCCAGCCGAGTGAGAAGGTCATCGTGGATCCCCAGCGCGAGCGCCGCGTTCTCGGGGTCGCCGACGTTGGCGTTTTGAAGGGGAAGCACAGCGATCTTGTGCAGGCCGGAAGCCGCCGCCGCCCCGTCCGCCCTACCCAATCCGAGACCCAGGGGTCGAATCAGCCAACCGGCCCCGAGCCCCACACCGAGGATGGCGAGCGCAACGGTAGCGGTGACGGTGCGACCACCGATCCAGCTAGAGGGGGCTCCTCCGTCCCCCACGCTCGGCGTCCGCTCCACCGCTCCACCCGAAAAGTCGAACGCCCAGGCGAGTCCGATCGCAACAGGGAAGCCGACCATCGCGAGCGCGAGAACGAGCGTGACGGTCCAATCGGGAAGACTCAGTCGCGGGAAGACCACGTCGGCCGCCTCGATCGCCGCGAACGATGCAGCCAAGTATACGATCGCCACACGCGGAACGCGGCGGCGCTTCAGTTCGCTGACGAAGCTCGAAGGCTGGCGGGTTGGCTGGTTCATCGGCCGTAAACTTGATGTCCGCGCTGGCTTTCCGCCACAGGGTCCGCTTCCCGACCGTCCCCCTCCAGCGCATGCCGCACCGCACGCAGCACGTCTTCGTCCATGTCCTTGGCTCCCAGCATCCACCTGAGATAGTCCGGCCTATCACTGGCCACCTGCGCTAGGGTCTCGCCGCGGTGCTTCCCGCGCTTGAAGACCAACCCACCATCGGACTCGCCAAACCACCGCTCGAACTCCGTCTCGAACTTGCTGATTGAATCGCAGTAGTCGTTGAGCCCGGCGAGATCCTTGGGCACGTCGTCGTAGCGCTCGAGTTGGGCCGCGAGCACGGCCGCCGTGGTCCGGATGTCACCGAGGGCGCTGTGGGCCTCCTGATGCTCTCGCTCCAAGTAGAACTTGGCGGCGGCGGAGAGGTCGCGGCGTTCCTTGTGGTGGAAGATCAGCTGAACGTCGATGAGCTTGCGGCTTCCGGCATCGAATGTGATTCCCGCCCGCCGGAACTCCGCGAGGAGCATGGGCACGTCGAAGCGCCGGATGTTGAAGCCCGCGAGATCGCACGGGTCGAGCATCTCGTGAAGCGCCTTGGCCCGCGAGGCGAACGGGGCCTCATCCGCGACGTCGGCGTCGAAAATGCCGTGCACCTCCGATGCCCCTGCCGGGATCGGAATGCCCGGATTGAAACGACGCACGCGCTCCAGCACGTCCCCTTGGGGGGAGAGCCTAATGATCGCCAGTTCGATGATCCGGTCCTCCGCGACGCTGAGTCCTGTGGTTTCCAGGTCGAAGAAGACCAGGGGCCGCTCGAGGTCGAAGGGTAGGCGCATCGATTCGATCCCTCTGGATTACTCGAAGGTGAGCGCATCGCGGATCACGCGGGCCTGCTCCACGACATGATCGATGTGCTTTCCTTCGGCCGGGCTCGCCCGGTCGGGGCGCGCGACGTGCTTCAGGCGAATGCTCCGGGGCACGGCCGCACGGAGCTGGGGTCCGACGAAGGACAACGCCCCCATGTTCCGGGGCTCCTCCTGCACCCAGACGACCTCTTCCAGCGACGAATACCGGCCCAGCACGGTCTTGATCGCATCTCCGGGGAAGGGATACAGCTCTTCGACGCGGATGGTCGCGATCGAGTTCGTGTCACCACGTTGGTCGCTCGTCAGCAAGTCGTAGTAGATCTTGCCGGTGCAGACGAGGGCCCGCCTGACCGTGTCGGGGTCCGCCACGGTCGGATCGTCGATGACGAGTCGAAAGCCGCCATCCGTCAGCTCGGCCACGGTCGAGGCAGCCTTTGGGTGCCGTAGCAGGCTCTTGGGCGACATGACGACCAGCGGGCGCTCGGGGCGAGCCATGGCCTGACGTCTCAAGAGGTGGAAGAACTGTGCGGAAGTAGTGGGATACACGACGCGCATGTTGCCCTCGGCGCAAAGCTGCAAGAAACGCTCGAGCCGGGCGCTCGAGTGTTCCGGGCCCTGTCCCTCATACCCGTGCGGGAGCAGCATCACGAGCGAGGAGTGTTGGCCCCACTTCTCCCACCCCGACGAAACGAACTGGTCGATGGAGACCTGGGCCGCGTTCGCGAAGTCGCCGAACTGTGCCTCCCACAAAACCAGGTCCGGACCGGCTCCCACGCTGTAGCCGTACTCGAATCCGACTATGGCCATCTCGGATAACGGCGAGTTGTAGACCTCGAACCGCGCCTTCCCGTACCTCGCGAGCGGGACGAACTCCTCGCCCGTCTTTGCGTCGTGGAGCACCAGATGGCGGTGACTGAACGTCCCCCGCTCGGAGTCCTGGCCTGTGAGGCGGACAGGCACTCCCTCCGCGAGCAGCGACCCGAAGGCCAGAGCCTCGGCGTGGGCCCAGTCGACTGGGGTGTCCAATTCCAGACTCTCTCCCCGTTTGGCGAGTTGGCGCTCGAGCTTGGGGTGGATCGTGAAGCTCTCCGGCCATGCCAGTGACGCCGAGTTCGCCGCCCTCAGCCGCTCGAGATCGACCGCCGTATCCGGGTCGGACGGCGGTGCGATATTGGCATCGACGAACGCCTTGTTCCCCTCCTCCGCACCCGCCTCGCGGATTGCGTCCTGGCCGTGGCGGAGGAGCTCGCGCACCTGCTCCTGCATGGCGGCGACCTCCGCCTCCGACGCGATGCCATCTCGAGTTAGTCGTTCCGCGAAAAGTGCGCGGACGGTGGCGTGGGATGCTATATCGGCGTAGGTGGCCGGTTGGGTGTAGGCGGGCTCATCGCCTTCATTGTGTCCGTAGCGCCGGTAGCCGACCAAGTCGATCACCACGTCGTCGTGGTATTGGGCCCGGTAGGCCATCGCGAGCCTTACCGCCGCCAGACAGGCTTCCGGCTCGTCCGCATTCACGTGAATGATCGGGAACGAGAAACCCTTTGCCAGGTCACTCGAGTAGCGGGTGGACCTGCCTGCCTCCGGGAGCGTCGTGAAGCCGATCTGGTTGTTGACGATGATATGGACGGTGCCTCCAGTGGTGTATCCCGACAGGCGCCCGATGTTGAGCGTCTCGGCGACCACGCCTTCGCCCGCGAACGCTGCGTCTCCGTGAATGAGAAGTGGGACGATACTCGATGTATGCTGTGGCGCGTCCTGAGTCGTGTCCTGGAATTGCCTGACACGCGCCATGCCTTGGATTACCGGATTCACGAATTCGAGGTGGCTGGGGTTCGGCGCGAGGATCACTTCGATTGATCCACCTCCGGTCACGGCGTGCTCTCCCGCTGCTCCGTGGTGGTATTTCACGTCTCCGGTGCCTTCGACGGTGAAGGCGCCCTTGGCGCTGACTCCCTCGAACTCGGTGAGCACCTCTCGGTAGCCCACCCCGATGACGTGCGCCAACACGTTTAGTCGGCCACGGTGCGACATCCCGATCACCAGGCACCGGCCGCCGGAGTTCGCGGCTTCGTCGAGGGCGAGGTCGAGCATGGGCACGAGCATGTCTGTGCCTTCGATCGAAAATCGCTTTTGTCCGAGGTACGTCTTGTGGAGGAACTGCTCGAGGCCCTCGACTTCCGTGAGACGCTGCAAGAGCCGAAGTCTCTCCTCGGAGGGAATCGGCCGGGTATGTTTGCCCGATTCCACCTGGCTCCACAGCCATCGCACACGTGCCGGATCTTCGAGGTGCTCGAATTCGTACCCGATAGGACCGCAATAGGCGTTCTGAAGGCGAAGGAGGGCCGCGGCGATCGTCTCGTCGGTGTCTCCCTCCATGACCACCGAAGCCGGAAGCCGCTCGAGCTCCTCCATGCTGGTTCCGAAGAACGACGGGTCGAGCTGCGGGTGGCCCGGCGGGGCGGCGCCGAGCGGGTCGATCTGCGACAACATGTGTCCGTGATCGCGGAATGCTTGGATGAACGAGGTGGCTTGGGCGACCAGCGGGAGAAGGCCCTGTACGTTCTCCGGTCCCATGCCGGCTCTCTCTGACCGGACCGCGTTGGGAGGGGTTTCCTGCGTGCGCGGAAGTAACGCCCCTCCGCCGGCGTCGTGACTCGGGGCGGGCTCTCCGTCGTCGGTCCGCAGACCATCGGGCGGTAGCAGGCCAGCGGCCGAAGTCACCTCGGAGCCTGCCTCGAAGAACGCTCGCCACTCATCCGGGACGGCGTCAGGATTCCGTGCGTACTCCTCGTACAATGCCTGTACGTAACCGGCGTTTTGGCTGTCGAAGAGCGTGCGTCCCATAGCCCCTAACCTACTCAATACCGCCGAGGAATCGAGTGTGTCTGCCCACGTACGCTCGAGCGTTGACCTCGGGGTGCGGATATCTTACTTTGAAAGTGCGGTTGAGAATCGTTCTCAACATTACACACATCCGGCAGACGCTCTCTCACTCCAAGAGGGCACGGTAAGCGGAACCCGGTTCCCCATCGGGAAAAAGCCGAACAAAGTCAATATGAACCAGACTCGCCTTTTTGCCAGGCTGATGGTGCTGTCTCTCGGGGTACTCGTCGTTCCCCCGGCTTCGGGTCAGGGTACGAGTGGTCGGGTGGTCGGTACTGTGGCTGCAGCGGACGATGGATCCCCGCTCTCCGGGACCACGGTCCAGGTGGTCGGGAGCTCCCGCGGGGGGCTGACGGACGACACCGGACGCTATCGACTGGACAACGTACCCCTCGGCACGATTTCTCTTCGGTTTACCCGCCTCGGGTTCAGTACCATGACGCAGACCGTGACGGTGGTGGCGGGCGGGCCGGCCGTCGTCAATGTGCGCATGGGCTCCGGGCCCATCGCGCTCGATGCCCTGCACGTGTTGCTGGAGCGTACTCGGATGCTGGGTGACCCACTGGACGCGGATGAGCTGCCCGGCGCGGCGCACATTCTTGACCGGAAGGCGCTGGAAGCGCCGGAGTTCGTTTACGACAACGTGCACGAGATGCTCCGGAGGATCCCCGGCGTCAACGTACAGGAGGAGGATGGTTTCGGCCTTCGACCCAACATCGGACTTCGAGGAACGGGCGTGGAGCGAAGTTCCAAGATCACATTGATGGAGGATGGCGTGCTGATCGCGCCGGCGCCCTACGCCGCGCCTGCCGCTTATTACTTTCCGGTGGCCGGGCGAATGGAAGCTGTTGAGGTCCGCAAGGGCTCCAGCCAGGTGAAGTATGGTCCGCGCACGATCGGGGGCGCCATCAACCTGGTGTCGTCGTCCATTCCAGAGAAACTCACCTGGACGATCGACGCCGCCGGGGGAGAGAATGGCACGCTGAAGACCCAAGCCCGCGTGGGCAGTTCTTCGGATCACTTTGGATGGATGGTCGAGGGCTACCGAATCGAGACCGATGGTTTCAAGCGATTGACGAATGGCGCCCCGACGGGATTCGATGTCGAGGATTTCGTCGGCAAGTTCCGAATCAACACCGACCGTGAAGCGACCACGTATCAGCAGGTCGAGCTCAAAGTGGGCTTCACGGACGAGGTCTCCAACGAGACCTATTTGGGTCTTACCGACACCGATTTTGCGCTGAATCCGTTCCGGCGCTATGCGGCCTCCCAGTTCGACGTGTTGAAAGCCGGCCACTCCCAGGTCCAGGTGCGGCATTTCCTCGCCCGTGGCAGGCTCGACCTTACAACGACGCTGTACCGCAATGACTTTTCGCGGAACTGGTACAAGCTCCAGAGCGTCCGAGGCACGGGGATCAACTCGGTGTTGGCGGCCCCAGCCACGAACGCCGAGGCTCTCGCGATTCTCAAGGGCGCCTCATCCGATGCCGACGACCTGAAGATCCGGGCCAACAACAGGGAGTATTTCGGTCAGGGCATCCAATGGACGGCGGGCCTCAGGCTCGAAGACGTGGGCCACGACTTGGAGTTGGGCGTCCGCTTCCACCAGGATCAGGAGGACCGGTTCCAGTGGGAGGACGGCTTCCGGATGAACTCCGGCGCCATGGTCCAGACGAGTGCGGGCGCGCCGGGTAGTCAGTCGAACCGCGTGAGCACCGCCAACGCGATTGCCCTATACCTCCAGGACGAGATCGACCTGGGTCGGCTGGTGCTCGTTCCGGGCCTCCGGTTCGAGAGCATTGACATGGTGCGCACCGATTTCGCAGGTGACGATCCCACCCGCGCGACCCCGACGAGGGTCCGCAAGAATCAGGTCGATGTGCTGATTCCCGGCGTCGGTTTTTCCTACCAAGCGGGCGACGGCGCGTACGTATTCGGGGGTGTGCACAAGGGCTTCGGACCTCCGGGACCGGGTGCTACGGGTGCCAAAGCGGAGGAGAGCTGGAACTACGAGGTGGGCGCGCGCTACAGGGACCGTGGCCTGGCGGCGCAGGCCACCGGATTCGTGGGCGACTACTCCAACATCCTGGGACGTGCCACGCTGGCCAACTCCGAGGATGGTAGCGGTGACACCTTCAACGGCGGTGCGGTTGGGGTGGTCGGACTCGAGGCCGCCGCTGATTACGACCTCGCGTGGGGGGGGCGCCCCGGGTACCGGCTGCCACTGCGCATCTCCTATACCTACACGCGTGCAGAGTTCAAGACCGCTTTCGAGAGCAATTTCGAGCCCTGGGGGGCGGTGCAGAAGGGAGACCGACTTCCGTACTTGCCGGAGCATCAGTGGTCTGGAAGTTTCGGCGTGGAGAGTCCCGTCTGGGGCGTGTCGGTCTCTGCGGTGGCGTCCGGCGCCATGCGCACGAAGGCCGGGCAGGGTCCCATTCTGGATGAGTCCTCGACGGACTCCTTCCTCGTGTTCAACCTGTCCGGCGAATACCGACTCGCGGGGCTGGGCACTGCCTACGCGGCGCTCCAGAATGTCACCAACCGGAGGTATGGCGTGGCGAGACGGCCGGCGGGCTTGCGCCCTGGCCTGCCTCGGACGCTTCTCGCCGGATTCAAGATCACCCGCTAAAGCACTGCTGTCGGACCCCCGACGACTCTTGCAGGGTCATCGTGCTCGGTTAGGATTCCGGCATGCCGACCCGCTCCAAATCCTCCGTCGAGACTGTCTTCGACGAGTTGATCGTCGGGGACGTCCCGTTGTTCATCCACCCAGCATGGGCTGATGGATTCCCATGGTTGTTGCAGGGCACCTCGGGCGCCGGGCCACCGAACGAACCATTCGATCTCGCGCTGTTCGGTGATCACGAGTCGGCGGGGGTCAGGGAGCGTTGGGATGGTGTGGCCGCCGCCTCGGGATTCCATAGGGTGGTTCACTCGCGCCAACCACACGGCTGCAACGTGCACGTCCACAGCGAGGGACCGCCCGGCTTCGCTGTTGTGCCGCCAAGCGATGGGCACGCTTCGCGGACTCCGGGCGTGCTGATGGCGATCGCTGTGGCGGATTGCGTTCCCGTATTCCTGGTCGATCCGTCGCGGAGGGCCGTGGCGCTTCTGCACGCGGGTTGGCGGGGCGTGGCGGCTGGAATCCTGGAGAGAGGGCTGCAGGTCCTTTGCCAGCAGATGGCCAGCCGGACCGGTGACGTCCATATGCATCTGGGCCCTGCTATCTGTGGGTCCTGCTACGAAGTGGGCTCCGAGGTGTTCGAGGCACTCCACCTCGCCGCACCCGGGGAGCGAGGTGATCTTGATCTACGTACGGCCCTGGTAGCACGGGCAGTAAGGGCGGATGTGGGCAGAGACCGGATCAGCGTTTCGGGGCACTGCACTCGATGCGACGGATCCCCGTTCTTCTCACACCGCGCTGGTGATCCGCAGCGGCAAGCAGCGTTCTTGGGGGTGAAGCCATGAGCCGCTGGGCCGACCCGGGAGTAGGGCTCTGCAGCGTCTGTGCTCACGTGAGGGTGGTGGAAAACCAGCGCGGGTCACGATATTACCTTTGCGAACGCTCGCTAACCGACAGCCAGTTCGTGAAGTACCCTTCGCTGCCCGTTGCCGAGTGCCCGGGCTTCGAACACGAGAGCGAAACTTTGGAGGATTGAATGGACGAGCCGTTTTATGTTGCCCGCGCCGAAGTGGGGAAGCTCACTGGCGTGCACCGGCGCGCCTTGTTGGAGGACGGCACGGCCTTGGAGTTCGGCGTTCACGGACCCGTAAAAGCCCACTACGGCCTCGAGTCCGAGCCGGACCTACCTCTTCCGGTGGACTACGTCGTGGCCGCTGCGGCCGGCTGACTACTCGGTACACTCAATGGCGCACTGGAGGTGCGCGAGGTCAAACTGGGAACCGAGCAAATAAGGGCTAGGGCTGAGGGATTCAACGAGATGCAGGGCAAAATTCCCGTGCTCACGCGAATCCACGTGCACTACACGATTCAGATCCCCGCTGGGAGCCGCGAGAAGGTTAATCGGGCTCTGTCGACCCACGTCGAGAGATGTCCCACGGCCCAGAGTCTGGTAGGCGCGGTGGACGTCACCTGGTCGGCCGACATCGACGAAGAAGAGTCGGCCTAGAAATCAGGTCCGGCCATGGGGTCTGTTGCCGGGTCTTTCTGGAGGAACCTCCTGAACGCCTCCAAAGACTCCGACGGTTTTTCTTCCGGCGGAAGGTGCCCGCACTCCTCGAGCACGTGGAGTGTGGCGTGGGGGAGCACTTCGGCAAGTCGTTCGCCGACCCACAGCGGAACCACGTGGTCATGTTCGCCCCACAAGAGCAGGGTCGGTTGGCGGATTTCCGGGAAGCGCGCCGTGACCGCCTCCGGGTCCGCGGGCACCAGTTGCGCCGCCGTCTCCAGAATCGCGATCTGGTGGGCCCGGCTGCGGAGAGGCTCGGAGTAACCCAAGACCTGGCTCTCGGAGATTCCTGCCCGGTCATGCACGATAGAGCGAAGAACTTTTCGCACGAGTCTCCGTTTCGGAAGGAATCTCATGATCATCCGGCCAACCGGCCCGCGCGCCATCTTGATGAAGGGCGGAAGCGGCTGGGGGAAGGCCGCGCCGGCGACCAAGGCCATCCGGCTCACCCGCCCTTCCCCTTCGTCAATGCAGCGCAGTGCGACGAGCAGTGCGATCGCACCGCCCATGGAATGCCCCACGAGCGTCACGTCGGAAAGATCCTCGTGCACGAGATGGCGGTACACCAGATCCGCCTGATCCTCGGGAGAATATTGCCCATCCCTCGGGGCGGGAGCCGACCCATGTCCTTTGAGGTCTACTAGGACGACGCGGTGGTCTTGCGCCAGGTCCGGAACCCAGTATCTCCACGAAAAGGCACTTCCCGCGAAGCCGTGGATCAAGAGGATCGGGCGGCCGCGGCCGTGCACCTCGACATGAATCGGTAGCCGGTAGGTCGGTTCCACGTTTATCATCCGGATCTTAGAGGTGGACCAGGCGCGCGCCTCGGGTCTTGAGCTCGGCTGCCCATTCCTCGTGGCACGTGCAAAGAAAGACCTGCCTGGTGCGGGCAACCTCCACTACGAGGTCGAGGCCTCGGGTCCTGCGTGCTTCGTCCCAGTTTACGAACACCTCATCGAGGAGGAGGGGCAAGCGCTCTTGATCCCGGTCGAGGTGGTCCACGATTGCGAGTCGTAACGCCAGATACACTTGCTCGCGCGTTCCGGTCGATGTGGTTTCATCGACGGTCATCGGCTCCGCGAGATCGGGCCCGTGAAGCTGGAACTCCGCCCCCATGTCCGCCTCACCCCCGCTGAGACGGACGTAACGCCCACCGGTGATGTGCTCGAGGTAGTCACCGGCCCTACGTAGAACGTCCGGCTGATGCTCCTCCCTGAACACGCGGTCTGCTTCCCGGAGGATCCGAGCGAGGAGGACCTTTCGGTCACGGGTCCGGCGCAGCCAATCCAACTCCTCCTGAAGGGCGACCCCCTCTCCGTCAACCTGGTCGATCGTGGGTTGGCGCTCCAGGTCGGCGACCTCGTGCTCGAGCGCAACGAGGTGCTTGCCGAGTTCCTCGATGCGGTGCGTCAGTTCCTCCAACTCTGTGGCGGCCTCGACCAACGCGTCCGAATCGAGTGTCCAGTCTTCACCGGATTCCTCGGCCTGGCGGATACGTACCAGCACGTCGTCGAGGTCCGGATGGGTCCGTCGCAACTCGTCCATGGCCTGTGTGGCTCGGTTCCTGGCATCGATGCGGATCTCTGCCTCCTTCAAGCCAGCGGCGAGATCACCGCCGGACAGCTTTCTCAGGCTTCCCTCGAGTGCACCGAGCCGCTGGCGCGCATCCTCGAGATCGGCTGTCCAGCGGAGGCGCTCTCGATCCAACCGTTCCAGTTCCCCCTCCCCCGCCTCCGCATCCCGTCGGGAGTCGTCGGCTTCACGAAGGGCTCGGCTCAAGGCTTGACCGGCCCCAGTGGAATCAGGAGGAAGAACCACACCGAGGCGACCTCCCAACTCTCTCGCCTCCACTTGGAGGGCTGTCATGCGGGATCGGATTTCGTCGATGCTCTCCTGCCGGGCCGTGAGATCACCGGTGAGCTCCTGGAGACGGACCAACGATGAAGCGACATCTGTCGTCGGATCTCGCAAGATCTCCTCATGCATTGGAAGATCGGCGAGAAGGGTTTGGATCGCGTCCAGGGCCTCGCGCTCTCGATGCTCCGCGTCGGTGGAGGGGCCGCCTTCTCGCTTACCGGTCGCTGCCCGTCGACCGGTCCTTCTCATCCACCACCAGTGCCCCGCGACACCCAGGGCTGCGCTGACCAGCGCTGCGCCCGCGACCACCAGGGTGCCCTGGTCCGAGAACGAGCCCCACGCGACCAGTCCGAGCCCGCCGACCAAGCCTACGACGACGCCGGCGAGGGCCGTTGATGATTGTCGACTCCGCGCGCTTGCCGCGATGCGGGCCTGGAGGTGCTCGCGCTCTTCCCGGGCGCGACCAAAGGCTCGTATGCGGTCTCTCAACTCGGCGGTGCGCAGGCCGCGCAGCCTCTCCGCATCGAGTTGCGATGCGGGAACGGTCATGAGTTCCCGAGCGAGCGGTTGCCGCCGGCGCTCGAGGTCTTGGATCTCTTGCTCGAGGGCACCCAAGCGAAGCCACTCCGCCTCCATCGCGGTGGCCGCGGCCACCACTCGCGTCACATCGTCTCGCATGCCGACGATACCTCGGTGCACCTCGCCGTACGCATCGACCAGCGCCTGGGGAGGGATGCGGTCCTGCTTCAACGTGGCGAGGCGCGCCTCGAGTTCCTCGCATGCTCTTCGCGATTCCGCGAGTCGCTCCCCGGGGGCCGAGGGCAGGCCGTCGAGGTCCTCGGGCGGGCCCCCACGTTTTTCGAGTTCTTGGACGCGCTTGACGTGCGACCGAATGGGTTGAAGCCTGCGGGCGTTCTCGAGTGCCAGTCTGCGGTGCTCACGACGCTCTCTCGCCGCCTTGAGGTCGGTAGTCGCGGTGGCGGCCTCGTGGGTGAGCCTGCGAAGCTCCAGGTCGCGATCGAGCGCGTCCTGCCTACGGGAAAGATTCTCGAGCACGCGGGCGTCAACCTCACGGATTCGCTGATTTCCATGGCGCGTCGGGCGCCAGAGTGCTCCCGCGTCCTGCTCCAAGGACTCGACGGCCTTGCGAAGTGGAACAAGGTCCCGCGCACCCATAGCCCCGATGAGCCTGTCTTGAATCTGGTTCCAGGTCTCCGTCTCGAGAGCTGCCAACTCCGCCAACGTGATAGCGTAGACGTGCCTGAAGACCTGCCGGTCGACATGGGTGATGGCGGGGAGGGGGCGATTCTTGAGATCCTCCTGATCACCGTTTCGGTCAAGGTGCCCCCGAGGTGCCGCGAGTAGCCTCCGGTGGACATGCCACGCTTGGCCCCCGTCGAGCGTCAAGCACGCCTCGATGTCGATTTCGCCACCTGTCCTCGGGGCGAAGGGATGTATTTCCCGAGAGGTGGGGCGGAATCCGTATAGGAGGGACACGAGCACCTCGAAGAACGTGCTCTTGCCTGCCTCGTTCGGTCCGACTACTACGACAAGGCCTGGGAGTGCATCACTCCCCGTATCGAAGTCGTTCAGGGAACCGAAGGCACCGCATCGCACGCGCTCTACCTTCATTGGTTCTGCCCAGGACCCTCTAGCATCCGTGCCAGGATCTCCTCTTCGATGCCGTCCAGCAGATCTCGCACGTAGTCTTCCGGGGTGTCCGAGTTGCCGATACCGATGAGTTCCCCGGGCTCGAAAGGAAGCTCTCTTCCAGGGCTCTCTCGTATCGATTGGGCCAAACGTAGGGCTTCGCCCAGCACGTCCGTGCGCAGCAGATGCTCCGCGAGGTCGACGGGACGGTGGACTTCGCCGACGCGTAGGGAGACGTGAAGCACGCGAAGAAGCATCTCCAGTTCGCTCCGCAGGTGCTCCTGATTCTCCTCTCGCCGTAGCTCCTGCCAAAGAGGAGTGGCTCCCCGAAGGTCGACTCGGACGATCCACCCAGTACCGGGGTCGCCGCCGTCATCTTCCCGTGCCGCCTCCCAGGCGTCGAGGACCTGGTGGACCAGGTCGTCGAGGGTGGCCGCCTCCCTGAGCTTCGGCACCGGGAGGTCCTCCCACCGAATCGGGGCCAGGCTGACGAAGCGCACAGCCGCCGCGGCCCCCCTCCTCACATCGGCGAGCAGGGCTCCCTTGGCTCCGCTCTCGGACGGATTCCGGCCTTGAAGGTTGCCCGGATAGTGGATCGATGGGGTGCTACTCAATTTCTGACGCCGGTGGACATGTCCCAATGCCCAATAGTCGTAGCCCGCTGTTTTGAGTGACTTCAGCTGTGAGGGGGCATATGCGTCGTGTTCCTGCCATCCGCCGGCGTCGTTGACCTGCGTGTGCAGTGTAGCCACTCGCGGCGTTTCCCCGGTGGGTGTAGGGAACAACATTGATAGGTCGTCCGACTCTCGTGGTCCGCCATGCCCGACGGCTACGATGTGGCCGATTTCGTCACCAGCCGCGTTCTGCACTGGGAGCGTCACAGGCTCGCGGTCACGGGCCACATGCACGCCGTCGGGCCACCGCAGTTCCATAGCCCGGCGCCCGGTGCGGCCCGGGTCGTGGTTGCCGGTCGCGTAGACCACTGGGATCCCGGCCGCTGTCAGGCGTCCGAGTTCGCCGAGCAACATGCGCTCGGTCTGGAAAGAGAGGCGATCGCCGTCGAATAGATCGCCGGCGATGACCAGTGCGTCGACCGACTCCGACAGTGCGTGGTCCACGAGCCGAGTGAATGCGGTACGAGACGCGTCCCTGAGCTTTCGCCGCAACGCGTCGGAATGACTGGTGAAAGCCGCATCCAAATGGACGTCTGCGGTATGTAGGATGCGCATCGAACTAAGCTACTCGGTGGGGACGTAGAGCGGCCAGAGGCGTCGGGGCGTTCACGATGGAGAGACGGGCATCGGTCGGCACCGATGGTGGGAGACTTGGACGAAGGCTCTCCCCGAGCCTACCATTGTCGTCGATGCCTTCCGACGCCGTCAGCGACAGCAACCGCTTATGTCCGGAGTGTGGGATGATGCTCCCACCTCAATGGGACGCGTGCCCGTGGTGTGCCGGGAGTATGGACGATCCCGGCGCCGAGGCGGCCGAACCGCATCCTCTCGCCGTCGGCCAAGGCCGCCGGCGCGGGATCAGTCGCAAGAAGAACGTTGCCGACCTCTTTTTTCTCATCGGGCTGCTCACGGGCGGACCCCTGGTCTCCTTCGACGTCCAGTTCACTCTCGGCCTCGTGTTGATGCTCGGCGCTGGTGTCGCGGCGGCCCTGGTACGGTACACTGCGTTCTCCGCCACTGGGGCGTTGCTTGCGGGAGGGCTTAGTGCCCTGACCGTTGTGAGCGCCGTTCTCGGACCGCCCGACCCGAGCGACGATATGGACAGCGATACCAGGGAGGCCGCACGAGAGGCCTATGTGGGCGAGTTGGCGCGGCAATTCGAACGGGATGGGATCGTCGTGGAGGCGCGGGGCGCCAGCGCGGTAACGGTGTGGTTTTTTCCGCCGGCCGTGCTCGAGACGTCGTGTGGGGCGTTTCCGGACGAGCCCGTTCGGGAGCATCTGGCCGCGCTCGGCTTCCGACGTATCGTGGTCAACATCAGGAGCGAGGGCAAAGGTGTCTGTTCTTTTCATCCTTGAGGCCCTCACGGCCCATGGCTATCTTTTAGCCCGGCGGGCTCCGGACCCGCTGTTTAGGCACTTGGCACTCTCGCTTGGATGTCTTCGCTGATTTGAAGGCACGGCAAACCCCCCGATGAGCGACACCACCGACGCGGCCACCGGCCGCCTCCGGGATGAATCCCCCACTATCGACGCTGTTTGTCGACAACTCGAGCGTCAGGTCGCTCCCGAGCAGGCCGAGATCGTGGTGGAGTTTTCGGAATTGTTTCTCTCCAAGGCTCCCACCGATTTCCTGCACCAGCGCAGCACCGACGCGCTGGCCCGGATGGTGCTTGGCGCGTTCAAGTTCCTTCAGCGCAGCTCCCCGGGTCGCGTCGACGTCGAGGTCTTCAACCCCGACGTGGACAACGAGGGGTGGTACGGGCCGGTCACGGTGATCCGCACCAACATTTCGGAGCGTCCGTTCATCGTCGACTCGCTTCGAGAGTTTCTGCATAGCCAGGACGCCACGATCGAGCACCTCGTTTATCCGGTCATCCATGTGGAGCGCAATGAAGACGGTGATGTGGTCGGGGTGCGCCCGTCTCAAAACGGCGAGGATCAGGAGTCTTTGATCCACTGTGAGATCGCCCGAGTGACGGACCCCGAACACCTCGACTTCCTGCGCAACGAGACGGTCCGTCGGCTACAGGACGTGGTGCGAGCGACCAACGACTTCCACCCCATGGTGGACGCGGTCAACAACTGTGTCGCCGAGTTGGCCGAGCGACTTCGCGATCTTCCGGGCCGCAAGGAAGAAATAGAGGAGATCCAGTCCTTCCTCCGCTGGCTTCGGGACGGTGCGTTCGTTTTCCTCGGCTATCGCGGCTACGACCTTGCGGACCTCGAAGACGGCGCGCGTGCCATCGTGGTCGAGCCGGGCTCGGGCCTCGGCATTCTCCGCAACGAGGCCGAGTCGTCGTTCGCCGAGCCGGTTCGCCTAGTCGACCTCGACCAGTGGTTGCGGGACCTCGTTGAGAGTGGCCCCATGCTCATCATCAGTAAGACGAATGCTCCGGCCACGGTGCACCGTCTTGCGCGCATGGACTACATCGGTGTGAAGAAGCTCTCACCGGATGGAGAGGTCACTGGTGAGCACCGGTTCATGGGCCTCTTTACCTCCAAAGCATACTCCGAACAGGCGGACCACATCCCCATCCTCCGCCTCAAACTTCAGCAGATCCTGCAGAATTCGGGTGTCGCTGAAGGATCGCACGACTACAAAGAGATCAACACGATCTTCAATTCGATGCCGAAGGAGGAGTTATTCCTCACGTCGCTCGAAGAGATCGGCTCGGACGTCCAGACCATCCTGACGTCGTACAACACCGACGAGATTCGCGTCACTTTGCGCGAGGACCCACTCCACCGCGGTGTTTCGACCATGGTGATCCTGCCTGAGGAGAAGTTCTCGGGCGATGTTCGAAAAAGGATCGAGGAGGCCCTCGTTGTGCGCCTCCAGGGCGAGGTCTTGAACTATCGACTCGCGATGGGTGAGGGTGATCAGGCCCGGCTGCACTTCTTCCTGGCGTCGTCTCCGGATCTACTCGCCGAGATCGACCCGACGGAGATCGAGGCGATCATCCGGGAGATCATCCGTACGTGGACGGATCGCGTACGGTCGGGGTTGGAGAAGGTGCGGCCGCCGGACGAAGCCCGGCGCCTCGCTCGGCGGTACTCGGATGGATTCAGCCCCGAATACCAGGCGGCTACCGATCCGGAGACCGCGGTCAAGGACATCCTCCAGTTGGAGGCGATGCAAGCTGACGAGCGCATGGAGTCGATCGCTTTCACCGGTCCCGAAGCGGACGCCGAACTCGCCGATGGTGAAAAGATCGCGCGGTTGAAGCTCTATCTCCGGGGTGAACGGCTGATCCTCTCGGACTTCATGCCGATTCTGGAGAACGCTGGACTGCGTGTGATCGAGGTGAACCCGTGGGAACTCCACGGCTCGGGCACTCCAGACGCTATCATCTATTCCTTCACGGTGCAGGACTCCTCGGGCGAGCCTCTCACCATAGACGACCATGGGCGTCTCCTGGCCGAGGTGCTGTTGGCCGTGCGGACGGGCGATGCCACGAATGACAGTTTCAATGCACTCGTCCTGCTGGCTGGGCTTTCGTGGCGGGAGGTCGAAGTCCTGAGGGGCTACGCCTCCTACGCGTTCCAATTGGGCGTGGTCCCGTCCCGCCAGTCGTTGCCGGCAGCGCTTGTCGGATACCCGAATATCGCGCGCGTGTTGTTCGACATCTTCGAATCGAAGTTCGACCCTCAGGGCCCCGTGAAGTTGGATGATCGCCGCCAGGCGGTCGAAGATCTCGAGGCGTTCCTGGGGCATCTCATGAGCGGAGTGACACTGCTCGCGGACGACCGCGTCTTGAGGCGCCTGGCCAGGTTGATTTCCGCCACAGTCCGCACGAACTACTTCCGACACGGTGGCCGAAGTCCCACGCGGCGTTCGGGTGGGGTTCCGTACACGTCGTTCAAGTTCGCGTGCAAGGAGTTCAAGGACATCGCCAAGACCCGCTTGCTCTATGAGGTGTGGGTTCGGTCGTCGCGCATGGAAGGAGTCCACCTCCGTGGCGCCAAGGTGGCCCGCGGTGGCATTCGCTACAGCGACCGGCCGGACGACTTCCGCACCGAGATCTTGGGGTTGGTGAACACACAGATGGTAAAGAACTCCGTCATTGTGCCTGCGGGCTCGAAGGGCGGGTTTGTGACGCTGAGGGCGTTGGCAAGCAGTGAGGAGATGGCCGAGGAGGCAAAGGGTCAATACCAGACTCTGATGCGTGGACTCCTCGACCTCACGGACAACCTGGAGGAGGGCGGGACCGTGCCGCCGCAAGACGTGGTGTGCTGGGACGATCCCGATCCCTATCTGGTGGTCGCGGCCGACAAGGGGACGGCCAAGTATTCCGACGTGGCCAACGGAGTCGCCGCCGAGTACGGGTTCTGGCTCGACGACGCTTTCGCGTCTGGCGGATCGCAGGGGTATGACCACAAAGTGGTCGGGATTACGGCGGGGGGCGCATGGGAGTGCGTGAAGCGCCATTTCAGGGAAATAGGCAAGGACATTCAGTCGGAGCCGTTCACCACGGTCGGGATCGGTGATATGAGCGGCGATGTATTCGGGAACGGCATGCTGCTGTCTCCGCATACGAGGCTGATCGCCGCCTTCGACCATAGGCATGTGTTCATCGACCCCGATCCGGATTCCGAAGCCTCGTTCGAGGAGCGCAAGAGGATCTTCGAGTTGGGACGATCCAGTTGGGAGGACTACGACGAGAGCCTGTTGAGCAAGGGTGGAGTCATTCTGCCACGAGGTTCGAAAGAGGTTGACCTCTCCCCTGAGGCACGGGCCGCTCTGGGCGTGCCCGACGACACCGGAACGCTCGACGGGGAGTCTCTCATCCGGGTGGTTCTCCGTGCCCCTGTCGAGTTGCTTTGGAACGGTGGGATCGGCACCTATGTGAAAGCGTCTTCGGAGAGCCATGCCGATGCGGGTGATTCAACCAATGACGCCGTACGAGTAAATGCCGATGAGTTACGGAGTGCGGTTGTTGGCGAGGGAGGGAACCTGGGCTTCACGCAGCGGGCTCGGATCGAGTTTGCCCTCAACGGTGGGAAGATCAACACGGACGCTCTGGACAACTCGGGCGGCGTGGATCTTTCCGATCGCGAGGTCAACCTCAAGATCTTGCTGAACCCAGCGGTGGCTGCCGGCACCATGTCGCAGGAGGAGCGCAACGGCCTACTGCAAGAAGTGACCGAGGCGGTGGCGAACCTCGTCCTGCGTGACAACGAATCGCAAAGCCTCGCCATCTCGCTCGACGAGGCGCGTGCTCCGGAGGGCCTCGAGGATTTCCGGGACCTGATGTCCGCGCTGGAGCGGGAGGGTGGCTTCGATCGCGCCGCCGAGAACCTGCCAACATGGGAAGTGCTGTGCGACCGCTACGAGTCCAAGGGCAAAGCCCTCTCTCGCCCGGAACTGTGCGTGCTGTTGGCGTACGCGAAACTCAGCCTCATGGGCAGCCTTCTGAAGAGCGGGCTCCCTGACGACCCCGCAACGGAGAGCTACCTGAGAGGGTATTTTCCACCGACCGCCACGAAGGAGGCCGGCGAGAAGCCATTGGCCGGCCACCGGCTGCGTCGGGAAATCATCTGTAGCCAACTCACGAACGACCTGGTCGATCTCATGGGCGCCACGTTCGTGAATCGGCTAGTGCGGGACACCGGGAAGACGCCCGCGGAGGTCGCACGGGCCTGGCTGGTTGGCGCGCGTCTCGCGGGCCAACGCGCCCTGGTGCGCCAACTCGGCACGGTCGAGAAGGAGCTCGGCAGCGCCGTGGCGTATCGGTGGTTGTTCGGCCTGTCCCGCGTGCTCGACCGCACGACCCGATGGGTGCTTGCGAACGTGGGCCCGGATCGGGAAACGGCGGACATCATCGACGAGAATATCGAGAAGCTGATGGCTCTCCGCGAGGATTTCGCGGACATCGTGACAGGCGAGGATCGCAGGGTCTTCAAGGCTCGCGTCAAGGAGATCGAGAAGCTCGGAGCGGAGCCGCATCTCGCCCGTAACCTCATCACGCTCCGATTCCTCGATCAGTTGCTCGAGACGCTGCGTGTGGCGAGTGAGACCGGCGCGTCGCCCCTCGAAGCGGGCAAGGCGTACTATCGCATGTCGGACTTGTTCAGCATGCCTTGGCTGAGACGTTCGATTTCCGAGGCGGCTCGGGAGGATAGGTGGGACCAGCGGGCCTCCCAGGTTCTGATCGACGACCTGAGCCGAGCCCATCACGCGCTCGCCGCCCAGGCTGTCCTGATGGATGTGGGTCGGGATGGACCGCAAACCGGCACCGTGCTGTCGCCCCGTTCCAAAGAGATGGTGCGGTTCAGCACACTGCTGAACGAGATTCGAGACGACGACCCCATTTCACTGTCCGGGCTGTCAGTTGCGGTTCGGGAGGTGACATTGTTGGCACATAAGGTGAACGGGCAAGCCACCTAGGCCAGCGGCGGACTTTGAGACCGGTTACGGACCGCCGGCGACTATGGCCAGAGTTACGGTGAACCCCTTCAGATCGTCCGCCCTCACAGTCGGGAGATCGTCCACTCCGGTCACGAATCGAAAACCCGCGCCGATGGCGCCGTGGATCACGCCCCACGAAGGCAGTTCCAGCGTAACCTCGGGCTCGAGCACCATGAAGTTGTCCGAGCCCAACTGATTCCCCACAGGTAGGGCACGGATTTCTGCGTTTCCCGCGCCCAAGAGAAAGCCGGCTCCGATCCGGCCGCCCAGTAGCCCGCGCTTGGCGAAGGTGATGCCACCATAGCCGGTGCGCAGCTCAA
The DNA here is from genome assembly GCA_036986155.1 of Gemmatimonadota bacterium. Lineage (GTDB taxonomy): Bacteria > Gemmatimonadota > Gemmatimonadetes > Longimicrobiales > Gaopeijiaceae > JACZXQ01. Next base: position 13,329 of record BTRA01000009.1, on the reverse strand, counting down.
CGAATCCGCCGGAGCCGACTGAAATGTCCACTGGCTCCAGCACCTTGATGCCGACGCCACCGATTTCGATACCGCCCGCAAAAACCACCGCCGCCTTCACACCCACCATCGAGCGTGTGCCGCCGGCGAATCTGGTGGCCTTGTAGAGACCGCCAATCAAGGCGGATACGTCCCGGCCCCCCGCCTCCTGCCCCGCGACCAGCACGGGATGGCAGAACAGCAGAAGCGCTGATAACGCCACGCCGTGGCGGCCCCCCACGCTGATCATCTCGCGCCTACCGCGTTCGGGGTCAGCGGAAGCTCCGCGCTCCGTCCCTGCACGTCGGCCAAGTCGACTCCCGGCCTGAGCGGGCGTCGAAGACTCGTGTACGCCGATCTCTCGGCAGCCGGTCAGGTTCCTCGGATGCCAAGTACACCAGCATCGCGGTCAATATCGCATTGTTGCGCAGATCGTCGATGACCACCTTGTCGAACGTGTCCCGGTTGGTGTGCCACGTGTACGTACCGTACCTCCACCTCAGAGAGCCGAGGCTGAAAGCGGGTGCACCCGCGCAGATGAACGACGCATAGTCGCTGCCACCGCCGCCGAGATTGCCTGGGACGTCGAGCCTGATCTCTTCGCTGAGTTCGGAGGGGATCTGCGAGAGCCAGCCCGCGAAGTACGCTCCGGCCCCGGTGAGGCCCTGCATCGAGATGTTCACCACCCGTCCGGTCCCGTTGTCCTGGTTGAAAAGCGCCTGCAATCCGTCGACGACCTCGGGGGGTCGGCGGCAAAAGAGCGGGATCCGTTGAGGCCCTGTTCTTCGCCGTTCCAGTGCCCCACGATAATGGTCCGCTTCGGCTGCGGGTAAACCTCGGAAAGAATCCGCATGGCCTCGAGCATGGTGATCGTCCCAGTGCCATTGTCCGTGGCGTACTCCGCCCAGTTCTCATCGGGTCGGCACGTGGGTTGTGGCACGGAAAGCAACACGAACTTCCCCTCGACCCGGGTCAGCCAGGCCTCGAGGTCGGCTGGGCTGCTGAAGTCCGGCGGCACGACGGCTTCGCCCATCTTCATGCCGCTGGAACCAGGGCTCCCGGCGAGCATCATGGCCTCTAGGCTCCGCACCCGTGGCTCCATCAGATCGACGTGTGTGATCCCCCTGCGCCAGCCTCGCCACGTGCCATAGGTCTCACTGCGGGCCTCGATCCCCCACTCCGTGTACTTGCCGATCACCCAGTCGGCGGCGGCCTCCTGGCCACGAGTTCCCGTTAGCCGTGGGCCGATCGAGTCCATGAGTGTTTGGGCCAACGACCACGTTTGCCCATGCGCCGTGCCCTCTACCCAAATAGCTCTCAGGACCGGATTGTCCGTTGGGAACTGCTGGGCCCCCATGGGGGTGGCCAGGAGTAGCGTCACGAGGATCGACCACACAGCTGCACGCCCTCTAGTCGCCATCGTCACATGTCCCAGGCAAGAAATCACGATGAGCCGCCAAGAAAGACGGCAACGAGTGGGTGGTAAGATAAGAGCGGGATGGGTGGCCCGGATAGAGCGCCCTCGTTAGGCTGAAGACGGCTGTACGAGAAAATGGTTGAGTGGTTGGTGAATCGAGTAGATCTTTCAAGAGAGGAGGCTTAAGGGGGTGGAACGCCGGGGACCACACCGAACGCGTACGAGCCTCGGGGCGGCCGTAGGGGCCCGCCGAGGGATGACGCTGGTGGAAATCCTGGTTGCCATGACTCTGGCGCTGGTGACGCTCACCGCGGCGCTGGCAGTTTTCTCCGGGTATTTGGGTCGCACGACCGCTCAACGGGCGGCGCTGGTCTTCGCAAGAGATCTCGCATTGGCCAGGAGTTCTGCGGTGCGGTCCCGGGAGTGGGTGTTCGTGGTGTTCGACGAGGTCGGGCTGTCGTATGAAATACGCACGGCGACGGGTGATCAGGTCATCGTGCGAACGTTCGACGATACCTCCGACCTGAAGCTGGATGCGATCGACCTTCAGATCTCGGGAGACAGTGTAGGATTCGACGCCAAGGGAGTCGCGGACCTGTCGGGAGCCGGAGGCTCACTGGGCTTTGCCCAGTTCGCCGCTGGAGGCTTCGTCTACCAGGTGTCGTTCAACAGTATGGGTGCTTCACGGGTTGTGCTCCAGTGACTCGGTCGCCAAGGCGCGAAGGTGGCTTCACGCTCATCGAGGTGCTGGCAGCGCTGGTTGTGTTTTCGCTCGGCGTGCTTTCGGTTGTGCAGATGACCGGCGTCCTTTCAGTGCTTTTGGAAAGGGCCGGTCTCCGGTCGGAGATCGTCGTCATTGGCCAAGCTAGGCTGGACAGCCTGGAGGTGGTCCCCTACGCCTCACTTACCTTAGGGGTAACGGTCGATACGCTACAATTGAGAGGGACGGAGTTCGTTTGCACGACAACCATTTCGCAGCCGAGTGTCTTGCTGCGCCAGATCGATATTTCGCTTGGCCCCCGAACGCCACCGGGCCCCTCATTCTCAGGGAGCACGTACGTTCCACTCCCCTGGTAACTGGCCGCCGTGGCTTCACCCTCGTCGAGGCGATCATTGCCCTCACGATCTCCACCTTGCTCGTTGGCCTCGTCACCTCGGTGTTTCTCGCACAGAACTCGTTCTACGCCTCGGTCGCGGAGCGCGGCGAGGTGCAGGACAACCTCCGCAGCATCACTCAGCTCATAGCATCCGAGGCGAGAGCGGTGGCACCGGGTGGCGTCATTGTTGCGGACTCCACGCGCTTCGCTATTCGGGTTCCCATGAGGGTCGCCGGCCTCTGTGCCGGTGGGGACCGTGTGCGCATCCCGCGGTTTGCGCAGATGAGTACCGCGGACATGAGCGGGTACGCCATTCACGATGGGTCGGGGAACTGGGACTTTCGTACGTCGACATGGGCCGGGTTGTTCGACAGAGTGGACGCCACGGCTGCGGGGCGATGTGCCGACAATGGAGCCGATACCGCCGGGATCGTGCCGGACTTCGTGAACCTCACCATCCCGGATCCGATGGCGGTGGGCGATGTCGTCATGATCTACCGCGAAGTCGAGTTCTTGATCGCGGTTTCAACACTGGATCCCACCCGCCAGGGACTGTTTCGCGGGCCGTACGGAGGCTCGTTGGTTGAGTTTGCCAGCGGATTGACGAATGTTACCCACTTTCAGTACCGGTTGGGGACGTCTACCTACCAAACCAGCGTGGCGCCTGCCAACCTGCAGCTCGTTGACGGAGTCCGTCTCATCGCCGTCGCGGAGTCGAACCGGACGGCCACAGGCGGTTATGCGTACGGGTGGACGGTCGATATTCCCCTGAAGAACTCGAGATGACGTGGTGATGGATCCGTTGACCGGTTCCGAGACGGGCCCGCGGGGCGATCGGCAAGCGGGTGAGTCTCAGGCCGGATTCGCGTTGGCGCTCGTTGTGTTGTTGCTGTTCGCCATCGCTGTGGCCGGAGCCACGGGATACCAGGTGGTGCATGGCGAGTGGAGGATGGCTGTGCAGAGTACAGAAGGCCAGACCGCGCTCGGTCTCTCTCGCGCAGGCTTGCAGCGGTTCATGGCGGAGCAGATCGGAGTCTTCGCGGATACCGTCACCTATAGCCTGAATGGTGGCGACGCCATCGTGATAGCTCGCAAGATCGCTGATATCAATGACTTCAGCAGCCTGTACCTAGTGAGCTCCGAAGGTGTGTACTCGGACCCGGTGTCGGCGCAACTGCCGGCCCGGCGCACCGTCTATCAGTACGCGGTCCGCAAGAAAACGTCGGTGGATTGGGCCGCCGCAATCACTCAGTCGAGCGGCACCTTGACCATCGAGCCTGGCGCGCACGTCGCCGGCGGTGACATCTCCACAATCCTCGACTGTCCCGATGGAGGCGGGCCAGCGATCGCCGGCGTGGCACGTGGTGGTAACACGGTCACATTCAACCCAACCGACGTGAGCGGGAACCCCGACTCCATCTCCTACGGTTCACACGCGTCCGTTCTCAGCGCGATGGACATCAGTTGGGGTACCCTCACCGATCCCGCCTTTCCCGTCGACTTCCAAGATGTATGGGCCAGCGGGTTGCCGGTCGATTCGTTCCCGGTGGTTCGGTTCACCGGTGACAAGATCGGCTACGGGTGGACGAGCGGTAGGGGGCTGTTGATCGTAACGGGTTCTTTCGAGCCTCAATGGGGCTTCACGTGGGACGGTGTGATCCTCACGGCCAACTTCGATCCCATGGTTGGAGGGTCGAGTTCGCAGCGTGCGTTCAACATCCGGGGTGTATTGCTCAGCGGGCTCGACGGCCTGGGTACCGGCACGTTCATCAACTCGGACGGCTCGGTCGACTACCACCGGTGCAATGTTATCCGAGCGACGGGCGCCCATGGGCACTTCCGACCCATCGGGAACTCCTGGTGGGAGTCCATGTGAGCATATCGGCCGGCCCAGTAAATCCTTGCCAACGCGCCCAGCCAGATGGAAGTTGATGCATGACTGAAATCACGTCGCTAATGGGGTTGGTCGAGCGCATCATCGGGCACATCGAGGATGGAACGCTGGCCGCAGGGTTTGAAGAGAAGATCCAGCGAGGCTCCGCGTCCGGAATCGCGTCCGTGGTTCGCGACAAGGACGACCCGGCCGGGCTCGTGTTGGTGGTGCGGCTCGCGATCATGCGTGTGCCGGAGGATGATCCGGGGCTGCTGTGTCGCCGACTACTCGACTTGAACCATGAGCTCGAGGGGCGCGCGGCCTTCTCAGTTCATGACGACGGGCTCGTGTACCTGACGTCGGGCCGCCCTATCGAAGACCTGGACCCCGGGGAGGTAATCGATCTCCTGATATGGACGTCCGAGCAGGCGGATCACTTCGATGATGTTCTGCTCACGGAGTTTGGTCATGCACACAGCCTGTAGGGGACTATCGGGCCCGGCATGAGCGCTCCTGATCGCCCAGTCGCCGTCGACCAGTCGGCCAGGTCCCTACGCAACATCGTTCTCTATTACGCGTTGTTCGCGGCTGTGATGGCGTTACTCGCGTCGAAGGTGCCCATTGTCCGGGAGGTCTTGATTCTATCGGACGCTTCCCATGGGATCTCTGGAGAGATTGAAAGAACGTTCGGTGGTGAGCCGCTCGATCTTACACCGGGCAGCGTTACCGGTTGGCTGGGTATCTTGGTGGCGACTCTCTCGATGGTCGGGGCGCTCGTGATCATGCTCCCGGTGGCGTGGACCTACATCGTGGTGAAGCGGCGTACGGGTTACCACCAATCGGTTGTGCATACGCTACTTATTCTACCGGTGGCGGTCACCGGCACCGTGGTGATCGTACAGACCAGCCTTGCACTGGCATTTTCCCTGGCAGGCATCGTGGCCGCGGTCCGGTTTCGCACCACCCTGGATGACACCAAGGACGCGGTCTACGTCTTCGTCGCGATCGGTGTGGGGTTGGCCTCGGGTGTTCAGGCGCTTGGAGTCGCGGCGGCGCTTGCGATCATCTTCTGCATCACCAACGTCATTCTATGGAAGCTCAACTTCGGCAATATCTACGCCGATCAGCAGGATCGCACGAGGGCGTTGGATCTCGGGGATGTACTCGCGGGGCCGCGATCGGCTGAGAGCGCAGTCGCAATCGGGGATACGCAGCTACTGAGTGCGATGACAGAGCAGGATCTGACAGAGGTCGCCGACCGGGTATCCCGCATGGAACGATACCTCGAAGCCGAGACCGAAGTGACCCGAGACCGGAAGCTCTTCTCGGTCCTCATGGTTCACACGGATGGAGCCGGGCCGGGCCAGGAGGCTGCAGAGCCCGTCCTCGAGCGGCTGGCCGTGCGGTGGCGCCTTGCGGAGATTCTCCCCGGTGCCGAGGGTGTCTCGATACTCGAGTACCTCGTACGCCTCCGCGACGGGGTCTCGCCGGGGGCGCTTCTGGACAGCATCCGGAAGGCCGGTGGCGATAAAGTGCGCGCGGCGGAGTTACGGTCCTTGAAGGGACTCAAGAAGAGGACGTAGGGCGAAGCTATGAGGGTGAAGGTAATGGTTGCTCGGCTCTCGCTTATCGCGTTGGTCATTCCCTCGCTCCTCGCCGCACAGGAGGAGTCCCCGCCGCTATTCACCTCGGCCGAGACGCTCCACCTTACCTTGGTGGCGGACTTCAACGACATCCACAAGGACCGCAAGGAGGACAGCGAATACGAGCCGGCCGAACTCTTCTTCGGCGCAGCCGGTGACGACGCGGAGGGACTGGCCGTCAAGGTCAAGACCCGGGGGCGATTTCGTCTGCAGAGGAGCACGTGCAAGTATCCGCCGCTCCGGATCAACCTTCCCGAGAAGAAGGTGGAGGGCACGGTCTTCGAGGGTCAGGACAGGCTCAAGCTCGTGACCCACTGCCAGGACCGCGACTCGTATGAAAGGAATCTCGTCGAGGAGTATCTGGTTTACCGCATCTACAACCTGCTCAGCGATATCAGCTTCCGCGTCCGTCTTGCACGAATCACCTATGTGGATGCTCGCGGGAAGGATGATCCGGTCGTTCGATACGGATTCCTGATCGAAGACGAAGACGCTATGGCCGCCCGGCTGGGGGGCACGCTGGTGGAGGCCCCTTCGGCCAGCCCATATGACTACGATGACGAAGGTGCCGCGCTCGTGACTGTCTTCCAGTACATGGTGGGCAATACGGATTTCTCGCTCGTATACTTCCACAACGTCAAGCTCTTTCGAAGTGCGGATTACACCTACTTTCCGATCGCGTATGACTTCGATTGGAGCGGCTTCGTCGACGCGCCGTACGCGAGGCCCGACCCCATGCTCGCCATCCGTAGTGTCCGCCAACGGGTCTACCGCGGGTTTTGCCGCCCCGATGTGGATTTCTCTACGATTTTCGCCATCTTCGCCGAGCGTCGGGCCGCTATCGACGAAATGCTTGCCGCCCAGGAAGGATTGGACCAGCGAAGCCGCGACCGGCTCACGGATTATCTGGACGGATTCTTCGAGACCATCGGGAAGCGCAGGGAGGCGGATCGGGAGATCATTGGCGCTTGCCGAAGGATCTGAAGTCTCCTCACCTCTAATACGACCAGGTCGGCATGAGCGATGAGCGGCACATAGCATTCCTACGTCACGCGATCAAGATCGCCACCGAGAACGTCGAGTCCGGCGAGGGTGGACCGTTCGGTGCGGTCGTTGTGAGGGACGATCGGGTTATCGCGACGGGGGTCAACCGCGTGACTGCGATGAACGATCCGACGGCACATGCAGAAATGATGGCGGTCCGTGAGGCCTGCCGGACTCTCGGCGACTTTCAGTTGACCGGCTGTGAGATCTATTGCAGTAGCGAGCCGTGTCCGATGTGCATGGGCGCGATCTACTGGGCGCGGGCGGAGCGGATCTTCTATGCGGCGACCCGGGTCGACGCGGCTACCGTCGGGTTCGACGATCAGTTCATCTATGACGAACTGGCTATGGACATCGCCGGGCGGAGCATACCGGCCCAGCGGCTGCTCGCCGACGAGGCCCTGATTCCGTTCGAGCACTGGACCGCCCAGCCGGGACGCGTGAATTACTAGCTTCCGACCGGTGCACTGCGATGATTTCGCTTCCCCTTCCTCCACACTTCGACCCGGCCAGCGTCGGCCATGTTTGGCCCGTGGACTATTCTCGACGAGAGGCACAGGCTCGGGCCTGGGCAGGCACGCACCACGTAGGCCCAGCATCGGCTGATAATCTGCGTATCTGTCTGATGCTGATCGATTGCCAGAACACATTCTGCACACCGGGCCATGAGCTTTTCGTCGCCGGACGATCAGGGACCGGGGCTGTGGACGACAACGTGCGCCTTTGCGAGTTCGTCTACCGGAACCTGCATCACATCACTTCGATCGTGGCTACGTTGGATACCCACACCGCGGTGCAGATCTTCCATCCGGTGTTCTGGGTCGACCAAGCGGGCCAGCACCCTACGGGCGCCGCCACCGTCATCAGTGCCAGCGACATAGAGGACGGTGTGTGGAGTGTGAATCCGGCCGCCGCCGATGTGGTGGCCGGTGGCGACGCCGAGTTCCTTCGCGAACATTCCCTCCATTATGCCCGGATGCTGGAAAAGGGTCGGTATCCGCTCATGATCTGGCCCTATCACGCGATGCTCGGGAGCGTCGGGCACGCGCTGGTCTCGGCGGTGGAGGAGGCCCTCTTCTTCCATGGCGTGGCGCGTCGTACATCTCCCCGTTTCGAGACGAAAGGGGACAACCCACTCACGGAGCACTACTCGGCGCTGCGACCCGAGGTGGTCACCGGTCCGCACGGCGCACCGATCGGTGCGCCGAACGAAAGCCTCGTCGACAGGCTGGCCGACTTTGATGCGGTGATCGTGGCGGGCCAGGCCAAGAGTCACTGTGTGGCCTGGACTGCGGTCGACCTTTTGAGGATGTTCCGCGCGCGCGACGCGGCGCTGCCCGAGCGGGTCTACCTGTTGGAGGACTGCACGTCCCCGGTGGTCGTGCCCGGAGTGGTCGACTTCACCGAGCAGGCCGACGAGGCGTTCCGAGAGCTGGCCGCCGCCGGAATGCGGGTCGTCCGGTCGGTGGATCCGATGGGAGGCTGGGCGGGAGTTCTTGGAGCCGTTCAGGGCTGAAACTGCGTCCTCATTGCGCCTGCGTTCGCCTGGACGTGCGTGGAAGTGGGCTGTACCATCAATCCCTCTTCTCCCCGCTCGCTGTCCCTCGAATGCGCCACGAAGCCGCTGGATGAGGAGTTCGGCGCCTGAACCCCGGTAGGCTCCAGTCATGTCGACCGTAATCCTGACTCAGTCCGAGGTCCGAAGGCTCCTGCCTATGGACGCGTGCATCGAACTCGTGGCTGAGGCGCTTGCGACCCTTGGTCGCGGAGACGCGATCAACCCTCTGAGGTCGGGGATTCGCGTGCCTGACATGGGCATTCTCGGGATGATGCCGGGCTACCTCGGGTCTCCGGGCGCGCTTGGACTCAAGGTGGTGGCCGTATTCCCTGGAAACCACGGCACGGAGTACGACTCTCATCAAGGGGTCGTCGTACTCTTCGAGACGGACCACGGTCTCCCCGTCGCGGTCATGGATGCCAGCGAGATCACGGCCATGCGCACGGCGGCCGCGAGCGCCGTGGCCACCCGGTTGCTGGCCCGTAAGGGCGCCCACGATCTGGCGATCATCGGCTCGGGCGTTCAGGCGAGAACGCATCTCGAGGCCATGATGGCGGTCCGGAACGTACGGCGCGTGCGGGTTTTCAGCCGCAACGAAGAGCGCCGGACCGGGTTTGCGGAGAGGGAGTCGGCCCGCCGTGGAGTTCGGGTCGAGGCGGTCGCTTCGGCCCAGGAGGCCGTGGAGGGCGCCGACCTGATTTGCACGACCACGTCCGCGCGTGAGCCGGTGCTCATGGGGGATTGGATCGCTCCCGGCACCCACGTCAACGCGGTGGGATCGAGCATCCGCGCGACGCGTGAGTTGGATACTGCAGCCGTCGTCAAGTCGCGCCTGTTCGTCGACCGCCGTGAATCCACGATCAACGAGGCGGGCGACTTTCTCTTCGCTAAAGAAGAGGGTGCCATCGACGACGGGCACATTCTGGGCGAGATCGGCGAGCTCCTGCTGGGCCAGGCGACCGGCCGGGCAACGGCCGGCGAGATCACGCTCTTCAAGTCGCTGGGCCTGGCCGTCGAAGACCTGGCGTCCGCCCACTACGTGCTGGAACGCGCGCTCGCCGAAGGAATCGGCGTCAGGGTAGAGCTCGGAGGGCGCGTCGATGCGGCCGATTGATCCCATTGATCTGACGGCGATCCGTGAGGCGCGCGAGCGTATCCGAGGTATCGCGCTGCGCACACCGCTGATCCGGCTCGATATCCCGGATGCGCCTGCGGAGATCTATCTGAAGCTCGAAAACCTACAGCCGATCGGGTCGTTCAAGTTGCGAGGGGCCGGCAATGCCATGGCCTTGGCCGGATCGAGGGCGCTCGCCCGCGGCGTGTACACGGCGAGTGCGGGCAACATGGCTCAAGGCGTTGCGTGGAACGCCCGGCGACTAGGTGTGCCGTGCCATGTGGTCGTTCCGGACCATGCCCCCAAGAACAAGCTCGATGCCATCGCCCGGTTGGGTGGAGAGGCGATCCCGGTCCCATACGAGGATTGGTGGCGGGTGATCCAGGAGCACGAGTATCCCGACATGGACGGTCTCTTCATCCATCCGGTCAGCGACCCGGCGGTGATCGCCGGGAACGGCACGATCGGGCTAGAGATCCTAGAGGACCTACCCGACGTAGACGCCGTGGTCGTCCCATATGGCGGTGGAGGTCTCTCATGCGGCATCGCCTCCGCCGTGAAGGCACTCAAACCGGACGCCCTCGTGTTCGCCAGCGAGGTAGCGACGGCGGCACCTTTTGCCGCTTCGCTGCGGGAGGGTTCACCGCAGGAAGTCGACCGGGTACAAACCTTCGTGGACGGCATCGGTGGCAAGAGCGTCCTGCCCGAAATGTGGCCGCTCGCCAGCAGCCTTCTCGACGGGTCGCTCGTGATGTCGATCGAAGCGGTCGTCGACGCGATTCGGACGTTGGCGATTCGGGCGCGGGTCATCGCCGAGGGAGCCGGGGCCACGCCGGTCGCCGCCGCGCTCGACGGCCGGGCGGGCACGGGGAAGGTGGTCTGCGTTGTGTCGGGGGGGAACATCGACACGGTCCACCTCGTGAAGATCCTGGAGGGTGGGAGCCCGTAGCGGCCTAGGAGCCTCCAGTTTCTTGCTGGCTGTACGGGCCCAACTGGTAGTTGGCTTCGAGGGTCGACAGCCGTCCGTCACGCCAGACGATCATCTCGTACCGGGCCGGCGTTTCCCTCAACTCCCTCAGCAACCAATGGTGCAAGCCGTCCACACCGCCCCGGTCGCGGAAGAACGGCTCGCCGCCCACGGACAGCAGAAGGTCACCGGCTTCAAGACCGGCCGCGCGCACCTCCGACCCTTCCTTGACGTCTGTTACGAGCAGGGCCACCTGCTCGGATAGGAGCGCTGTCGCTCCCTCTGGAAGCGGAGCCTCTTCTCCTTCGAAGCCCATGTCGGGGAACCGCTCCTCGAGGGCGCGCACCGCGTACATCTCCCAGAACGACAGCTGCCCCTCGGGATGCTGCGGCGCCAGGGCCTCCCACAACGCTGCGGCCGAGGGCGCTACTTTGGCTGAACCCGGGACTTCCACCGTGATCCGTGCCGAGTAGATTCGGCGCTCGTCCTTCAGGATCCTGGCCTCCTCGAGCGCCGTGCGGATCGAGCGAGGGACGGTGCCCGAGAAGACACGCCGGCCGTTGACGGCGACGGTGAGTGGCTCGTCGAGGTTGATGAGATCGTCGTTGAGATAGAGGGTCAACTCGCGCGCCCAGCGCGCTGTGATGTCGATTCGTGTGGGTGACGAGACGCGCGCGTGCACGAGCGCCTGGCGTGTGTCCGCTTCGATCCAGTGCACACGCCGCGCGACAGGCATGATCCCCGAGTGGGGCACGCGGAGAATCTCGCGAGGGTTCAGGCGACGCGGGCGGCTGTCCAGCCAGCGAAGCACGTCGTCATAGTGGTCCTGGAACCCCTCGTGTGCCCGGTCGCTGAACTCTCGATAAGTAAGATCGTATCCGAACGCTGTCATGATGTTGCTCATGGCGCGGGGCCCCCCGACGCCACGGATGTTTTGGTCCTGCGACCCCTCCAGTACGTAGGTCGGCACCCACTGGAGGTTGCGGAGCAGGTGCTCACGGGACTCGCCCTCGGTGGAAACGGGCACGATCGCCGAGAACCAGTCGGGGTGTGCGGCGGCGAACCCTATGGAGAAGTTCGATCCGAGTGAGATGCCCGTGGAGACGATTCTGTCTGGCGCCACGCTGTACCGCTCTCGCACTGCGTCTATGACGGCTCGCGCCTCTTCTGGGTGGAAGATCTCGTAGGGCAGCCGCTCCTGGGTGCGCCCCCCGCGCGCCAGGGTAGAAACCATGGCCGGCGCTGCCACGATCCAGCCGGCCCTTTCGGCGGCCTCGACCCAAACCTGGACCATGCGCTGCGCGCTCCGCCGGGCGCCTTCCTCGTTTCCGGGTGGGCCACCATGCATTGCGAACATGAGCGGCCATTGGGTGTCGGGCGTGTAACGGCTGGGTACGCGCACCCATACGGGAATCTCTCTACCCCCCGGAGCCAATACGGTAAACGTCTCCACCGAGTCGCGTTCGGGGGCGAGCAGTGTGGTGGGGGTGGCCGGCCGGCCCCTCCGCATCAACTCGACGAGGTCGTACATCTGCATCCGGCTGACGCCCAGCAAGGTCGGGTCGGACGCGAGCATGGCCGCGGCTTGCTCGAACTCCGCGTCAGTGGTGGGCCAGAGGTATGAGCGCACCAGGTCTTCGGAGATTTGGGCGTGGGCACCCAGAGGGGCGCCGAGGACCGCCCCGACAGCGAGCCAGTTCTTGATCGAGCGAGCCATGCGCCAAGATCCCTTGGGAAGTAGGGTGGGCGCAAGGTGACGCGGGTTGTGGTGACGGTCAGGACGGGCTGCCACTGTCGTAGGCGCACCACCCACTAACAATGTTATTGACCATCTGCGAGGCTTCTCCTAGGTTCGTCTTTGCGATAAACACTAACAACGTTAGTAGAGGCGCGAATGTCGCGACGAGGCCTGGGTGAGTTCGAGCACAAAGTGATGTTGGCGATACTGCGTTTGGGCGGGGAGGCGTACAGCGTCCCTCTGGTTCTGGAACTCGAGGACCGGAGTGGCCGCGAGGTGGCCCAGGCCGCGGTCTTCATCGTGCTTCGACGTTTGGAGGACAAGGGACTGCTCTCGTCTCGCCTAGAGGAACCCGAGGAGACGGGTTCAGGTCGCACCCGGCGCTACTTCAAACTGGAGAGCGCGGGATTGGAGCGTCTCAAGGAATCCCGGCGGATGCTGACTCGGTTCTGGGACGGGATCGACGAGTTGCTGGAGGAAGTTTGATGGGTGGAGGACCTTGGGGTGGGGGATGGGTCGAGCGGATGCTGGAGCGCATGGAGCGGCCGGCGCGACTGCGGGAGGTGATGAGCGAACTCGAGGAGCTGTACTCACTTCGGCTTGAGCGGGACGGGGAAGAGCGCGCTCTCCGCTGGTTGCGAAGGGAGTTGCGCAGGTACCTGCGTAGGATCGTGATTCAACGCGCTGGTCGCCTAGTGGGTGTCGGAGCTCTGTCGGGCGGGCTGGGAGAAGGGATGGGTGCGGCTCGCAGGAGCGCGGGTCAGAGCCTGCGTGGGTTGGCCAGGACGCCAGTATTCACGTCTTCCGTCGTGCTTACGGTCGGACTTGGGATCGGCGGCTCCACCGCGATCTTCGCCGTG
>BTRA01000008.1:0-45184 GCA_036986155.1 Gemmatimonadota bacterium | reverse complement strand
CGTCGTGTCCAACGCAGACGGATCGGACCTCCAGCAACTCACGTACTCGTTAGGATACGACGCCGAAGCGACGTTCTCTCCCCTGGGGGACTTGATCGTCTTCACCAGCATGCGGGACGGTGACCTGGAGATCTACACGATGAAGCCGGACGGGAGCGACGTCCGGCGGCTCACGCATGAGCGGGGCTACGACGGCGGCCCATTCTTCTCGCCCGACGGGAGCAAGATCATATACCGGGCGCATCACCCCGAATCTGCCGCGGATGTGGCCGACTACACGTCGCTCCTGGTCGACGGACTCATCCGGCCGACGACGCTCGAGATCTTCGTGATGGACGCGGATGGCTCGAATCAAACGCAGCTCACTGACTTCGGTGCGGCGAGCTTTGCGCCATATTGGCATCCCTCGGGTGAGAAAGTGATCTTCAGCTCGAACCTGGCCGACCCGGCGGGACGGGATTTCGAGTTGTACATGATCGATCTCGATGGTACCGGGCTGGAGCGGATCACCACGTCGACGGGATTCGATGGTTTTCCGGTGTTCAGTCCCGATGGGCGCTACCTGGTGTGGGGTTCCAATCGCGCCCAGGAGTTCGACGGCGAGACGAATATCTTCATTGCGGAGTGGGTTGATGACCCGAGGTAGGTGAAGCAGGTCCACAGGCAAACTTGGACCTCGCTTCGGTCGACACGTGCTGCTCATCCTGCCCGTGTCTCTACCGGAAGGCTGGGAGCAGATCCTCCACGATGGTCGTAATCGCCTCGAGCCAGTTGTCGGTCGACGACCCGTGCGGACCGGCGAGGTCGACCGTAGTGACCACCACGAGACCCCGGCTCGGGGTTACCACGATGAACTGGCCCCCAAAGCCGTTCGCCAGGTAGAAGGGAAACGGTCCACCTGAGCCGACCCACCAGAGGTAACCGTAGCGCTGGGAAAAAGGGATATCGAGGGAGTCGATTCGATCCCCGGTAGCTTGCTCGACCCAAGCGCTCGAGAGGACCCTCGTACCTTTGTGAACCCCTCCGTTCAAGAACATCTCACCAAAGGCGAGCATCTCCGGTGGAGTCAAGCGGAGTCCTACTCCGCCGGCGTTGAATCCCCGGTTGTCCTCGGACCATATCCGATCGGGATTCGTGAATCCCATCGGCTCGAAGAGGAACTCCTCCGCAAAATCCAGAGTCGACATCCCGGTCACCCCTGTGAGGATGACGGAGAGCATATGAACGGCCCCGTCGGAGTACTCGAAGCTCGAGCCGGGCAGCGATTCGAGCGGACGAGCCAGAATGAACTCCAGTTGGTCGTCTGCTGTCGCCCACTCATCGAAGTCCGCGCCACCGCGAAGCTGGTTCCATGTAAATCCGTGGGCCATGCGGAGTAGATCACGGACCGTGATCCCGGCTTTCACCGGGTCGAGCCCATCCAATAGATCGGCCGGGAGATGCTCTCCCACCGTCACATCCAGGTCAGTAAGGAATCCCCGATCCAATGCTATACCGACCAACGCCGAGGTCACGCTCTTTGTGACCGAGCGGACATTGTGTGGGTCGGTGGCAGACACGCCGTTGAAGTACCGCTCCTCGAGGAGTTCCCCGCCTTCTGAAACGAGGAAGCTCCGCATGCCGGGGATGGCCCCGAGTCTGGCGACCGCCTGGGCGAGTGCCATCGCCTTTGGGTCATCTGGTGGACCAAGAGGAGCTGAGCCTCCATCGCCACCACAGGAGGCAAGGCTGACGGCGACCGTCAGGCCGAACGCTGAACGCAACATCTGGTGGCCAGTCCCCTTCATGACCTGCCCTTACGGCGACGAGGTCGGCCTATTTCAAGAGAGGTCGTCCGGCACCCGCTCCAGAAAGCCGATCAGGATGCGGTAGGTCAGTCCCCACACCACATGCCCATCCACTCGAAAACCGGGAAACGTCCTGCGGCCGGATGGCGTCGTCCACTCTACCATGTCCGCGTTTGCAGGGTCTCTGAGCGCTGCGACGGACGCCCAGTGCGTCGATTCGACCTCACGGCCATCCGGCACGGCCCGAGTAGGGCCTGGCACGCCGAACACGAACGGGTGGATCGTCATGCGAGGGATGCGAGAGGTCCAGGGGGCGGCGTAGTCCAGCGCGCCCAGGTAGTGGTCCGACTCGGCTAGAACCACCGCGGTCTCCTCGGCCGTCTCGCGGATCGCGGTGGCCAATAGCGTAGAGTCGCCGGCATCCCGCCTACCGCCGGGCAGCGCCATCTGGCCCGACCAAGGATCGCCGGCAGACTCGGCGCGCTTGATGAGAAGCACTTCCAAGCTGGGCGCTGCCCTGAGCACCACCGACACTGAGGCTTGGGCGGAGATGCCTTCATCGCCCGGAGCGTCATCATGTCGAGGGCCAGCGCTCAGGGCCGACCTGAGCAGCGCGAACCGCGGGTCCGGATCGGCGTCGTGACTCACCCGGGCGCCTAAACCCCTGGAGTGTCCGGGCCCCAGATGAGCTTGTGCAACTGGGGTTGTAGGCGAACAGGCAGGCCGTCGCCCAGAATCCATTCCGCGAGTTCCTGGAGGTCGATTGCCTCCCAAGCCGGGGAGATGAGTAGTGCACGCAAGCGGCCATCCACGACCGCCTGGTCGAGGCCCCGGTCGCGAATCACACCCCGCGCCCACGTGTAATCCTCTCGGTCTGCCACCACGAACTTGACCTCGTCTCTTGCGGTGAGGTGATGGAGGTTGGACCACAGGTTTCTCTCGACCTCGCCCGAGCCCGGGCACTTGAGGTCCATGATCTTGTGCGCCCGGGGATCCAATCGGGCCACATCCAACGCACCCGAAGTTTCGACCAGGACGGTGAACCCTTCCTCGAGGAGCCTCTCGGCCAGGTCCATCGCCCCCTGCTGGGCTAGCGGCTCGCCGCCGGTAATCTCAACGAGTGGCGTGCCGATGCTCCGTACCGTCTCAATGATGTCGTCGAGAGCGATGGTCGCGCCTCCGTGGAAGGCGTACTCGGTATCACACCACACGCAGCGGAGGGGACACCCGGTCAGGCGCACGAACGTGCAAGGCAGCCCGGCCCATGTGGATTCCCCCTGGAGTGAGTGGAAAATCTCGGTGACGCGCAGCGTGCCGGGTGCACCCATTAGGGATCCTTCCGCGCGTGTCCGTTTCCGGGCCACAGCCTTCCGAGGGGTGATTCCTTGATCACACTTCCGGTCATAAACAGCATGTTGGCAGGCCTTTCGGCGAGACGCCGCATCAGGTACGGGTACCAGGACTCCCCGAACGGGATATAGACGCGCACGCGGAAACCCTGGTCCACCAGTTGTGCCTGGAGATCACGCCGGACACCGTACAGCATCTGAAACTCGAAGCGATTCCTCGAGATCGATTTCCTTTCGGCGAAGCGTACCGTAGCGTCGATCATCCGCTCGTCGTGGGTGGCGATGGCCGGGTAGTTTCCATTCGCCAGAAGCGTCTGCATGAGGCGAACATATGCGGCGTCGACCTCCTCACGCCCTTGGAACGCAACGCTTGCAGGCTCGGCGTAGGCGCCCTTGCACAAACGCACGCGCGCACCGAGAGCGTTCATGCGGGCCACATCGCCCTCCGACCGCATGAGATAGCTCTGGAGCACAACGCCAATGTCTCGCCAACCCTCGCCCCAGAGCTGTTCGAACGCATCGAGTGTGCGTTGCGTGTACTCGGACGACTCCATATCGAACCTGATGAACAACTCGTGTGCCCGTGCCCGCTCGAGCAGACGGTTGAGGTTGTCAGCCAGGAATCGCGCACCGATAGCTTGTCCGAGTTGCGTGAACTTGAGCGACACATTGCCGCGGATTCCGTCGGTTGCGACGCGGTCGAGCACCTCCAGGTACGTGTTTGCGGCTGCCCGGGCGCTGCGCTCGCTCTGCTCGGATTCGCCGAGATAGTTCGCTGTGACCTCAAGGCCCTTTCCATTCGCTTCAACCATCGCTCCGGCCAACTCTTCCACGGTTTCGCCGGGGACGAACCGCCTGCTCATCGCTCGAAGCGGAGTGCCCGTCACCAGCTTCTTGGCCACGCGGGAGTCACTAAGGAAGATGAGCCCGTGACGTAGCATCTATTCGCGTCTGTCTTGGTGTTGGATGGCCTCGTCGAGGAGCCGTTTGACCTCCTCGAGTGGCAGCGCGCCGGCCTGCTCGCTTACACCCGTGCGGGTCGCGCCCATGAACAGGATTGGCGTCTCAACGTGCCCGACGACGCCGAGACCCGTGTCAGCCCATCGGGGAAAGACGAGATATCCGATGAAGGGATTCCTCGGGTCGGCGGCTTTCTCGACTTCGATGGAGACCGTGTACGGTTGCCCGTCCGAACCCTCGAAGGCCGGTGGCCGGTCATGTACATCGAAATACCCACCGAGGCTGCTGTCCGGCGCCTCTGGCCGATCCTCATGATCCATCGCACAACGGTAGCGGACCGAGCGGGCCTTTGACAGAGGCGCCGGCAGTTGCTGCGGGCGGGGCGCAGCCGGTAGACTTGGCTGCCGTATCGTCCATATGATGCCGATCAAGCGGAGAACAGATGCGCGCGGCGATTTTTTCGGACCACGGGGGTCCCGAAGTACTGCGGATCGAAGACGTGGAGGCGCCCGACCCGGGCCCGGGTGAAGTGCGCGTGGCTGTTCGGGCCGCGTCGCTCAACCACCTGGATCTATGGGTGCGGCGCGGGCTCCCCATCGAGATCACCATGCCACACATCGGGGGATCCGATCTGGCCGGCGTGGTGGACGCGGTGGGGCCGGGTGCCGAGCACGTTCCTGCGGGAACGCGTGTCGTGGTGGACCCCTCGCTGGATTACGACTGGTACGACGGGGAGTCGCAGGGTGAGCATGTCGATCGCAGGCAGCTCCGCCTCATCGGTGAGCACACTCAGGGCGGCTTCGCCGAGTTCTGTACGGTGCCGGCCGCCAATCTCCTGGAGATCCCCGAGCACGTGTCGTTCGAGACGGCTGGGGCGGCGGGCCTCACGTTTGTTACAGCGTGGCACGGACTCATGGTGCGCGGAGGGCTGCGGGCGGGCGAGCGGGTACTTATTACGGGCGCGTCAGGAGGGGTGTCGACGGCCGCCGTCCAGATTGCCAGGCTCGCGGGTGCGGAGGTCTACGCTGTCACCAGCGGCGCCGAGAACGTGAGTCGGGTCGAGAAGCTCGGCGCGGACGTGGTGTACGACCGCCTCGAGGTGGACTACGGACGACGGCTACACAGCGACACGGGGAAGAGGGGCGTGCATCTCGTGCTGGACTCGGTGGGCGAGGCGACCTGGGCCGCTAACGTGCGCGCGTTGGGTGTACGGGGACGGCTCGTGACCTACGGTGCGACCACCGGGCCCAAAGGCGAGGCCGACATCAGGCTCATGTTCTGGAAGCAGATCTCGTTGATGGGAAGCACTATGGGGTCTCCTGAGGATTTCAGAGCCGTCATGGGCCTCGTATTCGACGGGAAACTCCGCCCCGTGGTGCACGAGGTCATGCCGCTGGATGAGATCCGCCGCGCTCACGAGATGCTGGAGGCGGGTGAGGTCTTCGGCAAGCTGGTGCTCACGCCGTGAGCAGATAAGTGCCCGCCTCGTCGAGAGAGGTCCCATGGGGTTGAAAGCCGCCCAGCAGAAGGTGGACGAGTGGATATCGCAGTTCGAGGAGGGTTACTGGCCTCCCCTCGCCATCCTCGCCCGCTTGGTGGAGGAGGTAGGCGAGCTGGCCCGCCTGGTGAACCACCATTTCGGCAGCAAGCCCAAAAAGGACGGCGAAGCCGCCCAGGACATGGCGGAGGAGTTGGCGGACGTGCTGTTCGTTCTGATGTGCATGGCGAACGAGCAAGGCATCGACATGGATGCCGCGTTCGAGGCGGTGCTGGAGAAATATCGCGCGAGGGACCGTGACCGCTGGACCAAGAAGGACTAGTCTAGCCGGACAGTGAAGCGACGCAGTGGTCGATTTCGTCGGTGGTGTTATAGAAATGCGGGCTCACGCGAACATGGCCCGGTCGGTGGTCCACGATGATCCCGCGCTCGGCCAGGCGGGCGACAGCGGCCGGGGCGTCCTGATGCTGGATCATGACGATAGCTGAGCGCCGCTCCGGCTCGGCGGCGATCGTCAACTCGAACCCCGCCTCGAGGGCGCCTTCGACCAGGTGGTCCGTTAGGGTCCGATTGCGTCCGTGGATGGCCTCGATGCCTACCTCGTCGATGATCTCCTGACCGCCCAGCGCCGTGTGCACCGTGGCCAATGCCGGTGTGCCCAGCTCGAAGCGACGCGCATCGTCTCGGAACTGGAAGTTCTCGAGGTCGAACCCGAACATGTCCTTGACCGCCCACCAGCTCGTGATGCGCGGTTCGAGTCGGCGGATCAATTCAGGTCGAACCCACAAGTATGAGAGCCCGGGCCCGCCGCACAGCCACTTGAGCGGACCGCACGTATAGAAGTCCACGCCGGAGGCCGCGGGGTCGACCGGAATCTGCCCTGGGGCTTGGTATCCGTCGATCAGGGAGTACGCACCGGCCTCGCGGGCGACCCGGCCGAGCAGCGCGATATCCTGTACGTAGCCGGTTGTGAACAGCACGTGGCTCGTGGCGAGGAGTAGGGTGCGCTCGTCCACGGCCTCGGCGAATCGCTGCGGGTCGATCGACACGCCGTCGTCGCTGGGGAGCACGACGAGTTCTATCTCGGGCTTCACCGCCCACTGGTAAGCCAGGGTCGGGAAGTCCAGCTCGCTGCACACCACCCGGTTCCGGCCTTCGGACCGGACGCTCTCGGCGATTACGGACAAGGCGGCCGACGTAGACGGGAGCAGTGCGAGGCTATCGGGCGAGGCGCCGAGGAACGTCGCGACTCGCGTCCTCAGGTCTTCGATGCGGTCCACCCACAACTCATACCAAGCCGACGCGCCCATCGTGTGCCAGTGCCGGAGAAACTCGTTCAGGTAGGATTCCGCCCTGTGGGACAGGGCTCCCAACGAACACGAGTTCAAATAGGTCTTTTCGTGGAGGATCGGGAATTCGGAACGGACGGCTTCGAGATCGAACACCAGGGTAGAAGGCTCCCACGGGGCGTCGGCGTGAACGGTTGTGCTTCGCGCGCCCAACCATAGACTTGAAGGCGACTCGTCGCCACCACCCACCGTACCGTGTGCCGGCTACGCCGCGGGAGGACTCCCCCACGCCGTGATCTCGCTCATCTTCGCCGCGCCCTGGCTGATCTTGCTGGCCTACCTGGTTCTGCGGCTCCGGCTACCCGAGGAGCTCGCGCCGGAGGGTGACCACGCCGAAGACGCGCCGCTGGTGAGCGTGATCATCCCGGCGAGGAACGAGGAAGACAATATCCTGGTGAGTGCCGAGTCCGTGGGTGCGTCCACCTATCCGAACTTCGAGCTGATCGTGGTGGACGACCGCAGCACGGACCGGACTGCGCAGGTGGCCAGGGCCGCCGAGATAGGGAACGCGGCTCGCTACGAGGTGCTTTCAGGGGCAGAGCTTCCAGAGGACTGGCTTGGAAAGCCCTGGGCCTGCGCGCAGGGTGCCCGGGAGGCGCGGGGTGACATCTTGCTCTTCACCGATGCAGACACTACCCACCACCCCGAGCTTCTCAGCCGGGCCGTGGCGGATCTTCGGAGCGACGGTGCGGATGCCCTGACGCTTCTGGGCAAGCAGATCATGCTGACGTTCTGGGAAAAGATCGTGCAGCCGCACATCTTCTTCAGCCTCACGCTCGGATTCCCGGACTTTCGCACCTCTCTGCCCGCCAAGCGCTGGCGGCGAGCTCTCGCGAACGGTCAATACCTCCTGATCCCCCGGGCCGTGTACGAGGAAGTTGGCGGGCACGTGGCGGTCAAGGGCGAGGTGGTGGAGGATCAGCGTCTCGCGCAGATCCTCTGTAAGGCCGGGAAGCGCCTGGATATCCGGTTGGCGGAGAATCACTTCGCTACGCGAATGTACAGCTCGCTGCCCGGCATGATCGAGGGGTGGTCCAAGAATGTGGCGCTGGCGTCCAGACAGTCCTTCGAATCCTGGTTCGCGCCGATGGCTCTGCCGTCGTTGATCGCCACAGTGGTGTTGCTGTGGATCGTGCCGCCGGTTGTGGTGGTTCTCGACCTTGCCGGCGTTGGCGTAGGCTTTCCAGCTGGTGTCGCCCAAACCGTCACGGTGGGTAGTGCCCTGTTCTGGTGCGCCTGCGTCTGGCGCTTCGGCGCTCCGCCCTGGTTCGGATTACTGTATCCCCTGGGCGCTGCGGTCGAAGCCTACATCTTCACGCGGAGCCTTGTGAGAGGGCGACGGGTGGAGTGGAAGGGCAGAACGTATGTGGTGCCCAAGTGAAGATGATGAATCGCCCGCATGTAGTTAGTCGGCCCTCAGCGCCCGCACTGGGCTGATCGCGCTCGCCCGACGGGCCGGGATCCACGCGGCGAGAAGCGCGACCACGGCCATCACGGCCGGCACCAGCCCGAACGTCACCGGGTCGGCCGATTCGATGCCATAGAGCAGCCGGCCAAGCAGTTGAGCAGCCAGGAACGACAGCCCCAGGCCTATCACGCCGCCCACAGCCACCAGACGCAGCCCCCCCTTGGTGAGCATCCAGACCACTTTGGACGGGTCGGCCCCGAGCGACATGCGAATGCCCATCTCGCGGCTGCGAGTCGACACGGCGTAGCTCACCACTCCGAACAGGCCGATGCTGGCGAGCACCAGAGCCAACAACCCAAACGCTGAGACCACCATCGCGCTGAGCCGTGCCGGCAGCAGCATGATGCCCAAGTGCGCCTCCATCGTTTTGGTTTCGTAGATCATGATCTCCGGATCCAGGCTCCTGGCTGTCGATACCAGGTCCAGCGCCAACCTGTCGGCGTTACCGGACGTTCGTGCGATGACGGTCATCCCCGAGCTGAACGCCTGATCGAAGGCTTGATAGATGAACGGTCGCGGTGCCTCTCCGAGAGAACGCACCTTGGCATCCCGCGCTACTCCAATAACAGCATACTCGGAGTCGCCACGCCGAAAGGTTCGGCCCACACCCTCACCGTCGGGGAAGAACTTTTTGGCCATGGCTTCACTCACGATGGCGACGCGGGGAGCGTCGGGATCGTAGCGCTCGGCAAAGTTGCTCCCGCGGACGATCGAGATGCCTACCGCCTCGAAGAAGCCCGGGTCCACCATGGCCTGATCGACCAAGTGATAGTTCTGTCCTGGTGGCGGCTCCACGCCATCCACCCGAATGCCCATCATCATGTTGTTCAGGGAGCTCAAATGGAGATCGCCGGTCATACCTACTGCGGTGACGCCGGGCATCGCCGAGATGTCATCCAGGAAGGACCGGAAGAACACGCGCGCCTCGTCCCGGGTGTAGCGGGCCAGAGGCGCCTGCACGCTGATGACCGCGGCTGGGTCGTATCCGAAGCCCGGGTCTACCGCGGTGCGTGCCTGGAGACTTCGCAGGAAGAGGCCTGAGCCGATCAACAGCATTAGCGACACGGCTACCTGAGTCATGACGAGGGCACCACGTAGGGTGGGCCCGCGCCGGCGCTGTGCTCCCGCCCCCTCGTCCTTCAGAGTGGGCGCGACGTCCGGGTTCGTGGCCTGGAGCGCCGGTACCAGCCCGAAAAAGACGCCCGCTCCAGCCGTTAGCAACAGGCTGAACCCTAGCACGGTTCCGTCCAAGCTGAGGTCGAGCGTGATTGGGAAGGGAAGCGGCAGGTCGGCTGCCACGAGAGCTCCCAGCAGGCCCTTGGCGATGGCGATGCCCGCCAGGCCTCCCATGAGAGCGAGCAAGAACGCCTCGGTGAGGAACTGGCGAACAAGCGTACCTCGCTGGGCGCCCATGGCCAGCCGAATTGCGACTTCTTTGCGCCGGTCTGCGGCCTGGGCCAGCAGGAAGCTCGCCAGGTTGGCGCATGCGATAAGCAGCACAAGGCCCACGACCGTCATCATGAGACCGGCGGCCGGCGCCAGGAAGCGGTCGATCATGGGATTCATGATGACCTCGTTTGTGGGTACCAGTACGATCTCGTTGTCCGCCGTCCAATAACCTGGATACTGTTCTCTCTGCGCCTGAGCGATGCGAGCGACCACAGCTTCTGCCTGAGCGAGCGTGACCCCCTCGCGCAAACGGGCCTTGCCGAAGGCGCTTTGATTGCCACGAGCCTTCAGCTCATCCACGTCGCCGGACTGTAGGTGCCCGACCATCATGATCGGCGCGTACACGGCCGGGGTGAGGCCCCTGAGGCTGCCGGAGTAGTCCTCGGGCGCGACGCCCACAATGGTGTAGGCACGGCCGTTCAACTGAATCGACTCGCCTATGACGGACGGATCTCCGCCATAGCGGCGTTGCCAGTAGGAGTTTCCGAGCATCACCACGGGATGCCCGTCGGGCGTAACGTCGTCCTCGGGAAGAAGGGTACGGCCGATCTGCGCATTCACTCCGATGAGCGGGAAGTAGTTCCCGCTTACCAGTTCGCCCGTCACCATCTCGATGCCACCGTCGACATCGGTCTGGATGAAGGCGAGACGGGATGCCACGACATCCGTGAAGACCTCACTACTCTCCCGCCTGATGTCCTCGATGTCGGGGAGCGAGGAGGTGCCGTGGGAGAAGCCCTCCATGCTCTCGTAGACGTCCACCAACTCTTCGGGACGGTCGAAGGGGAGGTCCCTGATGATGATCGCGTTTACGAGACTGAAGATCGCGGTGTTGGCACCGATGCCGACGGCTAGCGAGACGATCGCCGTGATCGCGAAGACCGGCTTCTTGAAGAGCCGGCGGGTGGCAAATCGAATGTCGCGGATCAAGCGATCCATTATTCCCCACTATCGTGCAGTAACGGTTGTGTGCCCAAAGCGGTTGGTCTAGGTCCTAGGCCCCCGATGCAGGATCCTACGGAACCCCTTGGCGGCAGGTTTCGCTGTCGGCGAGGGCGGTCTCTCAGTACCGTGGTGTGCAACCTGGATCCCCGTGGTGGAGCCCATGAATCCACGCCTCCTTTCAGAATCGATAAGAGCGCGAGCCTCTGAACTCGGCTTCGGTCCGGTGGGTATCACCGATGCCGAACCGAGCCGCCATATGGATTTCTACCGTGCGTGGGTCGAGCGCGGTGCCCACGGCGAGATGGCGTACCTCGCTCGCCCGGATGCGGTGGTCCGGAGAGCGGATCTCAAACATACGCTCGCGGGTGCCCGGTCGGTGATTGTGGTGGCAGACCAGTATTTCCAGGAAGATCCGCCGGGGATCCCGGGCGATCCCGCCCGTGGGGTGATTGCCCGATACGCACGGGGTGACGATTACCACGACGTGATGAAGAAGCGCCTCGAGGAGTTGTTGATCTGGATTCAGAGCGAGGTCGACACACCGATCGAGGGTAGGGTCTACATCGACACGGGGCCCATCCTCGAACGCGAGCTGGCCAGCCGCGCGGGCCTGGGATGGTTCGGAAAGAACACCATGCTGATCGATCCAGCCAATGGATCGTACTTTTTCGTCGGTCTCCTCCTGCTGGACCTGGTGTTGGAGTGCGACGAGCCCTTCACAAAGGATCGCTGCGGGAGGTGCACGGCGTGCCTGGACGCCTGCCCCACTGGGGCTTTGCTGGGCCGCGACGAGGATGGCGCGCCGATCATGGATACGCCACGCTGCATCTCGTACTTGACGATAGAGCATCGCGGGCCGATTCCCAGGGAGCTTCGGCGGCTTATGGGGAATCGGATCTACGGGTGCGACATCTGCCAGGAGGTATGCCCCTGGAACGAGAAGTTCGCCGGCCCGGGTGCCGAGCTCGCCTACCGGGCGAGGGAAGGGCTGGATGGGCCAACGCTGGTGGATTTGACCGAGCGCCTCCTCGGGCTCTCCGAGAGGGGCTTCTTGCGCGAGTTCGCTGGCTCACCGATGATGCGGGCCCGCAGGAAGGGGCTGCTGCGAAACCTGTGCGTGGCACTCGGAAACTGGGGAGTGGAAGAGGCTGTTCCTACGCTCGTCTCGGCACTCTCAGACGCGGCTCCCCTCGTGCGCGGGCATGCTGCTTGGGCGCTGGGCTGTGTGGAATCGCCGCCTGCCCTTGAAGCGCTCTCTTCTCGCTTGGGGGGCGAGTCGGATCCATTCGTGCGGGAGGAGATTGGCCTTGCGATGGGCGGCTGACCCCTGATGGTGAGGTGCCGCTTGAATCATGTCAAAAAAGGGAGAACCCATGCCTGACCGAGCTTGTGACGGCCAGACGGAGTACACATGCGAGATCGATTACACGGAGGAGAAGGGCGAAGTCCGGCACTGGCACGGACTAGACCGTGACGATGCAATTCGGAACTACATGAACCGGCCTCCGGACTTCGTCTTCCCCTTCGAACGGAAAACGCCGCATTGGACTGAGGAGTGCGGATGCCCCAGAGGGTGCGTGCGGTTCACGCGAGGCTCCACGACGCTCAAGAGCGGGCGGACCGCGCGGCGGCGCCGAAGGATCGGTGCCGGCGGAACCATCGTCCAAGAGGAGGTCAAGGTCACCGACTGGCAGCGGCTCGAAGTGAAATTCGTATGTGCGACGGTGGAGGAGGAGGAGACCTCCTGGGTCGATCTCGACCCCGATGGCGAGCTAGAGTTGGCGATGCTGGGTGGTGAGGATGGCTTCACCCGGGATCTCTTCGGTGATCCGCGGACCGGCGGCGAGCCCCGCCAGGACAAGGCGACCTGACGAGAAATGTCGCATCAGCCGATGCGGGCCTAGGCCTTCGGGATCGGTGAGTCGTGCTCCCTCCGATAGAAGCCGATGATGTCCCGATATCGAACGTATCCGAGGAGCTTGTTGTGGCCATCGGCGGTCTCGACGATCGGAAGTTTGTCGAACTCACTTTCTCCGAAGAACTCGAGGGCGCGGATCAGGTTGTCGTCGGGACTCAAGGAAAACGTGCGTCGGTTGGCGAGGTCGTCGGCCAGCAGCAACGAGCTCACGTACTCGAGATCTTCTCGATCTCCGAGATCGTCGAGCGTCAACAACCCGGAGAGGTCGCCCAGTTCGTCCTGCAAGAGAAAATCGCTCTCTCCGGATTCACGAGCGAATGCCTCGATCTTAGTGAACGGCAGATTCTGCGGGATGATGGCCGATCGCTCGTAGACCCCACGCATCGCATCGCCGATGGTCACACGCTTCAAGATATTGGGATTCATCTCCCAGAGATGAGCTCTCGTGGAGAACTTGTTGTCGACCTGCGTCGTGTAGATCGACCAACGTCTCGATGTTACGAGGGCCAGAACGGCCACCACCATCAACGGAGGTAGCAACTCGTAGGCACCCGTCAGCTCAGCAACCATAACCAGGGATGCAATGGGTGCGTTGGCGACTCCGGCGAAGAACGCACCCATGCCCACCACCACGAACGGCGTCACGTCGGGCACGAGAACTGGAAAGAACTGGTGACTGAGCGTTCCGACAGCTCCACCCAGCATCGCACCAATGAAGAGGCTGGGGGCGAAGACACCGCCGGAGCCCCCTGACGAAATCGTGAATGACGTCGTGACGATCTTGAGTACAGCGAGCGTGGCGAGGACTCTAACGCTGGCCTCGATCCCGCCGATGGGCTCGTGGAGTATCAGCTGCTGCACAAAACCGAAGCCCTGGCCCATCGCTTGTGGATAGGCGAGGCCGACGATTCCCACCAAGAGACCTCCGATCGGAGGAATCAGGTATTTGTTGAGCGGCAATCGATCGAAAAACAGGCGTTTCGACCCGTGCAGAAAACGCACGTATAGATATCCCGCCGCTGAGCACACCAGCCCGAGCACGGCGTAGAATAGGAGTTGGACCGGCGCATGAAACGCCTCGCTGGTGTATGCGAATACGTGATCGAATCCGTTCACCGAACTGAAGATCGTGTAGGCGGTCACGGATGAGATGATCGCGGGGGTCAGCGCATCGGTCTCGATATCTTCCTTGTAAAGCACCTCGACCGCCGTGAGCGCGCCGCCCAGCGGTGCCCGAAAGATCGCCCCGAGCCCCCCCGCCGCCCCCGCTACCATCATCGTACGGCGGGCCCTCGCACCCATCTTCAGGTAGCGGCCAAGGGCTGATCCGATTCCGGCTCCGATCTGCGCGATGGGCCCTTCCTTGCCGGCGCTTCCGCCAGACGAGAGCGTCGAGAGCGTGGCCAGCGATTTCACGAACGGCACGCGGCCGCGCATGGAACCGGCCTTGTTGTGAAAGGCGTCGATATAGCCGTCGGTCCCGGTACCCTCCGCTTCGGGTGCAAAGGCCTTGACCAGGAGGCCTGAGATCAGGCCTCCGACGATCGGCAGAAGGACCCACATCCAGCGGCGTGGGGGGAGGAGGGCGGACGCCTCTCCCGGCGACAGTGGTCCTGGAAGATGCGCCCAGTCGCGCATCGTGATCTCAGAGACGACGTGCAATACCTCGTTGAACACGATCGCGCCGAGTCCCGAGAGCAATCCGATGACGATCGAATAGAGGTAGATCGTCCGTGGATTGATGCGCGTAAAAATTCCGCGCAGCCCTCGATAGCCGACAAGGTTGTTCAACACTGATCTCCAATGATGCCGCGTACGAGCATGCGTTGTTCCGTCGCGACAAGTGTAATCAAACGGCCCTCAACAACCAGCCCGCGGAGAGGTGCGAGGGCCACTGGGTGGGCGCGTGAGAAAGACGCGTGGGAAGAATCCTCAGAATGTGCGCGGAAACCGATTGGATCCGGCCAACCCGGGAGGGATCCCGCCGACGGCACGCGAGTGGCTTGCCCTTATTGATGGGGGGTGCACGCGATCAGTACCGTCTCCTCCAGGGCATCGAGACGGTCCTTCTGGACCTCCTGGAATCTTGGGTCCGAGGCCATCTGCGCGAACGCGGCCCGGGAGGGATACTCAACCATCAGGACCTTATCCCAGCGGTCTGCGTCCTCTCCAACGATGAGATGGGTGGGCCGGCCCTGCCACAGCAGTCTACCTCCCACCGCCGCGACCATTGGGGCCGCGTTGCGCGCATAGCGGGCATAGACGTCGTCACCGGCCTCCCGGCTGTCGGTCTGCTCCCGGAAGCGGAGTAGGTTGATCATCACCACCGGCCCGGCCTCGGGTTGCTCCATGAATGCGCAGAGATCTTCGCTATTGGTGTCTAGGGTTCTCATTGGAAGTTCGGTCTCCGGTGGGTGGGGTGGTGCAGGCCGTTACGCATACCGGCACGCCGCAAAAAGCCGCGTTGCCGGAGATCGGGTCGATTCTCGACGCGTCCGTAAGGTCGTTGATGCTCGCCCCGGGGTGAGCGTTCGCGGTCCGGAGCCGCGTGCTTGGGTGGCCGTGCCCCCATCCGTGAGGGATGCTCACCACGCCGGCGACGACATCCGAGGTCACTTCCAGCGGCAGGTAGACGGCGCCCACGGCCGAGCGGACCTCGACCGTGTCGCCATCGCCTAACCCCCGCGCCTGGGCATCGCGAGGATGGAGGAGCGCAGTGCACCGCGGCTTACCCTTCACGAGCGGGGCGGCGTTATGCATCCACGAGTTGTTGCTCCTCAGATGCCTGCGCCCGACCAGGAGGAGGTCGAACTTCTCCTCCCCAGGAGCGGGAGAAGCCGCGACGGCGAAGAACGTCCGAGCTACGCGGCCCAGGTCCTCCACCAGGAGGTCGGGAGCCAGATGGATCTTGTGGTCGTCCGTGTAGAGACGCCCCGGCAGGCGCGGCCGAAGCGGCCCAAGGTCCACCCCGTGGCGGCTCCGCTCGAGGCTCGCGAGGCTGAGCCCCCCTGGTTGGAGCAAGCGCCCCCGCCACACACCATGCGGACCGAGCCTGAGCCCCAGGTCCAGCAGGCGCCGGGGAGTCATCCGGCGTGCCACCGCCCGGCTCATGCGTGCCTTGAGGCCGCGCGGTCGAGCCCCCCTTCTAGATTCCAACCGGCGCTGCAACTCCCGAAATATCTCCCAGTCGCGCATGGCTCCCGCCGAGGGCGGGAACAGCGCCGGTGAGTACTTCGCCGTGTTGCGCACGGCCAGCGCGTGAAAGGCCAGGTCGTAGTGATCCGTCTCAAGACCGCACGCGGGGGGGAGAATGAGATCCGCGTGTCGTGTGGTTTCATTGAGGTAGATATCCACGGATACCATGAAGTCCAACCCGACCAGCGCACGATCCAGCGTCGCACCGTCGGGCGTGGAGAGCACGGGATTCCCAGCGGACGTCACCAACGCACGGATCCGTCCTTCGCCCGGCGTGATGATCTCCTCGGTCAAGACCGCCACCGGGAGCTCTCCCGCGAACTCGGGTGCGCCACGCACACGGCTGGCCCAGCGCCCGTAACTTCCCGGCCGGACTCGGCGCAGCGTGTCGATGGCCGGTGTCGGGAACATGGCACCGCCGGGCCGGTCCAGATTGCCGGTGAGCGTGTTGAGGACGTTGATGAGCCACTGGCAAGCGGACCCGAACTCCTGAGTCGATACGCCTATTCGTCCGTAGCAAACCGCGGACGGGGCCGAGGCGAAGTCGACGGCCATGGCTCGGATTACGGAGGCATCGATACCGGTGGCCGGCGCGACACGCTCGGGTGCGAACGGGTTGACGATGTCACGGATGCGCTCGACATCCGTCGCGAGGAGCGGGAGCTCCCGGGGCTGCACCAGATCCTCGGCGAACAGCGTGTGGAGCAACCCGAGTAGAAGTAGGACGTCGGTGCCTGGCCGGATGAAGTGGTGCTCGTCGGCGATACGAGAGGTTTCTGTGCGGCGGGGATCCACCACAATCACACGCCCGTCTCTCTCTTGAATGGCGCGGAGACGCTGCCGGATGCCAGGCGCCGTCATCAGGCTTCCGTTGGAGGCCATGGGGTTGGCGCCCATGATGAGCATGTGCTGGGTGCGATCCACGTCGGGCACGGGAAGCAGGAGCAGGTGACCGAACATGAAGTATGCCGCCACATGGTGGGGCTGCTGATCTACCGACGACGCGGAGAACCGGTTGCGGGTGCGCAACTCCCGTACAAAGCCAGGTGCGAAAAGCATGGTGCCTGAATTGTGGACCGTGGGATTCCCCTGGTAAACCGCAACGGCGTCGCGGCCGTGCCGCTCCTGGATCTCGAGGAGACGGGTGGCCACCTCGTCGAACGCCGCATCCCAAGTGACCTCTTCCCACCGCTCTCCGGCGCGTCGGAGCGGGCGCCGCAGCCGATCGGGGTCCTGCCAAACATCCTTGAGTGCCAGTGCCTTGGGGCAGATATGGCCCCGGCTGAGGGGGTCGTGATCGTCCCCCAAGATGGCGACGATGTCGTCCCCATCCATCTCTATTGCCAGGCCGCAGATCGCCTCGCACAGGTTGCATGCCCTATAGTGGATTCGGTTTCGGCGAGGGGTGCTCATGCCCCCAATGGGTGCCCTGAAGCTCGATTCCGCCAGGGTGGCGGGCCGCACGGGTGGACGCGATGGTGGCGATTCAGACGGAGCGAGGAAGGGCCGGCGGGTTGCGCCGCCAACCGTCGGCGCAGGATCTTGTCGCCCTCGCATGACGTGGCCTCCCTCTGGGAGTGCGATGGGAGTGGTAGTCGGCGAAGACGGTTGACCCGAGGAGCCTCGTGAAGGCCATCACGTTCCAGGACATCGAGACCCTGGCGTACGACGATGCGCCCGACCCGGGATTGGTGGAGCCGGGCGACGCGATCGTCGAGGTCTCCGTTGCGGGTGTTTGCGGCTCGGACCTGCATCCCTACTTCGGGCGCGAGCGAGGTCTGGACGTGGGGACGGTGATGGGCCACGAGTTCGTCGGCCGTGTGGTCGAGGTGGGCGCAGGCGTCACCGAGATGGTGGTCGGCGACCGGGTGGTGGCGCCGTTCACGACCAACTGTGGGGCGTGCTTCTTCTGCCGACGAGGGTTGACCGCCCGTTGCGTTCACAGCCAACTCTTCGGCTGGGTCGAAAACGGTGTAGGCCTCCATGGAGGACAGGCAGATCTCGTCCGGGTACCGCTCGCTGATGCCACGCTGGTGCATGTGCCCGACGCGCTCGAGGACGGGGCCCTGGGGCTGCTTGCGGGGGACGTCCTGTCCACCGCGATGTTCGGAGCGGAGATGGCAGACGTTCAGGATGGCGATCTGGTCGTCGTAATCGGATGTGGCCCGGTCGGGGTGCTTGCCGTGCGGGCGGCGCTCGAGCGGGGAGCCCGCCAGGTTGTGGCGGTCGATCATGTTCCGTCACGCCTTCAGCTCGCCGAACGTTTCGGTGCCACACCGGCCGACTTCGAGCGCGGCGATCCCCTGGGCATCGTGCACGAGCTCTCGGAGGGTAGAGGGGCCGACAAGGCGATCGAAGCCGTCGGTACGCCCGAGGCCACCAGGGCGGCGGTAGATCTACTTCGGCTCGGTGGCTCGCTCGCTGCGCTCGGGGTCCACACCGAGGCGCATCTCCCCATCTCGCCCGGGGAGATCTACGACCGCAACCTGCGGTATGCGGGTGGGCGCTGCCCGGCGCGACATTTCTTGCCGCGAGCCCTCGAACTCACCCAGCGCGATGCCATCCTACTCTCCGAACTGATTTCGCACAGATTGCCTCTCTCGGAAGGGGTCGAGGGGTATCGCATGTTCGCGGCACGCGAAGAGGGATGCACCAAGGTGGTGCTAGTGCCATGATCGGGGGGGGGGCGACACATGAGACGTCGACTACTCGGAGCCCCCTCCTGATTGAGAGGAAACTCTCGGTGGGCCGTCAGGGGGAAAAAGCGACGGTGCGCCAGCCCAAAGGCTGGCGCACCGCGCTCCTTCCTAACAGTCGCTTACGCGACCTGCTGCTCAGGCAGCGGCTAGAATGACTTCGTGTTGCACATCGACTCGTCGTACTGCGGGTTGTTACCCTCGTCGAAGTCGACTTGGGCCAGCACGTCGCTACCATACGTGCCGCCACCCTGACGCGGATAGGCACCGGTTGGGTAGACCGAGTTGACGGCTCGCCCGTAGTTCACCACCAGGCGACGCAAGTCACCCTGGCGATGTCCGGTGAGGTACAGCCAGAAGGCCCGCTCGGACATGACCATGTCGAGACGGGCTTCGGCCGTACCCGGGTCCGTGAGGGGTGCCAGAGCAGGCGGGACCACGTAGCCGAAGTCGTTAGCGAGGTTCGCGTATCCGGAGACACGAGCTTCCATGAGCGCCTGCGCGTCGGCGCGGAGATCGTTGAGGATGGGAAGCGAAACGGTCGCGAAGTTAGTGGAAACAGCGGCCTCCGCCTCGATCAACCGCGCTTCGATGCCATCGGCCAGCACCAAGCTCGATTCCTTCTTCGGGTACTTGAGCGACCGGAACTCCGGGGTGACGCCGTCGAACCCGAAATCGCCGTCCGACCCCTTGAGGATCCACGGAGTCCGCATGTCGTCCGCGGTCAGAAACCCGAGGCCGTTGATGCCCTCGAAGTCCGCCATCGTGTAGCGACCGATATCGAACAACCCTTCCAGCCCGTTGTTCTGGCGGGTGGAATTCGTGCTGTGCTCAATGGCGTAGATGTAGCCCGTGGGTACTCCGGCCACCGTGCTCGCCGCGGCGCTTGCCTGGCCCATGTCCAGCTGCGCACGTGCCTTACCGATCTTCGCCATGTCTAGGCTCGGGTCGGCCGCGATAGCCTCATCGAAGCGCGTGATCGCGCGGGTGAACATTTCGCTCGTGCCTATGGGTGCTAGAGTCGCCTCAATCGGCACGCCGGTCTCGTCGAGCTCGGTAAAAGGCACTGCACCGCAGAAGAACTCGCCATACGCGATGTAGGCGTAGGCCTCGAGCGCGCGCATCAGGGCCCAATCGTCACCCCGTGTACCCTCGAGCAGGTCGAGCTGCTGCTGAGCGAACAGCGTTGCACGACGCATCTGGTGGAAGTTGGTGTAGGCGATGTCCGACGTATTGCCCTCGGACACGGCGAACCAGTCACGCTGGTCCATGCGGGTGCGCGTGGGGAAGGTCCCCGCGCCCATCAGCTCGTCGGTGAACGCTCCCGTCATGGAGACGAAAGCATCGTTCCTCGAGCCGCTGTACGCCACCTGGAACTCACCGAGGGCGCTTGATACGAGAATCGCAAGCGCGGCCTCGGTGCCCAGCGTCTCCGGGTTCACGCGATCGGGATCGGTCACCTCCAACGCCTCTTCACAGGCGGATAGTCCTAGCGTAAGACCCAGCGCCAGGACCGCCACCGCGGCGAGCCGTATCCGGCTCGGCCCCTTTCGGGAAGTAAGTCTCATCATTTTATCATTCCCCTGGCTATTAGAATGCGTAGTTGAGTCTGAGCGAGAATGTCCGCACAGGCGGGAGTGTCAGGAACTCGTTTTGCGAGAAGTTGGAGCTCGCACCCCGCTCGTTGATCTCAGGGTCGATACCGGGATAGTCGGTCCAAGTGGCCAGATTACGGCCGGCGAAGGTCAGGCTCAGGCCCTCGAGCTGAGGAAGCACCCCATCCGGTACGGTGACTGTCACCGCCAGTTCACGCCACTTCAGGAAGTCCGCGGAAAATACGTAACCCGCGTCCGTGCCGCCGAAGCGCGAAGCGACCGCCCTGGCCTGATCCTCGAGCGGAGCACCCGCTTCGTTGTTGGCCCGACACAGGGCGAACAGCCCGCAACGGAAATCCTCCGTGCCATCGAGCTGCTTGTTGCCTCCGCGTGCCTCGAACAGGTTGGTGATGCTGAGCCAGTCCCAAGCACGGAGCGACAGGCTGAACGAGCCCTGCCACGTGGGAAGCACGTTGCCCAGGAACACGGCGGTGTCGGTCAAGGTGATCTCGTCACGGTCGATGAGACCGTCGCCGTTGGCGTCAGCGAAGGTGAAGTCCTTCCGATAGAAGGCACCCGCCGAGAAGCCCTGCTGGTGACGCTGCGTGCCACGGTTGAAGATGATCGGCTCGACCGATCCGTCCGGGCTGAGCTGGATGATCTTGTTGTTGAACGTCGACCAGCTGGTCTGGACGTCGATGCCGAGGTTGTCGGAATCGAGCACGGCCAACCTGAGTGAGGTCTCCGTCCCCGTGTTTCTCACCTCGCCGAGGTTGTCGAACTGGGTAGCGGTCAGACCCAGGGAGGGCTGCAGCCGCCGCGAGATCAGTGCGTCCTTGGACGTCTTTCTGAAGTACGTGAAGTCGACGCCGATCTTGTTGTCGAAGAGACCTGCGTCGAGGCCGAATTCGAACTCGGTGGTGCGCTCGGGCTTGAGCTCCGGGTTGCCCGTCGAAGAGATGTTCACGGCGGGTACGTCAGCACCGCCGACACGGACGGAGTTCGGGCTGAATAGCGTCACAGCCTGACGGAAGTTCGGCCGCAGGCCGGACGTTCCGAAGGCGCCGCGCACACGCAGCTCGGGTATCCACTCGATATCGAAGAAGTCCTCCTCCGAGACCACCCAGGACACCGAGGCGTTCGGGTACCACTGCAGCCCGAAGTTCGCGCCGAACGCGCTGTTGTCGTCGGCACGAGCCGAAGCCGTGACGAACAGGCGGTCGTTGAACTGGAACTCCTGGACTCCGTAGAACCCGATGGTGATGATCTGGAAGAAGTTCTCGTCGACGGCGAAGTCCTTGGTGGTTGTACCGCAGGAAGCCGTTCCTTGGATCAGGCCACTACCGAAGCACTGGGACGAAAGGTTCTTCTGGTTGTAGTACGAGGCACCGACGGTTGTGCGAGAGACGATCCAGTCGTTGATGTCCTTGCTCGCGATCGCCGAACTGTTGAACGTCCAAACGTAGTTACTGTGCCGCCGCGAGTTCCGGAACCCGGACCTCGTGGTCGAGCCAGCGGGGATCGTGTTCGGCTGAATCGTCTCGTTGTCGTGCAGGGAGGCGAAGTCGAGGCCACCCGAAGCGTTGAGCGACAGCCAGCTGGTCCCCCGGTAGCTCGCCGAGCCCGAGAAGCCGATGCGGTCGGTGTTCTGGAGGATAATGTCGTTGCCCAGCATGGCTGGGGTGTACCGGAAGAAATTCCGGGGGTGCGTAAGGGGGTCGAACGTATTCGTCGGATCCGGCTCCAGGAAGGTGGATCTTCCGAGCAACGCTGCCATGATGCCGAACGAGTTGTTGTCGTTGTTCGGTATCCGGAGCTTATTCTTCGTATAGCTCGTGTTGATGCCGACGTCGAGCTTGTCGCTAATGGCCGCCGTGAGATTCGCCCGAACGCTGGTCCGCTGCTGCGTGTTGATCTCCACGAAGCGGTTCTCAACGCCGACGGCGTCGAGGAATTCGCCGGAGATAAAGTACGTGACCCGGTCCGTGCCGCCGGCCACGTTCAGGCCGTAGCGCTGACGATAGCCGATGTCGAACGGCGTGG
Organism: Gemmatimonadota bacterium; assembly: GCA_036986155.1. Classification (GTDB taxonomy): domain Bacteria; phylum Gemmatimonadota; class Gemmatimonadetes; order Longimicrobiales; family Gaopeijiaceae; genus JACZXQ01. Next base: position 22,932 of record BTRA01000008.1, on the reverse strand, counting down.
TGCGGGGGTCGTTCAGCGGGCTGAACTGGAGCGTCTGGACGTCGGTCGACACACAAGAGCCCGTGGCGAGCACGTAGTTCCGGCAGGTCGAGTAGTCGGTGAAGTTGATGTTCCCGTCAGGAAGGATCGGGTTTGCGCTCGGGTCGCTGCCCGGGCGTAGCGCGACCTGACGGAAGTTCGGCTCGAAGGTGGTTCTCATCTCGGACATGCCGCCCTCGGCGTACATGTTCCAACGGGCTACGCCCGCGGTCCCCTTCTTCGTAGTGATGAGCAGCACGCCGTTGGCCGCCTGCGTGCCATAGAGGCCCGTGGCTGCCGGTCCCTTCAGGATCTCGATGCTCGCGATATCGTTGGGGTTGAGGTCGTCGAGGCGAGAGCTGTCCTGCCCGTTCACGGGGAACGACGCGATCGTCGAGTTGAACAGCATTCCGTCGACGAAGATGAGCGGCTCGTTCGAGAGGCTGATCGAGTTCGCGCCCCGGATACGGATCTTCTGACCCGTGCCGAGCGTTCCGCCCAGGCCGTTGAGCACCAGGCCCTCGGTACGGCCGGAGAGCACGTCTGCGAGGCTGGTGATCGCCGCCACCGGAAGTTCGTCGAGCAAGATCTGCCCGTTGTTCGTACCGAGCTCCCGGGCGCGCTGCGACTCACCGGTGATCACGTTGACCGTGACACCGTCGATCTGCACCGCCGACGACCCGAGGTTGAAGTTGACGACCACGGCCTGACCGGCCCGGACCGTGATGCTCTGGCTCTGCTGAGAGAACCCGAGGATCACGACACGCACCTCATACGTGTTAGCCGGCACGCCCGTGATCAGGTAGCGTCCCTGCTGGTTGGTCAGCGTACCGCGGTTGGTGCCGGTGATCACCACCTGTGCACCAGCCAGAGGTTGCTGGGTTTCCGCGTCGATGACGAGTCCTGTCACCGACCCGCCTCCCTGCGCCGCTGCCGGCGAGGCCATGAGACCTAAACCGAGGGCGAGGGAGGCTAGGACCGTCGACAAACGTCGAGCACTCATAGGACCTCCATCAATGGAGTTGTCTCGGGCGTTCGGATAACGCCCGTTAGACACGTTCGAGGTTTGAACCCGAACGCATTCACACGCGGCGGGACTATGGCCCACCGCTTCGGTGTGTAGTCTTGGGAAGAGTTCTGTAGGGATTCGAACAATGTTAAGGTTCGTCTCTGCTTTACCTGTTCAGAATACAAAAAGGGGCCGTGGTGGATCTTGGTCATGAGATCCCCACCTACCCCACCGTCTTCATCATCCCGTTTTACCTACTACGCCGAAACATCTTGGGTCTTACAGAACTTAGAGACAACCCACAACAACCAAACCCTACCTGAAACCGGATCAGTGGCTCGGGCGTCGATCTCCTCGGGATGCGTCTATCTGTATACCCTGATGCCTGCAGCGCCCCCAACATAGGGACGATAGACTCAATAGTAAACCCTGGGGGGAGTGTAACCGCGGACCCCGCGTCGCCGTAGGGGTTAGGACAATAGCGAAGCGGGAACAGGAGTTCATGATGCAGCTGAACACAAGGACGGTCGCAAGCCTCGCGGCGGGCTTTCTCTTGGGCGCGGCCCCCACCTTGTATGCCCAATCCGCCGAGTCCGGCACCGGCACGCTCGCTGGCATGGTCTACGACAGCACCACGGGCGGGCCGCTGATCCACGCGACGGTCCATGTGCTCGGCACCGAGTTTTTCGGGCAGAGCAACCTCTTCGGCAAGTTCGCGATTACCGGCCTGCCCGTAGGCGACTACGGCGTCACCTTCTCCCACAGCCGGGCGGACCAACTGGAGTACTTGCCGCCGGCGTACATCATCAACATCCGTGAAGGGGAGACCTCGAAACTAGACCTTTTCGTGCCCTCGCTGCCCTCCATCTTGACGGCGAGCTGTGCCTGGTTCAAGGACGGCCGGGGGGCGCTCACCGGCTACGTGCGTGAACGGTATCGTCGCACACCCCTTCCGCAGAGCCGGGTGAGGATCTCGTGGCCGGCCAGGGGAGATGTGCCGGGTGGCGAAGCCCTGGCCATCACCGACATCGACGGCGTTTACCGCCTTTGCCAGATCCCTGCCAATATTCCCGTGACAGCGGAGGCGGACTTCCTCGGACTGACCGTCCGCACATCGGGACTGATCGTGGGACCGAACGAGTCGCGGCGGCGGGACTTCGACATCGACGCGATCGGCGTGGACAAGAAGAAGGTGAAGCTCGACCGCCAGGCCAGAGAGCGGCTGATCGACGGGGAGACGGACGTGCAGGGGCGACTGAGGGACGCGGACAGCTCCCAGCCGGTCGAGGCGGCGTTCCTCCAGATCCGAAACCACGACGAGGTGGCGCTCACGGACAGGGACGGCCGTTTCGTATTCCACGATGTACGTGCGGGCATTCGTGTGCTCGACGTGCAACATCTGGCGTACGGCGACCAGACCACGGAGATCCTGCTCACGCGTGGCGGCGCCACCGACATCGAAGTTCAGGTGAAGCAGCAAGCCGTGGAGTTGGATCCGATCGTGGTGACCGCCCGCAAGCAGGTCCGCCTGGACAGGCGAACGGTCTCTCTGGGCACCCGGAAGGACGTCCTGGTCCGCGAACAGATAGCCAAGCTTGCGCGTACTTCGCTCGACGCGGGTGACCTGCTGCGTCGATTCCCGGGCGTCCGCGTGCGCTCGATCGACGTGGGTGGCGCGAGGCTTTTGTGCGTCAACCGGGGCCGCGGGGGCCGCGACCGGAGCAGCCTGACGTCCGGTCTCGAGGCTGCCCGTGGGTCACCTGGATGCGACACGCTGCCGGTATTCGTGGACGGCCAACCGATGATGGACCCCGAGCGCCTCCTCGCGTTGATTTCTCCGGAGGACATCGAGAGCATCGAGTTGGTCACGTCGACCGGAGCCGCCGCGTTCCCGGGCGCGCAGAACGGGGCGATCGTGATCTACACGAGGGGCAACGGCCCCTGGGCGCAGCGGAGGAGGTAGCGCCCCGGCGGGGCGAGCGGCACGGGCCTCCTCAGCGGTTGATCAACCACCCCTCGCGGTCCTCACGACGATAGCGCCGCCGCCCGCATCTGATCCGAAGCGTAGGACGGCCTCCCTGGCCGGCATGATCCGAATCGACTCGATCGCGGCGGCCGGCATTCCACGCAGCCGTGCCATCTCGGTGGTCAGAACCCCGTCGATGATCAGGACGAAGCTGTCGCTGAGGAACAAGCTGTCGGGCCCGCGGTGCTGCACGCCGACCCGACCCGCCGCCGATCCGCGTCCCTCGATCAGGGTAAGGTGCCGGGCGTTCCGGCGCAGAGCCTCCCAGCCGTTTCGCGCTTGCGACTTCGCGATCTCCTCTCTCGTGATGAGGTTGGGATCGTCGCGGCCGAGTGCCACGCCCTGCTGGGCCTGAGCCGGAATACCACCGCCGCTCTTCGCTCCGCCTGAGCCAGATGCGCATGCGGAAAGCGCCACCACGAGACCCGTGCCGCAGATCGCTCCCGCTCTCGTCACATGGGTCATGCAAACCTCTCCGTTTTCAAATACCGTCTCTCTCAATCTTCTAGTCGAGCGGCGGGTGCACCGGTGTATACGCCCCCGGCCGATGTCCGTTTCGCGCGGACCGTTGCTCGAGCCTCAGAGCGGAGGCAGCTTGGTTGGGACCGTCGGCACCGGCGGAATCCCCATGGATGCTTGGAGGGAACGAGAGCGTGGAACGAAGGGAGGGTATCAGTAAGCTCTTGGGCCGTGAGCTCTACATCGATGACGAGCCCATGGGAGGGTGTCTTTGGGGCGCGACGGTTCGGAGTCCTTCCCCGAGGGGGCTTATCAGGGAGGTCCGCTTCGGCCCAGAGGTCAACTGGGAGGAGTTCGTCGTCGTGGACCACCGCGACATCCCCGGCGAGAACCATGTTTGGCTGATCGAGTCTGACCAACCGGTGTTGGCGGCCGACTCCGTGCGTCACGTCCACGAGCCGGTCGTGCTTCTGGCCCACCGCTCGAGGGAGATGGTCCACAAAGCGGTTCGGTCTGTGGAGGTCATCGTGGATCCCTCTCCGCCGATTCTCGACTTCCGGATCCCGCCGGGCGCCGATGGCATCCAGCACGGCACGGACAACGTCTTCTCGCACATCGTCATCAACAAGGGCGACGTCGAGGCGGCCCTGGCCGAGGCACCGGTGGTAGTCGAGGGCACCTACGAGACAGGGGCGCAGGAGCACGTCTACCTGGAGAATCAGGGAATGGTGGCCTGGATCGATGGCGATGTCGTGGTGGTCAAGGGCTCGCTACAGTGCCCCTTCTACGTGCACGCGGCGCTCACGCATGGGCTCGGGCGAGAAGAGGACAAGGTCCGGGTGATCCAAGCTCCCACCGGGGGAGGATTCGGCGGAAAGGAGGAGTATCCGTCGATGTTGGCGCTGCACGCGGCCCTCTTGGCCCTCGAAGCGGGCGCTCCGGTCAAGATGATCTACGATCGGTCCGAGGACATGGCCGTCACCACCAAGCGCCATCCGGCCTGGATCCGGCACCGGACGGGCGTGGATCCCGACGGGCGGCTACTGGCGCAGGAGGTCGAGGTGGTATTCGATGGCGGGGCCTACGTAACGCTGTCCCCGGTGGTGCTCAGCAGGGGGCTGATTCATGCCGGCGGACCTTACTCCTGCGACAACGTCCGTATCGATGGACGGGCTGTTCTGACCAACTCGGTGCCCTTCGGCGCGTTTCGTGGGTTCGGGGCGCCCCAAACCATCTTCGCGGTCGAGCGGCAGATGGATAAGATCGCGGATGAGTTGGGAATAGACCCTGTCGAGCTTCGACGGATGAACCTCATACGAGAGGGTCAATCGACGGCCACGGGTCAGATCATTCGGGACGGCGCCGACCGGCTGGAGGTGCTCGACCGAGCGCTCGAGTTGTCGGCGTATCGTGAGAAGCAGAAGGAGCATGCCCGCTTCAACGCGGCCAATGAGGATCGCCGCCGGGGAATCGGTCTTTCAACGTACTTCCACGGCGCGGGTTTCACGGGAGGGGGGGAGGTCCATCTGTCTTCCGTAGCCAAGGTCGAGGCACGACCGGACGGCAGAATCGTGGTGCTCACGTCCAACATCGAGATGGGGCAGGGCACGCTGACCATCTTCACGCAGATCGTTTCAGGGCTGCTGGGCTTGGAGCCGGACGACGTGCTGATCGCAGATGCCGATACGTTCCGGGTGCCCAACAGCGGCCCTACGGTCGCGTCGCGGACGGTGATGGTCGTTGGCCGGCTGATCGAGAGGGCTTGCGCGGATCTGGTGGCGAAGCTGGGAGATTCCGACCTGCGAGGTCCCGATCTGAAGCAAGCCATTGTGGACTGGCACCGGAAACACCCCCGCGGCGTCCTGGACGGTGTTGCTCGATACGAGCCCCCTCCCGGCATCTCCTGGGATGAGGACAGCTACCGAGGTGATGCCTATGGCGCCTTTGCTTGGGCGGCGTGCGTGGCCGAGGTGGAGGTGGATCTGAGGACCCTCGCCACACGTGTGCTCGACGTGGTGGCTGTCCAAGAGGTCGGTAAGGTACTCAACGAGTTGTTGGCTAGCGGACAGATCCAGGGCGGTGTGGTTCAAGCCATTGGGTGGGCGTTGATGGAGGAGTGCGTGTGGAGCGATGGCGTGATGGTGAACAACCAGCTGACCAACTACATGATTCCGACCAGCGATGATGTCCCGCCGGTTCGGGTGGAGTTCCTCGAGGCCCCATACGCCCACGGCGCGGGTGGAGCGAAGGGTATCGGTGAACTACCGCTCGACGGTCCGGCGCCCGCCCTGGCTGCGGCCATCGGAGTGGCCACCGGTACCCATCCCAGAGCGATTCCAGTGACGCCAGAGAGGTTGATGGAGCTATACGATGGAGCATGACGCCCGGGAGGATACGGTGCGCGTCGAGTTCACGCTCAACGGCAAGGTGGTTGTCGTGTACGCGCAACCGTCCGACCGCCTCCTCGACACGCTTCGCTATGGTCTGGAACTGCCCGGCACCAAGGAAGGGTGTGGCGAAGGGGAGTGTGGCGCTTGCACCGTTCTACTCGACGGAATGCCTGCGAACTCCTGCCTCGTACCCACATATCAGGTAAGGGGCAGAACCGTTGAGACTGTGGAGTCGTTGTCCTCGGAGGACGTTGCGCCGCTGATGCGGACCGGGGCGACCCAGTGTGGCGCGTGCACACCGGGCGTGGTCATGACCGCCACCTGGATCAGGCGTCATCCCGAGGTGCTGGAGGCCCATAGCGTCAGAGCGCTGATGGCAGGCAATCTGTGTCGGTGCACCGGGTATGACGGCATTGTAGAGGGGGTTGAGGCACTGGTGGTTCGGGAGAGCGACGGATGAGGGTCCTCTTTCCCAATACGCTCGACGAAGCGTACGGGATGCTGGCGGCCGAGCCATTGACTCCCGTGGCAGGCGGGACTGATCTGCTCGCCCATTGGCCGGGCAATCACGATGCACGCAAGCGGGCGTACATGGACCTCTCCGGGGTGAGCGGCCTTCGTTTCATACACTGGGGCGACGAGGCGCTGACGCTGGGAGGCCTCACGACGTATTCGGATGTGATTCGAGACTCCCGCGTGGCGGAGGAGTTTCCGTTGCTGGCCGATGCGGGAACGCAGGTCGGGTCGATCCAGATCCAAACGCGGGGCACCTGGGCTGGGAACATCGCCAATGGGTCGCCCGCCGCGGATGGGGTGCCGGTCCTGATGGGATACGATGCCGTGGTCGTGCTCGGGTCCGAGGAGGGAGACCAGGAGATTCCGCTTTCCGACTTCTATCTCGGCTACAAGGAGATGCGCCTTCAGGCCCATCAGTTGATTCGGGCCATCCGCTTGCCAAGGCACGAGTATGGTTTCCAGCGCTTCGTCAAAGTGGGAGGGCGGAACTCCCAGGCCATCACGAAGATCGGTGTCGCCCTCACCTGCGCAGGGGGACGGTGGAGGGTCGTGGTCAACAGCATGGCGCCCACCGTGCGGCGTTGCCCCGCCCTGGAAGCCCTGCTGGACGCGGCTCGCCCGGTGTCCGGACCCGAGGACCTCCTGACCGCTATCCGTGAGGACCTCGCTCCCATCGACGACATACGCTCGACGGCCACCTACCGGGAGAAGGCCCTGGCGCGGGTGCTCTACTTCGACCTCAAGGGAGTATGCACCTCGTTCGCCTGAGCCCGACGCAAGGAGCCGCTATGAAGACCTCCATTCCCGACGACCTACTGGAAGCGGTAGTCGCCCCCCTATGTTCGGCGATGCAGGACTTCGACACTCGGTTCCCTGGCGAGTCGGGCGGTCGGCAGCCGGTACATACCGTATACGGGGGCGCGCACCTGTTCCGGGCGGGCACGGCCCAGCGGCTGGGCGCCCTGGCACTGCGCTTCGTGGAGGAGTACGCGCCGGACTTTTCATCTCTCGCCCGGGGCGTCGGTCTGCGGGGGGCCGAGACGCTCCCCACTTCAGCGGGGGAGGTAGCTGCCCTAGCTGCCCGCATCGAAGTCGACTCCGCGGGGGTGCGGAGGGACGAGCCTGACGCCTGGCTGGCTTACACCGTGCACGCCCGCGTTTTGGAGAAACTACGGCGCGAGCCGGTCGAGGACTTCCGCCTCGACTTCGAGGACGGCTACGGCAATCGCCCGGACGACGAGGAGGACGCCTGCGCTCTTTCGGCCGCCCATGAAGTGGCGGGCGGAATGGCCGAGGGCACGCTCCCGCCCTTCCTGGGCATCCGCATCAAGCCGTTCACCCGTGAGCTGGTAGGTCGTGGGGTGCGGACCCTCGACCTGTTCCTTACAGAGCTGGCAGAGCAGTCCGACGGTGCTCTTCCCGACAATTTCGTAGTGACCCTCCCGAAGGTTGTGATTCCCGCCCAGGTGGCCGCGCTTGTGAGGCTCTTCGAGGCGATCGAGTCCCGGACGGCCATCCACGAAGGCGCGCTTCGCCTCGAGGTGATGGTGGAGACGCCCCAGTCGATTATCGACTCTACGGGCGCATCACCGCTGCCCGCTATCGTGAAGGCGGCCGAGCGGCGGTGCACCGGGGCCCACTTCGGCGTGTACGACTACACCGCGAGTTGCTCCATTACGGCCGAGTATCAGACCATGGGGCACCCCTCCTGCGACATGGCGCGCCAGGTGATGCAGGTGGCTCTGGCAGGAAGCGGCGTCTTCCTGTCCGATGGGGCTACCAACGTGCTCCCCGTGCCCGTCCACCGTCAGGGAGAGGGCAGTCCGCCGCTCTCGGAAGTGCAGGTGAGGGAGAACTACGAGAGCGTGGTTCGCGCATGGCGCATGCACTTCGCAGACGTGAGGCACTCGCTCGAGACGGCCTACTACCAAGGATGGGACCTTCACCCCGCGCAGCTCGTCACGCGCTACGCCGCACTTTACTCGTTCTTCCTGGAGAGCCTCCCGTCCGGGACGGAGCGACTGCGGAACTTCGTGGAGAAGGCCGCCCAGGCGACTCTGGTGGGTGAAGTCTTCGACGACGCGGCCACCGGACAGGGCTTGCTGAATTTCTTCCTCAGGGGCCTCAACTGCGGCGCGATCAGTCGCGACGAGGCTCTCGCGACCGGGCTCACCGAGGACGAGCTGCGTAGCCGGTCGTTTCTGAAGATTCTGGAGGGCCGCAGGAGCGGTCCGTCGTGAACGCCGGTGTGGGCGCCACCCGGTCAGCTTCCCCGGTAAGTCGAGTAACCGAAGCGGCTTAGGAGCAGTGGCACATGATAGTGTCCGGCCGAGTCTTCAACTGCGAAGGTGATATCCACTTCGGGGTAGAAGGTGGGTTCGCCGCGGGCAGCAAAGTACTCCCCCACCTGGAACGAGAGCCGGTACGTGCCGGGTGCACCGAGTCCACCTTCTGGGAGCAGATCGCTCGCGCGTCCGTCGTCGTCCGTGCGGCCGTTCGCCAAATGTACCCAAGATTCTCCGGGGTCGCGGCGCGATAAGGATACGGCCAAACCCGCGGCGGGCAGGCCCGCCACGAGATCCAATACGTGTGTCGTGATCGCACTCATGTATCCACCAGTTTCTCTAGCCGAATCCGGGTGATTTTCGCCTGTTCAGCTGCTGCCACCCTGAGCTCGTCAGTGGGATCATTGTCCAACCGGGTGAGAAGGGCCATGAGCATCTCGTAACCGCTTCGCCCGGTCGCACAGATGAGAAAGACGTGTCCGAACCGAGTCTCATAGTCCAGGTTGCCGGCTACCATGGCATCGTGGACCTCCTGATCGGCCTGGCCCATTCCGGACTGCTCTGCGGTCGACCAACGGCGCTCGGTGGTGGACGCGGCCTCCTCCGAGATTTGCTCGCAAATTCTAGGGTGGTGCGAGAACGCCTCGAGCCAGTCGTCGGGCTCGAGATCCCACCAGGCTCGCTCGGCGATCTCCAACAATGCCCGGTCGCTGTGGTAGGGGCGTGCGGCTACCATGGCCTCGACCCACCGGCACGAGCCACAGCATCGGGCCAACGCCTCTCGGGCGTCCGTCTCGGGGAGCGCGTTCAGCATTTGTGCCACGGACTTCGTCATGGCACGTCGCCGGGCCACGAGCGGATCATCCCGTCTCGATCCGGCCGAACAACCTGAGCCGACTGATGCCGCCGTCCGGGTAGATGTTGAGCCTTACATGGGTGAACGGATCGCCCGACACGATCTCCTGCTCGAAGTGGTGCTGAGTGTGAGCTTCCAGCGGCGTGCGAGGAAGAACCGCGGCCCAGGGGAGATCGGCGCCTTCCCAGTCGGCTTCCGACTCCTGGCCGGACAAGTCGCACCCCTCCACGCTACAACTCTCGGGGTAATTCCCCTTGAAGTGGTGAGTGTCCACCTCGACATGCTCAATCACGCCCCGGTGACCGAGCCGCAGCACGGTCCAGTCGTGTCCTGGCCCGCGTCGGCGCTTGGTTTCCCATCCGTCTCCCATGTTCTCGGAGCGTCCCGGCATGGTCAGGTTCGTGGGGTCGCTGTAGAACTGGTCGCTGCAGGCCAACGCCACGCCCCCGTTTTGAATGCCCACCAGGTCGATGGGTCCGGCGGTGGCGGAGAGACGCTCCCAGTCGGGCAGCACTTCTCCAAGCACGCGGAGTCGGGCCACGCCTCCATCGGGGAAGATATTCAAACGGACGTGCGTGCTACGACCGGAGGACTCCACGTCGAAGGTGTTCTCGGCGTGCCCTTCGAGGACCGAGCGGGGCAGCAGTTCCACCCACTCACCGGCCAGCGCGTCCGGGTCGTCGGGCGCTCCCTCGCCGACCGTGCACACTTCGACCGAGCACGCTTCAGGGTGGTTGCCTCGAAAATGGTTCGTGTCGACCACCAGACGGTGGATGGCCCCCGGCAACCCGAGCCGGATCACGCACCAGTCGTGTCCGGGCTCTCGCCGCCGCCGGGTCTCCCAGCCGTCCATCCACTTGCCCCGATCCGTGTATTTGCCCTCGATGAAGACCCCCCGTCCTGCCTGCAAGAGGTTCTCCTTCGCGGCGAAAAACTCGTCGTTGGCGTGGGTGGCCGTGCCACCGACCCGCTCGGAAGCCAGGTCTACCCAGGAACGGTTTTTGGTCATGCCTCGCCTCGTTTGAGCCATCGTCCGGGGCAGACTTCGGGGAAGGCTCCGCGGTCGAATACGAGAACTCCTCGAACGTAGGTGGCCACCACCGTGCCACGCAGGCGCGAGCCTTCGTATGGCGTCAGAGGGTGGCGGTGAAACAGCTTGCCCGCATCCACCCTCGCCTCGGTGTCCGGGTCGAAGATCACCAAATCAGCGTCATATCCTTCGGCGAGTCGGCCTTTCTTGTGCGCCAGGCCCGCTAAGCGAGCCGGCCCTTCGCACATCCACCTTACGATGTGGTGAAGATCGTAGCCCCTACGGGCCGCCTCCGTCCACGTCACACGAAGGCTCAGTTGGAGGGATGAGATCCCACCCCAGGCATCTGCGAAGCTCCCCGACTCGAGAGCCTTGAGGTCGGGAGGGCAAGGCGAGTGGTCGCTTGCGATGAGATCGAGGCTTCCGCCCGCCAGTCCACTCCAGAGGCCTTCACGGTTGGCTCGTTCCCGGATCGGCGGAGCACACTTGAAGTGAGTCCCTCCCCGAGGAACGTCCTCGGCCGCCAGGGTCAGGTAGTGCGGACAGGTCTCGGCGGTGATGGGCGTGCCCGAGCGACGCGCCTCAGCGATCAGCGGCAGGGCGTTGGCGGCCGAGACATGCACGATGTGCACGGGGCAGCCCGTCTCTGCGCTGAGGCGTATCAAGAGCGAGATGGCCTCGAGTTCGGCCTCGCGCGGCCTTGTCGCGAGAAAGGTCGCATAGTCTTTCGGATCGGCCTCCGGGTCGGCGGGCCTGATCAGCCCCGGAAGCTCCGCGTGTGCGAGCAAGCTGGCGCTGCACCCTGCTAGGATCGGCATGGCGATGCGCAAGTCGGCTTCGGTCACTGGCGGGAAGTCGTCGATGCCCGAGTGTGAGAGAAAGCATTTGCACGCGAGGGCACCCGCGTCCAGCATCGCCTCGATCTGGGCGGAGTTTCCTGGAACGATCCCGCCCCAAAGTCCGAAGTCGACTCGGCAGCGGCCCTGGGCGGCAGCCACCTTGGTTTCAAGAGCGAAGACCGAGGTGGTCACTGGCGTCGAGTTGAGCGGCATATCCAACAAGGTCGTGACGCCGCCGGCGGCGGCGGAGCGGCCGGCAGAGTCGAAACCCTCCCATTCGGTGCGCCCCGGGTCATTCACGTGCACGTGTGAATCGACGATGCCCGGCATGACGACGAGTGAGCCCACATCCACCACCTCGGTGCCTGTGCGACGGGGTGCGTCCACTGCCACGATGGTTCCGTCCGCCACGTGAACGGACGCGGGACGGATGCCCGTCGGGGTCACGACCCGCTCGCTCGATATGATCAGTTGTCCGCCGTTCATAGAGGTTCAGAATAAAACCGTCTGCACCGCGTTGCACGAGCGCATGCCCTGTCGTAGGGTTTCCGGGTCCGCGGATCAGCCAACCATAACGGAAAGAGCGTCGGCCTTGGATCCCAACACCACCGCTTGGCTCAATCTGACGTTCCGCTGGATCCACGTCATCGCCGGGGTCGCCTGGATCGGAACGTCGTTCTACTTCAACTGGCTCAACCATCACCTCAGACCGCCCGAGACCGCGCGAGAGGGTGTGTCCGGCGAATTGTGGTCCGTACACGGTGGGGCGTTCTACCGGGTGGAGAAGTTCGCGGTGGCCCCGAAGCGGCTCCCCAAGACCCTCCACTGGTTCAAGTGGGAGGCGTACCTCACTTGGATCACGGGCATCGCGCTGCTCATCCTGATCTACTACGTGGGGGCCGACCTTTACCTGGTGGATCCCTCGGTCTCGGACATCGGAGCTGGCGCGGCAATCGCGATTGGGGTGGGTGCCCTGGTCGGTGCGTGGATCGTCTATGACCTGCTCTGTAAGTCGCCCTTGAGTGCTCGGCCCATTCCCTTCGCGGTCGTCGTCTTCGTGCTGGCGACCGCCGTGGCATTCGGCTTGACTCGGGTCTTCGGCAGCCGGGGGGCGTACATCCACATGGGAGCCATCCTCGGCACACTGATGGCTGTGAACGTGTTCATGGTGATCATCCCAGGCCAGCGCATCATGGTCGACGCGATGATGAGAGGCCTCGAGCCGGACGCGAGTAAGGGCCGGGCGGGCGCCTTGCGATCATTACACAACAACTACATGACGTTGCCCGTGCTGTTCATCATGACCAGCAGCCACTACCCGATGGTCTACGGGAACGCGGCGAACTGGGCGATCCTCGCGGCGCTGGCTCTCATCGGGGCGATGACGCGGCACTATTTCAACCTGAGGGGCGAAGGGCGCGAAAGCCCATGGATTCTACCCACCGCCGCGGGTGCCATGATCGCGCTGGCCTTCGTGAGCCGGCCCAGCGTCGCCCCGAGCGTTTCCACGGCCTCGTCGGCTGAGCACGTGTCCATCGACGTGGTCCAGGCAGTCATCCAGGAGAAGTGTGTAGTCTGCCACTCCGCCAACCCCTCCTACCCGGCCTACTCCGCCGCGCCGGCCGGCGTGATCATGGATTCGAAAGAGCAAATCGGCGCGCTGGCTGAGCGCATCAACGCGGTGGCCGTGCTCTCGGCTACGATGCCGCTCGGCAACGTTACGGGGCTCACCCAGGAAGAGCGAGACGTCATCGGCCGATGGATCCGGGAGGGTGCGGAGATCGGTGCGGAAAGATAGTGTCTCTCGGTGTCGGAATGAGTCGATATCGTTTAGTTTTGTTCGGTTGGAAGCCCCCCCCGATACTTCATCATAGTCTCTGCCAGGAGGCCCCATGACCTTACTTCGTACGATGCTCGGGGTGGCCCTCCTCGTCACAGCGCTGGGCGTGCCGTTTTCGGCATCCGCTCAGTCGCAGGCGACGACGGGGATCATCCGTGGAACCATCACCGACCCGACGGGGCAACCCGTTGCCGCAGCTCGGGTCGATCTCGTCCACGCGGAGACGGGCTTTACGCGGTCTGTCACCACCAACCAAAGTGGCATCTTCGCCGCGACGCTTCTCCCGGTGGGCACCTACACGGTGACGGTGGAGTCACTCCAGTTCGTCCAGGGGATCACGCGCGAAGGTGTGCGGGTGCGACTTGGAGCGACCGCGAACCTCGATCTGTCGTTCGAGGCGGTTGAGTTGGAGGGCATCAGCGTCACCCTGACCCAACCCCTGGTGGACGCGAGTGACGTCACGTCTTCGGCCCGTCTGTCGGAGGAGGCTCTCAGGGGTCTCCCTAACAATGGGCGGGATTTCTTGGATCTCACGCTCCTCACCCCCGGCGTCGGCATCGTGCAGGGCCCGGATGGCGAGGAGCTGACCATCAACGGTCAGCGCGGGATTTTCAACAACGTCTCGGTGGACGGCGCCGACTTCAACAACCCGTTTTTCGGTGAGAACAGGGGCGGACAGCGTGCGGCCTTCACCTTCAACCAGGACGCGATCCAAGAGGTCGTCGTCATAAACCAGGGCGCCACGGCTGAGTTCGGCCGCTCGGCTGGTGGTTTCGTGAACGTGATCACCAAGTCGGGAACGAACGAATTCAAGGGGACGGTGAACTATTTCGGGCAGTTCGACGAGATCTCGGCCGACTTCGCGCGCAATGGCGGCAACCCAAACTTCGATCAGAACCAGTTCGGGTTTACGCTCGGTGGGCCCATCAAGCGGGACAAGGCCTTTTTCTTCATCGCGTACGACCAACAGGAGTTCAACCAGACCAAGCAGGTCAACCGCTCCGTGAAGAGTCAGGGAGAGTTGAACAAGCTTATTTCGTTCTTCCGGACGGAGTTCGGCGGCGCGCTCGCCAACGACTTCGGCCCGATCTCGCGCACCAATGACTCTAAGGTGCTGATGGCGAAGCTGGACGTCAGGCTGAATGAGAACCACAACCTCAGCATGAAGTACAACTACACATGGTCCCGCCAGCTGAACGGGACGTTCGACTTCGACGCCTGGGGCGCGAGCGCCAACGCGGTCGAGCGTGACTGGTCGAACGCACTCAACGGGTCGCTTCAGTCGCAGCTATCCAGTTCGGTCTCCAACGAGTTCCGATTCCAACTCTCGCGCGAGAATCGCCCTCGCCCCTATGGCGGCCCAACCAACCCGGCCACGGGACGTCCGTTCCCTGACACCGGTGCCGACTTCGGAGACGGGTTCCGTTGGGGGATGCCGTTCTTCATCCCGATCGAGGACTTCGACGATCGGATCCAGATTCTGAACAACACCACCATCCTGGCGGGTGAGCACCTGATCAAGTTCGGGGTCGAGTGGAACCGGACGCGAACGAAGCAGACCTTCATCGGGTTCGCGAACGGCCGGTCGATCTTCTCGAGCGTCGACGGCTTCATCAACTTCGTGAAGCAGGGCCCGACCTACGTCGAGTGCTCGGACGGCTCGTCGAACATGACCGGTTCCTGCCCGGCTGGGACCACGATCACGGGCCCGCTCCAACTCGGCCTACAGTTCGCGCCGGTTGCGGCGGGAACGACGGTGGAGGATGCCGGCACCCAGACCATCACGCAGAACGAGTTTGCGGTGTACTTGCAGGACACATGGACGCCGAACCGGAACGTGACGGTCAACTATGGGTTGCGATGGGAAGCCCAGGTGCAGCCCGATCCCATCACGCCTGCGAGCCAGGTGTTCTACCGCCCGTTCATCGGTACGGCCAACTTCCCGGGGGACGGAAACCTCACGTCCGACTACGGCATGTTCCAGCCGCGTTTCGGCGTCGCCTGGGACGTCGCCGGTGACGGCTCGCGCGTGTTTCGCGTGAACGCCGGGATCTACTACGCGCGTATCCCGGGCTTGGTGCTCGCCAGCCCACGGACGACGAATGGCTCGATCGGAGCGAACTTGTTTTCCGCGAGCTTCCTGAACGAGTTCGGGATCGTTCCGCCGGCCTACGGCGAGTTGGCTTCGTCGAACGGGCAGACGCTCACGCGGCCGGGCGTATTCGTGATGGACAAGGATTTCAGCAACCCACGGACATTCTCGGCGACCGTGGGCTACGAAGCTTTGATCACCGATGATCTGGCCTATTCGGTGTCGTACAGCTTCGCCGACACCCGCAATCTCTTCCGGTTCGTCGACCGGAACGACGCGGTGTTCGGCAGCCCGTTCGCGGACTTCCCCGGCGATGCGACGAACGGACTCGGGGGGGTGACGGTGCTAGAGAGCACGGCCAGGTCCAGGTATCAAGGGGTGACGGTCGGCCTGCGTGGCGACTTCAACGACCGGGTCGAGTTCAACGTGAACTACACCGTCTCGTGGGATAAGTCGGACGACGACAACGAGCGCGATCCGTTCTCGTTCAGGTACGCACGGGCGGACCGCCTCGATAGGGAGTATGGTTTCAGCGACCGTGACCAGCGTCACCGTGTAAACGGATTCCTGTTGGCGGACCTCGGTGCCGGGTTCTTCCTGAGCAATCGCGTCAGTTACTACTCCGCACAGCCGACCAACGAGGTCTGCGGAGCGGGAAACACCGGTAACGGGGAGCGGGCAGCTGGACCCGGGGATCGCATCTGCGCGGACGGCTCGATTCTAAGGCGGAACACGCTGCGGAAGGACAATGCCTTCTTCACGTGGGACCTCCGCCTGTCAAGGACGTTCGATATCGGAAACGGAAACGGGATCGAGTTGATCACGGAGGTCTTCAATCTCCTCAACACCGACAACTTCCGGGATCCGGCCGCCACGTCGCCGCTCTTCAACTTCGACGGCACTCTCCAGAGCGGTCTGGGTGATCCGCTTCGCTTGCAAGTAGGAGCGCGGTACGTGTTCGACTTCAACTAGGGCTCAATTAGGACGAGCGCTCGAGTAGGGCGGATGTGTGCATCCCCCGGGGCTTAGCCCCGGGGGATGCTTTCTTTGGGGCCTGGAGTCGAACGAGCCATGCGATCTGCCGAGCGTGCGCCCACGTGCCGTTCAGAAGTACCTCGCGATCGATATCAGGAGGGCATTGGGTTGCCGAAACGCGAGGGGAGGCTCACGGAGAGGGTCGCCTCCTGCGCCGAGCAGTTCCATCTCGACGGACATGAGCTCCCCCAGCATCCGTCGTGCGGCGATCGAGTAGTGAGTGTTACTCGACCGGGGATCGAAGAAGAAACGGCCTTTGAAACGCAGTTGCTCCCCCAGCAACTGAACCGCCACTAGCAGATCGTCTTCCAATGGGGTTCGGAATTCCGCCCTTCGGCCTGACATCGAGTGCTCCAGGAGAAGCGACAAATAGGGCGCCGGGTACCATTCGATACCAACCAAGAGGCGGCTCCCCCCGCCATCCGTGCCGACGGGCAGGGCCCCTTCGGACCGAAGGCTCAGGGAGGGCCCTTGCGCCCACTCGAACTCGAAGCCGAGTTGGTGCGCCCGGGGATGATCCACCTTCGCCGAGTCGCCCGATATCTGTCGCGTGCCCGAAGAACGATCCCATCCGTTGATGTATGAGATCGCCAGATCGACCGGTCCCGCGGTCCGGGTGAAGCGTAGGCCGACGGCGACGCGATCATCCCAGGTCGGGTCGGATCGGACGGAAAGGCCAGACCACGTTCGCCAAGAGTATCCTCCGAGGTGCATGGGTCGAGAAAAGGGGAGGGCGACCGCCTCGAGAAGGCTTCCACCTCTGAAGAGAGTGAGTCCGACGAGCGGTCCGCCGAGCCTGGGCCCGTCCCAGGCACTCCACAGCAGGGCCCGAGGGGCGAGCACGTCCATGGGGCTTCTCATCTCCGAGAGTCCCCAGGGCACGTTTCCGACCCCGATTCTGAACTCCGCCGCATCCAACGACTTCGTAAGGGTGAGTTGTTCCACATTCACCAGTGAGGCGCCCGGATCGTCCAGATTCAGCCACGCCGAAGCTGTCATGCGGAAGGGAAGATTCAGGATCTCCCCGGAGCGCCGGCCTCCGATGTGCAGGATGGGAAGTGTGCGGGATGCGCCACCCTCCGCTACCCTGGCGGTTCGCAAGGCGATCAGGCCCGTCTGGCCGACCAATTCGCCGGCTGGAATGCCGGAGGCCAGGGCGGCCACGGAGAGCACGAAGGCCCGGCCTACGCTCGCTCTTCGACGGACCGCGAGGGACGGCTCAGGGATCATCGCCCCAGCCTAGCTGGTTCAAAGTCTCGCTCCTTCAGGCCGATCCCCAGCCGGAAACCCGACCACTCGAGCACCGTTCTCCCCCCGGACTCGACGTCGACCATCTCCATGTGCGAGGCCCGCCAGAATCCCTTGACCGGTCGGTAGTCGGTGATCCGTAGCGTTCTCTGGAGCACCCCGTCAGCGTCGAAATAGTCCACCCGATGGAGCAGGTATCGGTCGGTGTCGACCCACAGCAACTGGCGGGGAAGGCCGGCGGAACACGCCGAGTCGCATCGCTCGATCAGTGCCCCGGGGCGCCCTGAGATTTCCTGATCCCTGACCCACCGGTAGTCGAACCCCTCGACCGCTGGCGGCGTCAAGTCATCGTACGTGAAGTGGCTTCCCAGGAATGCGTCGCTCGACTGGGAGCCGCCGATCCGCCTCACTCGGCGGGCCGTGGGAAGGTAGATCCATTGGGCCCGCCGCCCCTGGTCCTTGGGGATGCTCAGGAAGGTGGTGCCGGCGAGGTCAGCGGGACGCCGGAGTACGATCAGTGTTCGATCACCGGTCTTCGACTCGAGACTCCGGACGGTCATCTCTCGGACGCGGGTGCGCCCTCGCTCGTCATGAATCTCCATACGCAATTCGACCTCGAAATCCACGAACCCGCGGTTTTTCCGGTCCATCTCCTTCACGATCGCTAGGCCTCGGTCATCGATGTCTTGGCCTGCCACGGCGCTGGGGGTCGAGCTCACGGCCACCAGGGCCGCATGGATCACACCGATGAGAGCACTCATGAGATGCCCCGTTGGAGGAGTGACCGCACCCAGGGTCGTCGAGCGACGAGGCGGAGCAGAGCCGGGAAGCCGACGAGGTCCGCTCCGACCGCGAACAGGGCGGCGGCGGCGGTAAGGAAGCCGATCAGGAATAGGGCCTGGAATCGAGAGGCGGTGAGCGCGATGAAACCGCCGCCTACGACGGCCGTGGTGATGATGATGGCCGGACCCACCTCTCTGACCGCACCCAGAAGTACGGCATCGATGTCGGAGGTGGCTCGCAGCCGACGCGCCACCGCCCCGAGGAAGTGGATCGTGTCATCCGCCACGATTCCGAACGCGATCGCGAACACGATGACCGTGGACGGCTTGAGGTCGAATCCACCGACGCGCATAAGCCCCAGCAGCATGACCATGGGAACCACGTTCGGCACGAGCGCCAGCAGGCCCAGCCGGACCGATCGAAACATCCACGCCATGGCGATCCAGACCAGGATCATTGAGAACAGAACCCCTGGCAGGAAGCGTGCGAGTAGTTGGTCCCAGAGAACCTGCGAGAGCTTCACGGTTCCCGTCACGTATGCGGATCCACTCGGCGGAGGCACCGAATCCAGGCGATCCTCGAGTCTCGTGAGAAAGGGCGACAGGTGGGTTGAGCCGCTGTCTCGGACATAGAGGATGACCTGGCCAACGCCCTCTTGGCGGACGTACACCTCCTCGAGTGCGTCCTCGCCCTCGAGCTCGGCCAGGAAGAGGAGCTCCCTCACCTCTTCGGTGGTCCACGCCAGGCGCGTGGCACGGGCGCCGGCGTTGCCACTCGCTCGGGCTTGACCATCGCTTCCGAACGCGGCTCCGAGTTCACGAACGAAGTCCGGAAGGGCCATGGACCCTATGACGATCGGGTCGGAACGCGCGAATGTTTGGAGATCCTCTATCCATCGCAGCATCTCTTGGGAGTGACCGGGCTGATTTCCGTCGGTGAGATAGACGTTCACCTGGAAAAGGCCGAACCCGGCGTCCTCGATCCACCTGAGGTCGCGGAGGATCGGATCGTCCGGCTTGAGGTCGTCGATCAGGAGGGCTTCCACACGAAGCCCAACGCCCAGTACGAGCCCGGTGATGAGGCCTGCCAGTAGGACAGCGGTCGTCCAACGCGGGCTTGCGTGAAGGGTGCGCTCGATTCGACGGATGATCCAGGCGCTCCATCGATTGGGCCGGTTTCCCGGAGTTCCGAGGTCGCTGGCGAGGGTGAGGAGTGCCGGGAGGAGCGTGAGCGTAACGAGATACGCTACGAGCACCGCGACCGCTGTAATCACGCCGAACTCGACGATGACCGGAATGCGAGTTGCGATGAGTCCGAGAAAGCCGAGCGCAGTGGTGAGTGACGTGAAGAAGCACGTCCGTGCGACAGAGGAGAAAGTGTCCACGACCGCGTCCGAAATGGGAAGCCCCTCCTGCCATCGTGAACGGGTTCCCATCACCAGGTGTGTGGCATCCGAAACGGCCACGACCAGCACGACGATGGGCATGAAGCTGGTAAGCACCGAGATCGGCTGGCCCGCCCACCCCATCATGCCGAGCGTGAAGAGTATCGCCGGAACGACAGGGCCGAGACAAAGCAGGACCAGACCTAGGCGCCGGAAGTATCCGTACAGTACCAGAAACGAGATGAGAAGCCCGATCCCCAGCAGCTTCACCAGATCGGCCTCGAGCGCCAGCGGGATGGTGGCGCGCAACACGGGTAGACCGGTTAGGACGATGCGCCCCGATCCGGGCGAAAGGATCCGGATCTCATCCTGTAACTCGCGAGTGAGCTGCCGGCGGCGGGCATCATCGTTTTCGGCTGGAGCCAGATAGCCGTGGACGGCGAAAACGGTCAGCTCGCTATTCCACAGGGTGCCCGAGAAAAGGGGGTGCTCCCGTCTGGCCTCCAAGAGCGCGTTGATTCGCGACTCGGACCAATCCTCGTCCTCAGAGATCTGGAAGAGACGGATCGCGGGTCGGCCGTCCTCCAACGTCTCTTCGACGAGGTCGGCTTCGCCCAACCAACGGACCGATTGCAGGCCGGAGCTCCGGAACGCTTCGGCCAGACGCTCGAGCGTGCGGTAGTCATCGAGCCGCAGCGGGCCTGCCACCTCCAGGAGGGCGGATACCTGTAGGTCCTCTCTGGGGAAATGCCTCTTGAATTGGTCGAAGACCTCTCGCTCCGGCCCCCCGAAGAGGAAGAACTGCTCGGCGGAGTAATCCACCTGGAGGTTCCCAGCGCCCACGAGCGCGACGGCCAGCAGGAGCCCCTGGATGACCAGCACAGATGCGCGACGCTCGATGAGGAAGCGGAACCCGTCTGCGAAGGTCGGCACCCTATCCACCCGCCAAGACCAGCAGATGGACGGGGACGACAACCACGGTCGCCGCGGCGACGCACGCCGCTTGCAGCCTCATGTTCCATGGTTGCTCGGCGGGCCATCCGGACAGCCGTCGGGCCACCCAATAGAGCGTGACTGCCATCAGCGCGATCGCCGCCGAGGTAGATACCGCCAGCGTGGAGAGTCCCCCCGTGAGCCAAAGAACGGGTGGCCCCAGGACCAAGAACGCGGCGGCCAGCAGCGCCAGGGTCGCCCTGATGGAGGGGGGGCGGCGCCTGCCGGGGCCGAACGGCTGGAGTTGGGTGGTGGCCACGATGGCTACCTGCCCGATGATCGCGCCCGTGTATGGTCCCTGGAGGGCCTCGGCGCTCCCAAGCCATTGTGGCGCCTCCGCGAGGAACCGCACGATGTCGCTGGCTATGAGAAGGAGGATGGCGACCGCGACCGCGTAGAAGGTGGCCACCACTTGGTACTCTGCCTCGGGCAAGGAAACTCGGCTCCCCAGAACCGCGCGCAGTCCTGCCAGCCCGAGGACGGCCATTGCGGGTGCGGCCAGCCACTCCACTCCGCCCAGTGCGTAGACCCAGTAGAAGAAAAGGGAGGCTGCCATCACCCCGCTTGTCGTCAAGAGGTGGGATCGCCATGCCACGATGCCGAGCAGAACGAGGGTCGCGACCAAGGCGACGATGTGTCCAGATACTACAGATACTGGTTCGGCCGTAAGACGAAGTAGCAGGAGGTAGGCCCCCAAAGGGATCAGCAGATTGTCGCTACCGCGGAGGCTCACGCCCTCGAAAAGGGTTACGACCATGGCCACGTGAACGGCCACGAGCACGCTGGCGTAGCGGTCGATCCCGGTCATCAGGAGCAGCGGCACATGGACGGCGAGGAAGGTCACCAGCAGGAACACCGCCGAGCCCTCGATCGAACGGTGATCGTCCTCCACAGCGTAGGTCTTCCGGCCGTACGCGGAGCCGAGAAGGGCGGCGGCGGTATCGGCTACGATGAGCGTCAAGGCTGCTGCCAGGTACAGGACCGGGCGATCGTACGCCAGTGTAAAGAGCAGCACTACGCCGAGCGGGTAGAACAGGCCTCCATGCGAGGCCCGGGAGACGCCATGGACGCTTTGTAGCAGCCCGATCCGGCGGGTGCTCCAAATCATTGCCGCGAACGAGGCCGCGAGGACCAGCACGCTCCAGCGGGTCTCGAAGATCCACGGGAAGCCCAGCACGAGCAGACCTCCCATGAAGTGAACGAACTTGCGGCTCCACTCCACCGGAGGGTTCCGGCACCGCTGCCAGAATTCTGCCGTGGCGAAGATGAGCAGGAAGGCGAGCCCTACGGCCCCAGCGCGGAGAAGCTCAGCCATCGTCCAGCACCTCATCGACGTGGAGCGCCTGGTAGAACCAGGCCCGATCCTGTTGATGAAGACCGTGCGCGTAGTCGACCATCGGCCTGATCCGTGAGGCGTACTGGTCGGGGGTCTCCCGACGGGCCAGCAGGTTCCAGTAGACCATTCGGGCGCCCGGCGTGGCGTGTTCGAACAGGGCGCCGTAGCAGCGCTCGTGCTGAGCCGGACTCATGTACTCGAAGATGTCCGAGAGGTTGAAGCCGTCGAAGGCACCGTCGACGTCCTCGGCCGGCCCATGGTGCATCCGAATGCGACCGAGGCGTTCCCGAATCAGGGGCCGATGTTCGGGCCGCAGGTACCGTGGCAGCGCGTCTGGCCCGTACGCGCCGGTCAGGATGTACGTGAGGTACGGGTTGGTGTGCGTGGGCACCACGGTGAACCCGTGGCGCGCTCGCTCCAGAATGCGGGAAGCGACAGGACCGTCCACATGGCGGAAAAACGCGGGGTCCCTTCCGAACCGTCCCATCACCGCCCGGCTGAAGAACAGGCGGATCAGAAGCCGCCAGCGCCAACTGTCCCACTCGTTCCTGTAATACGCCTCGCGCTCCTTATACGGGCGTGGCTTGAACAGTTCGTCCACACGATTGCGCGAGTGGACGAGCGGCAACACGCGGCGGCGAAAAGTGCGGAAGTAGGCCTCGAACTTTCCGGAGTGGATGACCCCGGCCGCGATCAGGCTGGGGCGCCCGTCCCAAAACACCCTCGCGAACTCCGGGAGCGTGTTCCGCAAACCGCCGTAGCGGCCCAGCCGTTCAGCCGAGTCGGTTACGCC
>BTRA01000007.1:0-48097 GCA_036986155.1 Gemmatimonadota bacterium | reverse complement strand
ACGGCAGAAGCGTAGCCGAAAGCAAGGCCGCGGCGAAGATTCTCGAGGCGGGCCGGGACTTCATCGAGCAGCTTCTGAGTAGTTCATCACCTTCCCGAACCCTGGTGATCGAACCGAGGTTCCATGGGCTCACGGTCCGAGTTGTCGGTCAGGGGCGCAACATCGGCTGCATGGAGCCGAGCCCGTCGCGACCCAGCCGCGCAACGGATCACTGCTCACGGCCGTGACTCTGCACGGCGTACACTTGTTCCACTGTATACACGACGACCTTCCCGTCTCCACGCCTTCCGGTATGGGCAGCTGTCAGCAACGTCTCGACCACCGAGTCGAGGACCTCATCCTCAACGACGATCTCCACACGCACACACGGCATGAAGTCTGTCAAGTTCTCGAGACGGTCCGTGGAGACCTCGAGGTGCTCACGCCCGAACCCGCGGGCGTCGGACACGGTCATCCCGGGGAAGCCCGCCACGGAAGTCAAGGCGAGCGTAACGTCCTGAAGCTTGAACGGTTGAATCATCGCTACGATCATCTTCATGATAGATCCCCCTGCGGACGCGGAGCGTCCTTGTCGAACAAAACGTAGAAACTGGGCAACAGAACCAGGGTCAGGATCGTCGAGGTCACCAGTCCCCCGACTACCACTACCGCGAGCGGACGCTGAACCTCAGAACCCGCGCCCGACGAAAACAGAAGAGGGGTCAGCCCTAGACTAGCCACGAGCGCGGTCATCAGAACCGGGCGCAACCGGAGTTGGGCTCCCTTCCGGGCCGCCGCTTCCGCCGTGCTCCCTTCTCTCCGTCTGATGTCCACGATGTAACTCACCATGACCACTCCGTTCAACACGGCGACCCCGAAGAGGGCGATGAACCCGACCGACGCCGGTACGGAGAGGTACTGGCGGCTCACCCACAGCCCGACGATGCCCCCGATGAGGCCGAACGGGACGTTGAGGATGATGAGCGAAGCCATGCGCAGTGAGTTGAAGCTGAAGAAGAGGAGCAGGAAGATCAGCGCGACCGTGATCGGAATGATGATCGACAGGCGCCTCATGGCCCGGCGCTGGTTCTCGAACTGACCACCCCACTCGACGATGTAGCCAGTGGGGAGGTCCACCTGCACGTCGACGGCGGCCTGGGCCTCCGCCACGAACCCGCCCATGTCACGGCCGCGGACGTTGGCCTGCACGACGATGCGCCGCTGGTTCGCCTCCCGACTGATCTGTTTGGGCCCGATGATCTCGCGAATGTCGGCAAGCTGTCCGAGGGGGATCTGGGCCCCGGAGGGGGTCGTGAGAAGGATGTCGGAGATCGATGCGGGGTCGTCTCGGAACGCTTCTCCGAGGCGCACGAAGATGCTGAACCGGCGCTGTCCCTCGAACACCTGTCCGGCCTCCTCACCTCCCACGGCTACTTCGACGAGCTCGAGGACGTCGTCCACGTTCAGGCCGTAGCGGGCGATCACGTGACGATCCACTTCGATCTGGAGCTGCGGTTGCCCCGAGACCTGCTCGGCCTGCACATCGGCGGCACCTTCGATTCCCTGGACTACGCGCGCGATCTCGTCGGCCTTTTCCTTCAGAATATCCAGATCATCGCCGAAGAGCTTGATGGCCAGTTGCGCCCGCACTCCGCTGAGCAGTTCGTCCACACGCGTGGCGATCGGTTGAGAGAAGTTCAGCAACACACCGGGATAGCCGGACAGTGTCTGCTCGATCGCCTCGACGAGTTCGGTCTTGGAGGCGTATCGCCACTCACTCTGGGGCCGGAGCCCCATGTACATCTCGACGTTGTTCACAGGCTCGGGGTCACCGCCGACTTCGGCCCTCCCTATCTTGGACACGAGCGTCTCGACCTCGTCCCCAAAACTGGACAGAACCATTCGCTCCATCCGATTCGCCGCGGTCGCGGCCTCATCGAGCCCTGTACTGGGAGCGAAGGTGACGCGAAGCAGGACCGAGCCCTCTTCGAGCGCGGGCACGAACTCTGTTCCCAGGAAGGGGAACAGCACGAGGCTTCCGACGAGAAGGAGGACAGCGCCACCCGTCATCTGACCGCGGTTGTCCATGGCCCAATCCAGGGCTCGCTCATACGGTCCGCGGATCAGTCGCATGATCCATGTGTCCTTCTCCGAGCCGCCTCGGAGGAAGAACGACGAGAGAACCGGGATGACGGTGAGGCTGAAGATGAGCGATCCCACCATGGCAAAGCTCACGGTGAACGCCATCGGCTTGAAAAGCTTGCCCTCCACGCCCTCGAGCGTGAATAGCGGGAGGAACACCACGATGATGATGACGATCGCGAACGTGATGGGGCGTCCCACCTCGAGAGCCGCTCGAAGTACCCGGTGGGCTCGGGCTTCACGGAAGCCCGAGCCGCCTTCAGTTCCTTGCTCATGTTCGGCTTCAGAGAGGTGTCGATAGATGTTTTCGACCATGACGACGCCACCGTCCACCATCATCCCGATACCGATGGCGAGGCCGCCGAGCGACATGAGGTTCGCGCTCATGCCCAGATAGTCCATCAGGATGAACGCGAGCAGGAGCGAGAGGGGCAGGGTCGCCGCGACGATGAGCGAGCTGCGTACGTTCCCCAAGAAGAGGAAGAGCACGATCACGATGAGAATGCCGCCCTCGAGGAGCGCATCCGTCACGGTTTCCACTGCCCGTTCGACGAGGTCGGCTTGATCGTAGAACGGCACGACTCGCACGCCATCCGGCAAGATCTCGTTGACCGCCGCGACCTTTTCCTTGACCCGCCTGATGACGTCCGAGGTGTTTTCGCCGATGAGCTTGAGCACGATGCCGGTCACGACCTCGCCCTGGCCGTCCTTGGTCACGGCGCCCCGGCGGATCTCCGGACCCAGCTCGACCTCGGCGACGTTCGTGATGTAGATCGGCGTGCCGTCGCCTCGTGTCTCCACGATGATGTCGCGGATGGCCTCGAGGTCCCCGGCCAGGCCGATGCCGCGGACGAGGTACTCTTCCGCATTCCGCACGATGTAGCTCCCACCCACGTTCCGGTTATTCGCCCGCACGGCGTCCATGACTTCACCCAAGGTGACGCCATACTGCAGCAAGAGGCCTGGATCTACCCGCACTTGGTACTGCCGCACCTCGCCGCCGAAGGAGAGCACCTCGGTCACGCCGGGCACCGTTCGAACATTGAAGCGGACGATCCAATCCTGGATCGTCCGCAGTTCCATGTTCGTGAGCCCCTCGCCCTCCACCGTGTATTGGTACACCTGGCCGAGGCCCGTCGTGATCGGACCGAGCTCCGGCTCACCAAAGCCCTCCGGGATGTCCTCACGAGCCGTTTGGACGCGCTCCAAAACGAGCTGGCGCGCGAAGTAGATGTCCACGTCGTCCGCGAAGTAGACGTTGACCGCGGAAAGGCCGAACATCGAAATCGAGCGGACCTGCTGGATTCCCGGGAGGCCGTTCATGGCCACTTCGACCGGGTAAGTGACGAGCTGCTCGACCTCCTCGGGCGCGAGGCCCGGGCTCTCCGTGAAGATCTGGACCAACACGGGTGTTACGTCCGGGAATGCGTCGATCGGAAGTTGGCGTAGGGACCGGATTCCCATCCCGACCACGAGCAGCGCCATGACGCTGATCATCAGACGGTTCTTCAAAGAGAACTCTATGGTGCGATCAATCACTTTAGATGTCTCCGTCTAGTGCTCGTCGCCGCCGAAGCTTTTCTTCAGCAACTCGGACTTGAGATAGAAGCTGCCCCTCGAGACGATGTTCTCCCCCTCGGAAAGCCCGTCGAGAATCGTTACGAGCTCACTGCCTAGAACCGATCCGACCGTCACGTCGCGGATCTCGAACCGGCCCGGTCCGGCCGGGACGAACACCACGCTACGGCCGTCCATTTCCTGAATCGCCTCCTGCGGCACCGCCAGGGATCCGTCCGACTCCAGCCCGCGGATGACGGCTGTGCCGAACATGCCCGGGCGGAGCGTGCGCTCGGGATTGCTGATCTCGACGCGTGCCTTGACGGTCCGCGTGGTGGGATCCACGATCTGCCCCACGTAGGTGAGCGTGCCATGGTACGTATCGTCCTGGAATGCGGCGGTGCGGATCTCCACTTCCAGGCCCTCACGCACTCGGGAGAGGTCTCGGTCGTAGATGTCCAGCACGATCCAGAGATTCGTCAAGTCTGCGACCGTGAAGAGGTCGTCCTCGGGCCCGACGATTTGGCCGAGCACGAGATCGCGCTCGACCACCGTGCCGGGGATCGGCGCGGAGAGATTGAAGAGTCCGCCGACCGAGACGGTATCCTCCGGATGGTCTACCGCGCCGAGGGTCCGATGACGTGCGGTGGCTGCGCGAAGGGCCGCCTCCTTGCTTCGGAATTCAGTACGTGCCTCGACCATCTCCTTGCGGGACGAGATGCCTTTTTCGAAGAGGGTCTGCTCCCGCTCGTAGTTCTCCAGCGCGAGCTCGAGTTCCGCTCGCGCCTGTTCATGCGCCGCTTCGGCCTCGCCGAGCTCCGGGCTCTCCAGCACCGCGAGCGACGTGCCCGCGCGGACCCGATCCCCCAGATCCCTCTCGATGCGTACGACCCGGCCCTCGGCTCTCGGACCGACCTTCGAGACCCGGTTCTGGTCGTAGATGATGGTACCGGTGGCGCGGAGGGTGGTCTCGGTCACCGGTGTTACGGCCACCACCTCGTGCCCCACGTTGGCCATCGCCGCGGAGTCCATCTCCACGAAGCCCTCGAGGTGGTCATCTTCCGAATCGACGCTCTCGGATACCTCTTCGGCGGGGGCGCACGCCGCCGTCCACGCGAGCGCCATGGCGACCGTACCGCGCAGCCCCAGCCGTACGAGACGTGACACTTCTTTCGGTTGCTTCTTCACTTGGATCTCCAGATCACTGGTTCGGTAGGGGCTCGGCGGTAACCGCCGCGAGACGAACGAGCTCGAGTCGCAGCTCGAGCCACGACTCCCAGTAGTCCAACTCCGCATCCAACAGCGCGTTGCGGACCAAGAGCAGCGTCGCCAGGTCGATCTTTCCGCTGCGGAAGGCCTCATCGAGAAGGCCTTGGTTGAATCGGGCGGGCTGGAGGACTGACACCGCGGCGATCTGCTCCTCCTCCTTTGCGCTGACGTACCGCTGGTAGGCGTCCACAACCTCGGTGCGAACGGTCGACTCCACCGCATCCCTCTCGGATCGGGCCCGTGCCAGGTCGGCCTGTAGTTCGGCGATCGTCCCCTGATTTCTATTCCAAAGGGGGATCGACACCCCGACACCGATCCCGATCTGCTCGCTACCGGGGCCTTCGAGACGGTCGAAGGGGACAGTGAGTCGGAGGTTCGGGATGCGCCCACGGCGGGCGAGGCTGACGAGGGACTGGCCGGCCTCGATTCGTGACGCCGCTGAGCCTAGGTCCGGTCGGCGCACTATGGCTACGCGCACCAACGAATCGAGGTTGAGGCCTGATGGCTCGGGCGGTATGGGCACGTCGGGGGACAGTCGCAGCGGCTGGGCGTCGGGCAGCGCCAGGGCCTGCCTCAGCTCGAGCAGGGCCGTTTTCGCGTCCCTCCGCTCCTCGAGCACACGCGTCTGTGCGCGACCGGACTCGATGCGGGCCAGGTTCGCCTCCAAGAGGCTGATCGAGCCAGCCTCGAGGAGATCAGACACCGCGACCGCGAGCCGCTCGTTGAGCGTGCGAATCTCTTCGGCCAACGCCACTCGGTTTTGCGCACCGAGGGTTTCGTAAAACACGGCTGCCACGGCTGCCCGCGTGAGACGTTCTGCATCCCGCACGGTCCCGTCGGTGCTCGCGAGTCCGTGTTCGGCGACACGTTTGCGTAGCCCCCACTGCCCGGCCCACTCCACCTCCTGGCTCACCTCGCCTTCGTAGGCCCTGAGCGTTCGCCCGCTTCCTACCTGCTCGCTCTCGAGGGTCACCTCGGGATTGAACCGGTAGACTCGGGCTTGACGAAGGCGTCCCTCCGCCGCCTCCCGCAGACGCCGGGTTGCGAGGAGGGCGGGGTTGTTCTCAAGCGCGTGGAGTTGCGCCTGAGCGAGCGTGAGGAACAATGTGTCCCCTGGCGGCTCCTCGAGTGCCCTGGGCCTATTCTGCGCTTCGGAGGCCGCGACCGTGCTCAGCGTGAGCACCGCTGCGGCACCGACCCTCCAGAATCGGCGAATCTTGATCATTGAACTCATCTCTCGGGTTTTGTAGATCGTGTGCGTTGGACGAGGCGGACACGGGACTCCCGGTCCTCGGGATTCGTCGTCCACCACCATCGTCGGTTTGATCGGTGGGGGCTGACGTTCGACACAGACTCCGAAGGTCTGATCGAGTTATGATCGGAGGGTGCCGGACCCAGCCCCGTCGCTCGGGAGCGTCAGGTCCTCGCCGTGGCTGCCCGATGTGGGGAGCGCACTATGGCAAGGAGGAGGTCAGGCTCGGGGCGGGTAGGGAAGCGAGGTGCCGGAGGGGTCGTCGTGACGTTCGAAGATCGCCATAGGCGCATCGATCACGATCGCTGAAAACATCAGCGCGACGGTTGGAATCAGCGCGACACCATGGACGTGTGCGCAGTGGTCTTCCCCGCCTGGATGCTGGTGGTCCGTGTTATCCGCGGGCGGAGCTATCTCGGGTCGACATGCCGACGCGGCCTCCGCCAGGGACGCGGACTCCTGCGCGTCCGCGTGGTCGTGCGCCAGTCGAGCAGCGGACCGATGGGATGACGCCTCGACATTGCTCTCGTGATGCACGGATCCGTCGCGCACTGGGCCCGCCAGCGCTTCGAGCGCAGACATGCCCAGAGCGAGCATCAGTCCCAGGGCGACTGCCCGTCGTCTGGTCCTACCGCGGCCTATGTTCGTTGGATTCATCGAGTCAAAGGTAGTTTCGATCCGAAAACCATCAAGGCCCCTAGATCATGGTAGACTTGCATAAGTGAACATATGAGCAGATATTCAGATATAGTATTCGCATAGCTCCGGCCGCCCGCCGTGGCCACTCAAACCACCTTCCCAGGTAGTGCCAATACATGCTAGAGGCTCCCCACTGCGACATCCCCCTCGTTCATGGCGATGCCGTCGCCGCCGCACTCACAGGCCGGGCGGGTGAGGAGGACATCATCTACCTCGCCGACACGTTTCAGATGTTGGCAAGCCCAACCCGGCTGCGCATCCTCGAGGCCCTCTCAGTGCGAGAATTGTGCGTTTGCGACCTGGCCGCGGTCGTGGGCGTCAGCCAGTCGGCGATCAGCCACCAGCTTCGCCAGATGAGGCAGATGCGGATCGTACGGTACCGCAAGGAAGGCCGCATGGCCTACTACAGGCTCGACGATCCGCACGTCGAAACCTTGTTCGGGGCCGGCCTGGACCACGTCCGGGAATCGGGCGGAGTGGCGGGACCGTGATGACGGAGCGTAGCACGAGGGCGTTGGAAGAGGCGACTTCGGCTCGCTTTGTCGTCGCAGATATGGACTGCGCGAGTTGCGCCCAGAAGATTCAGCGCCACCTCCTGAAGGTAGAGGGTGTCCTCACTGCCGAGGTGAGCCCGATCGCTCGAACGCTGAGCGTCGATCTGGACCCTGGGCGCACGACGGCCGAGGAGGTTCGGGAGGAGGTGGGCCGGCTGGGGTACGTGGCGCGCCCGTTCGACGAGGCAGGCGCGACCGCGGACGTACCTGGGACGTGGAGAAGCCCGCCGGCACAGATAGCCTACGCGTCACTGGGCCTATTCTCGTTCGCCATGCTCCTCCGGGCGCTCGGCTTGGCCCCAGTAGTCCTTACACTACCATTCCGGACGCTCCTACTCCCCGACTTACTGCTGCTCGCGTCGGCGCTTGTTGGCGGTTGGAACTTCTTTCCGAAGGGAGCCAGGGCAGCGCGGTCGCTTGCGCTCGACATGAACTTCCTGATGACCGTCGCCATTATCGGTGCGGTGGCAGTCGGGGAGCTTCCCGAGGCCGCGGCGATCGCTTTCCTGTTCGCGATCGCCGAGTTGCTTGAAAGTTACTCGGCCGATCGGGCCCGCGCGTCCGTCGAGGCGCTCATGGATCTAGCGCCGGACAGCGCGCGGGTTGAGCGCGATGGCGTGGAAGTCGCGATTCCGGCTGAAGAGGTGGTCACGGGTGACGTGATCCTGCTCCGCCCCGGCGAGCGCGTTCCGGCTGACGGCACCGTGGAGGAGGGGGTATCGGCCGTGGACCAGTCCCCGATCACCGGGGAATCTGTCCCGGTTGATAAGGGGCCAGGAGACGACGTCTTTTCGGGGACCATCAACCGGGGGGGGTTCCTGCGAATACGGGCGACCAAGCCGGCGGCGGACAGCGCCCTTGCCCGCATCGTGCGGCTTGTGGAGCAGGCTGGAGCGGACAAGAGCCCGACGGAAGCCTTCATCGAGCGTTTCGCCCGATACTACACCCCTGCGGTGACGTTGGCCGCCGTGCTGCTCATGACGGTACCCCCGATCGTGTTCGGCGCCCCGTTCGACATCTGGTTCGTACGGGCGCTCACACTGCTGGTCATTGCGTGTCCCTGCGCGCTGGTGATCTCCACGCCGGTTGCGGTAGTCAGTGGCGTGACCGCAGCGGCTCGAAACGGAGTACTCATCAAGGGAGGAAGATACCTGGAGGCCATGGGGGACATCGATGTCGTTGCTCTGGACAAGACCGGGACGCTCACCATCGGCCACCCGCGGGTCGTGGCGGTGCTTCCCTCGGGCAACCTGTCGGAGGAGGAGGTCCTCGCCCATGCCGCCGCGATCGAGGCCCACTCGGAACACCCGATCGCGAGGGCCATCGTCGATGCTGCCCGCGACAGGGGGGCTCGGTGGGATGGCTGGACCGTTACGGACTTCGCCGCGGAGGTCGGGAGTGGGGCCCGCGCCCGCGTGGACGGAGTGGAGTACGTAATCGGCAAGCTCTCGGAATTCGTCAGCGCGGGGCGCTATAGTGGCCAGCCGGCTGATTTTGCGGCTGGGGGGCGCACCGTGGTTGGACTTGCGAGCCAAGGGGAGGTGCTCGCCTGGTTCGCACTGGCGGACGAGCCGAGAGAGGCTGCGACGACTGCGGTCGCGGGACTCCGGCGGGCGGGAATTCGTCGCATGGTGATGCTCACGGGAGATAATCAGGAAACAGCCGAGGCCGTGGGTCGGTCAGTCGGCGTGGACGAGGTGAGGGCCGACCTCCTCCCGGAGGGAAAGGTCGATGCCATCAGGGCCTTGGAGGCGGAGTACGGTGCCGTGGCCATGGTGGGCGACGGCGTGAACGATGGGCCCGCCCTCGCGGTTGCCACTGTTGGGATCGCGATGGGTGCCGCCGGAAGTGATACTGCACTGGAGACGGCCGACATCGCACTGATGGGCGATGATCTGACGCGCCTGCCTTACCTCTATGAGCTCTCCCACCAATCCCGGAATGTGATCCGACAGAATATCACTCTAGCGATCGTCGTGAAGGCGATTCTGGCTCTCGGTGTGCCGCTCGGCATGGTCTCGCTGGTTACGGCCGTGGTGCTCGGCGACTTGGGCGTGTCTCTGGGCGTCACCTTGAATGCATTGCGTCTCGCGCGGGTCGAGGCGTAGCGAGGCTGGTGCGTTTCGTTGTGATCTGGCATCTTCTCGGAGCTGCCTCCAGTCTTTCTTTTCACCTTGACGGATCCGGGGTGGCCTGACCTCTCATAGGACCCGAGCATGCGCGCATCCTATCTTCCGATTCTTCTCCTCCTCTTCGTCGCGGGGCTGAACGCCGTGATGATGGTCATGATGTCGCACATGCTGAACCCGCGGCGTCCGACGCCGCAAAAGGACATGCCGTACGAGTCTGGGATGATTCCACTGGGTGATACCCGCCAGCGGTTCTCCGTGAAATTCTATCTTGTCGCCATCGCATTCATCGTCTTCGATGTGGAAACCGTGTTCCTGATTCCCTGGGCGGTGGTCTATCGGGACCTGGGGGTCTTCGGATTCATCGAGGGCCTGATATTCGTCACGGTATTGGGCGTTGGACTCCTCTACATGTGGAAGAAGGGCGCGCTCGAGTGGGAGTGAGGGACTCCTGCCGTGTCTAGTCTCACCGAATCGGGTGGAGTGGAGGGGGTGCGATCACCCGTCCTGAATCGAGCCTGCGTTCGTGCGAACCATCTTTCACATGGACTTCACCCCGCGCTAACGCCAGATTCCGATCGTTGATGGTCGAGGGGGACTGCCTCCACGTTGGGCTGAGCGTCTCGGCGTCACGTTACGGAGCTGGTCCACGAGGGGACCGACCACGGAGTTGATGTTGAATTCTAGACCCATTGAGATCGTGGGCTCCGGCCCGGCCGGCTTGGCCGCGGCCCTTACCGTGGCGCATGCCGGTGGCCGGGCGGTCGTGAGCGAGCGGAGCGGGGATGTCGGGCATCGTTTCCACAACGATTTCCAAGGCCTGGAGAACTGGACGACCCGTGGTGACGTGCTCGAGGAATTGGCACAGATGGGGATCGAGCCGACTTTCGAGGCGACACCGTTTCGGGAGTGTGTCGTTTTCGATCCGGACGGGCGCGACTACACCTATCGGTCGCAGGAGCCGATCTGGTACCTGGTTCGGCGTGGATCGGAGGCCGGCACGGTGGACTATGCCCTGAAGGAGCAGGCGCAGGCGGCGGGCGTGGAGTTGCGAATGCGCCACACCGTCGAGCGCCTCCCGCAGGGCGGAATCGTCGCACATGGCCCGCGGCGCACGGATGTGATCGCGGTAGGGTACGTTGGGGAAACTGACCGTGCGGACGGCGCCTACGCGGCTCTATCCGATGACCTGGCGCCCAAAGGCTATTCATATCTACTGATTTGCGGTGGTCGGGTGACGGTCGCGAGTTGCCTCTTCTCGGATTTCCACAACGAGGCGCAGTATCTGGATCGCACGGTCGAGTTTTTCCGCGATCGGGTCGGCCTGGAGTTGACCAATGCGCGGCGGTTCGGCGGATTCGGGAACGTGCATTCGACGTCGACCGCCCGGAAGGGAAACCTGCTGTACGTCGGCGAGGCCGCGGGATTCCAGGATGCCCTCTTCGGGTTCGGCATGCGCTCGGCGCTGCTTTCGGGACACTTCGCCGCGCGGGCGTGGCTAGAGGGAGAGCCACAACGCTACGAAGACCTGTGGCGTCCGCGGCTGGAGGGCATTCTGCGAGCCGGGTTCACCAATCGGTTCCTTTTCGAGCGATTGGGAAATGGTGGATACGTGAGATTGCTGAGGCGTATCAAGCGCACGGGGGATGCGCGCGAATTCCTGCGAAAGTGGTACGGCCCGGGCATCTTCCGAAGGGCTTTGTATCCGCTGATGCTCCGGCGGAGCGCCGGAAAGCGTGACCTGCTGCCACAGTGTCGGGAGGGATGCGACTGCACATATTGCCGCTGCGTCGGGCATGGTGGGACGGACCGGAACGAGCCGGTACCGGCACCTCCGGGTGACTGAACGCCCTCACGCCCAGAAATCCCAGCCGAGCAGGGGAATCTCCGCGAGTTTTCACGCCCCTGCGTGGGATCTCCGAATCTCCTGTCCGTGTATGATATAAGTGGATGGCGGGACTTTTCTCGCAACGCCTTCGGCGCACTGTGCCGGTATCGGCGGATCGCGGGCGGCCCGAGTGAGCCGGTAGTGAACCGGTGAGGAGACCCTGACCGTGGGACCTGAAGACGCCCGACGAGATCTTGACGCCTGGCGCGCGAGCTTCCCTGCGGATCCGTATGCGGCCGATAGCGAGTTGCGGGCTCTGAATCGACGCTTCCTCGATGGTGAGAGGTTGGAAGCGCTGCATGAGAGCGCTTCGGAGTTCGGGCGCGCGGTCGCCGACGTCGTTGGTCCCTCGGCGGCCCGCTACGAGCAACGCGCACACCTACCGGAGTTGGCTCGCTATGACGGCGTGGGCCACCGGTTGGAGGAAGTGCGCTTCGACCCTTCATACCACCGGTCTGGAGTGGCGGTATGGAAGAGCGGCGTTATCTCGTATAGCGGCACTCCGGGTCGTGCATTCGAGCAAGCGACGCTGTTGTATCTCTTGTCGCTCGAGGGTGAGGCCGGCCATGCCTGCCCGGTCGTCTGCACCATCGGACTGGCTCGCGCATTGCGCCGTCGGGCGTCGGATGCCGTGCGGGACCGTTTCCTGCCGGCATTGCTCCTCCCGGACTACGATCGGGCCGACCGGGCCTCGCAGTTTCTCACCGAGGTTCAGGGCGGAAGCGACGTGGGGTCCAACGCCTGTTGTGCCGTTCCCCAGCCGGACGGCACCTATCGGCTTTCGGGCGAAAAGTGGTTCTGCTCGGTCGCCGATGCTCACCAATTCCTCGTAACGGCTCGGCCCGAGGGAGCGCCCGACGGTACTGCGGGCCTGGGCTGTTTCGTCGTTCCGCGAGAACTCGACGGCGTGTTGAACGGCTTCTCGCTCCGGCGGCTCAAAGAAAAGCTCGGGACGCGCGGCATGGCGTCGGGTGAGGTCGACCTCGCCGGAGCGGTCGCCTGGCCGATCGGGCCAGTGGAGGAGGGATTCAAGACCGCAGTCGGGATCGTTTTGAACACCAGTCGGTGGATGACGGCTATCGGGGCGACCGGGATGATGCGGCGTGCGTTGCTCGAGGCCGCGGCATATGCCCGGCACCGCCGAGCGTTCGGGCAGCCTATCGGAGACTTCCCCGTTATCCGCCAGACGCTGGCCGAGATGCACATGGGGTGGCTCGGCGCGCTCCACCTGACCTGGTTGCTTACGCACCTCGAGGACCGCCTCGACGCCGAGGTTGCTGACGAGACGGAAGTGCTGTTCCATCGATTCCTGGTGAACGCCACGAAGTACGTGACCAGTGCCCGCGCCACGCAGGTCGTGCGGCAGGGCATCGAGGTGCTCGGGGGCAATGGCACAATCGAGGACTTCAGTGTGCTCCCGCGTCTCTACCGTGACGCGATGGTCTACGAGTCTTGGGAAGGCACCCACAACGTGCTCGTCGCGCAGGTGCTCGCGGACCTCCGTAGGCTTCCGATCCTCGATGTCGTGGCCTCGGAAGCGGCTCGGATGCTCGAGGCCGCCGAGCACGACGTGCTCGAGATCACCAAACTCTCGTTGGATCAGACGCTCGTCGGGGTATCGCGCTGCGTTTCGGACCACGAGTACGGTGCGACCCACTTTCGCCGGCTGCTCGACCGTCTGATGCTCATCCTGGAGGTGGGTGTTCTCGTCCGCGACGGTGGCGACCGATGCCTGGCCGTGGCCGCTCTCCTGGCGAGGTCGGGTCTGGACCAGGCCTACCGGGCCGAGGATGATCCGGAGTTCCTCCGCCGGGTTGGCGCGATCATCGATGACGGATCGGGGAGTGAAAGCGGCGAAGCCTGATTCTCCGGACGCTGCCTCCCGGGCGGGCGTACTGGCGAGCGGGCGCGAGTGCTCCAAGGCATGGAGCTCCTCGAGCAGGCGTTCGTGGAGGCTATTCTTTGGTGATTATTATTCTTGCCGAGTATCGGGGCATGGGTAGATTCGAGGAGCTGAATTCTTCGACTGTCTTCATCCGGATCTCATGATCCCTTCAGGGCCGGTGGCTAAACTTTCACGTCAAGGTGCGCGTTGGATATACGAGATGCGTGCGAAGGCGTACCGTGGATTGGGCCTGAGATAGGGGAGACTCGATGTTCACTGTGAGAGGCGCCGCCATAAGAGAGACTGTCGGCCTAGTTGAGGCGGCGGTCCCCAGGTACCGAGGGGGGTACCGGTAATGCCCCCCGTGGGGTTACGCCGGGAGCCGCCCCCCGGGCAGCGGGCTTTTTCCCCGTCGGCGGGTCCTGCGGCGCCGCGTCGAGGAGGGGATTCCCGCTCGAGGGGCCGGCCGTGGTCCGCGTTTCGGAGTGCGCGGGATCGAGTCGGCGATTTGCTCCGCCGAGCAGACGTCGTCCTGGACGGCGACCGCCCATGGGATCTTCGGGTCCACGACGACCGAATGTTCTCACGGGTGGTTTTGGGAGGATCTCTCGCACTCGGCGAGTCCTACATGGACGGGTGGTGGGACTCAGAAAGACTCGACGAGAGCTTCTACCGGATCCTTCGGGCCGGGTTGGAAGGGAGCGTGAGACCTTGGGTCGAGCCGCTGCGAGCTCTCAGTGCCGGATTGTTCAATCTTCAAAAACCCTCCCGCGCCTTTCAGGTGGGCGAGCGTCATTATGACGTCGGCAACGATCTATACCGGTGGATGTTGGGCGAACGCATGATCTACAGTTGCGGGTACTGGAGAAACGCGTCGACTCTGGAAGAGGCACAGGAGGCGAAGCTGGATCTAGTGTGCCGCAAGCTTCGGCTACAGCCAGGCATGCGGATTCTGGACATCGGATGTGGGTGGGGAGGGGCGGCCAAGTTCGCCGCCGAACGCTACGGCGTCAGTGTGGTCGGAATCACGATCTCGCGAGAGCAGTTCGAGCTGGCACGTACGACGTGCGAGGACCTCGACATCGAGATACGTCTCCAGGATTATCGCGATCTGGCTGGAGAATTCGACGGGATATTCTCGATCGGCATGTTCGAGCATGTCGGGCGGAAGAACTATGATCGCTTCTTCTCCATCGCCCGGCGGCACTTGAAGGAGGACGGGCTCTTTCTTCTTCACACGATCGGAGGAAACCGATCTGTCAACAGAACCGAACCGTGGATCGAACGCCACATCTTTCCGAATTCCATGCTGCCTTCGGTGGCGCAAATCTGCGAGGCGGCGGAGGGCGAGTTCGTGCTCGAGGACTGGCAGAATTTCGGACCCGACTACGACCCGACCCTCATGTGCTGGTACGAGAACTTCCAGGAACATTGGCCGGTGTTGAAGGATCGCTACGACGAGCGCTTCTATCGAATGTGGAAATATTACTTGCTTTCCTGCGCGGGAAGTTTCCGCGCGAGGAAGAATCAGGTGTGGCAGATCGTGTTCTCTCCGCGGGGGATGGCGAGGACCTACACACCCATTCGCTAGTCGTCCAGGCTCGCTCCAGCGTCACTCGACGGTGCGGCTCCCTGCAGCTACGCCTGGTCTGATGGTCCCCCCGGTCCGGGTCATGTGAAGGCGGTTTCACGTTGAATTCACGACGGCTTCAGACGGCGGGTGCAGATTGGGGTGGGCCCTCGCCGCGTTTCTTGGCGTCCGTGGCCTGCGAAACAGCAAGATGATAGTAAGGAGGCAGACCATGAGTGTGCAGGACGAGGTTTGTGGGATGACCCTCGAAGCTGAGGGGGCGGCGGCCAGCACCGACTTCCAGGAAAGGACGTACTACTTCTGCTCCGACCGGTGCCGGACGATGTTCGAGGAGGAGCCCGGTCGGTATGTCCCGGTCCACGAGGAGATGGAGGACGGGGGGGGAACCGAGTGACTGGCACCATGACTGAAGCGGGTGCGGGGCAGGGGCTCGAGACACGGAGGTGACAATGGAATGGATTCAGGCGAACTGGTTCTGGCTCCTCGTGATCATCCTGTTCGGCGGGATGCACATGCGGGGACATGGACACGGAGGACACTCGAAATCCAAGGCCCACGGGCCCCAGCATGGCGGAGGGGAAGAGGTCGACCCTGACGACCGCGACTCTCCGCGAGGAGGTCATGATGATCAACGTTAAGGTGCTGACATGGTCGCTCGCGACGTTCTCCAGCATTAGTTTTCTCGTGTGCGTGGCCTATGGACTCATCGTGCCGGACTCGCTCCATATGACAGCGTTCCTGGAGCAGATCCTTCCCGGTTTTCGGTGGCTTACGCCGGTAGGGTTCGTGATCGGCCTGGTCGAGTCGTTCTTGTACGGTGCTTACACAGGTCTCGTGTTCGCTCCCATCTACAACGCCTTCAGGAGGCGGTGGGTGGTGGAGTGACGCCGGCCGATGGTGGCCCCGGGGCGGAGCCGAGGCGCGGGAGCAACTCGCGCGGCCGTCTCGGGAACCACCTGGCTTGCGGTGTCGGGACAGGATGTGTTGAGCGGACGACTCAGTAGCGGCCCTCGACTACGGGCACATGAGTTCATCCCGCGTCATTGTCGTCGCCCTCCCGGCGGCGGTTCTTGCGTTCCGCCACTCGCCATCGACTCGCGTCACTCGTACGCGCCTCCGCTCGAACTAGCGGGACCGACGGACGGTATCCGCGCGCGTCCGTGACCCCAAGGAAACCAAGGCTCGGTGATCATCGGGTTCGCGGTCCTACTCCAGTGGCCACCGTTTGGGCCGCCTTGATGTTCAGCGTGCTTGCGTTCAGCTTGGGACGCCTGGCCGTGTCGGAGGAGCGTGAAGCAGTGTTGCTGTTCTGACACGCAGATTGTAGATGCGCGGTGAGCATGCCGCGCCTAGTCCCGTGCCTAGTCCCGCGCCTGGGGAAGCGCGAGGAAAGCCCCGCAGAAACCAGTCCAGCGTGTGAAGAATCCTTCATCGGGGGTTCAGGGTGGCTTCACCACGTGACGACGAAACTTCACCCAGTCTGATCAACCAAAACACAGGGGGCAGTTCGCCATGAAGAGTTCATCGGAGAACCGAATAGATCTGGAGGCGCAGCGCGCGGCGGGGGAACCCTCCGGGTCCGACGGCGAGTCCACGCGGCTTACGCTCGAGGGGCTCCACTGCGCGACCTGCGCTCCCACGGTAGAGGCGGCCCTGCTCGCCGTGCCCGGTGTCAACTCGGCGACCGTCAGTATCGGGACGGGTGAAGCCGTGGTGACATACAACCGGAGTGCGACGCAGCCCGCGGAGTTCGTCCGCGCCGTAAAGGCAAGTGGCTACGGGGTCGCCGCCGTGGATGGGGTCCCCGAGGATGTCGAGGATTCCGGCCAGGCGGCGGAGGGCGAAGACGTCGACGAAGCCGACCAGGAGACCGCCGCGCATCGGCGCGAGTACCGGCAACTCATGCGAAAGTTCTGGTTCGCCACGGCGATTTCTGTACCCGTGATGCTCGTGGCGTACCCGGAATTGAGCTGGTTCTACCTACCCTACGCCTTCGCGGATGCCGTGTCCAAGAGCACGGAGACGTGGCTGTTCGGGATCTCGGCCCTAGTAACGCTCCCTGTGCTCTTCTACTCGGGAAGACAGTTCTTCACGGGGGCATGGGCCGCCTTCAAGCACCAGTCGGCGGACATGAACACGCTGATAGCCCTGGGCACGTCGGCGGCGTGGATCTATTCCACGTTCGCCCTGATCCTTCCCCGCCTGTTCCCCGAGGGGACCGCAACCCCTTTCTATGACGTCACCGCCGTGGTGACGGCCCTGGTGGTGCTAGGGCAGGCTTTGGAAGTTCGCGCCAAGGGCCAGACCAGCCAGGCGATCCGGAAGCTCATCGGCCTCCAGGCGAAGACGGCACGTGTGATCCGAGACGGGTCCGAAGTGGAAATCGCCATCGAGGACGTGCGACTCGAGGACGTTGTAGTTGTCCGGCCGGGCGAGAAGATCCCGGTGGACGGCGTTATCGTCGAGGGCAGGAGCGCTCTGGACGAGTCCATGATCACCGGCGAGAGCCTACCTGTGGACAAGGCCGTCGGAGACGAAGTCGTGGGCGCCACGATGAACACCACGGGGAGTTTCAAATTCAAGGCCACCCGGATCGGGAAGGACACGGCGCTCGCCCAGATCGTCCGGATGGTGCAGGACGCCATGGGCTCGAAGGCGCCGATCGCCCGCCTGGTGGACGTGGTCTCGGGCTACTTCGTTCCCACGGTGATGATCCTGTCGATCCTCACGTTCCTGACCTGGTTCAACTTCGGGGGGAGCGAGGCACTGGCCTTCGGGGTGGTGACCGCGGTCACGGTACTCATCATCGCATGTCCCTGCGCCGTGGGAATGGCCGTGCCGATGAGCATGGTCGCCGGCGTCGGAAAGGGGGCCGAGCACGGGGTGCTCATTCGTAACGGTGAGGCGCTTCAGGTATCGTCGAAACTCAATAAGATCGTTCTGGACAAGACGGGGACGATCACACGGGGCAAACCTGCGCTGACGGACGTCGTTGCAGCTCCGGACTTCGAGGAGGAGGACGTGCTGAGGCTGGCTGCAGCCGCGGACCGGCCCAGCGAGCACCCACTGGCCCAGGCGATCGTCATGGCTGCACAGGACCGGGGACTCGATCCGCCGGAGCCCGAGTCCTTCGACGCGGTGCCGGGACACGGCGTGGAGACGAAGATCGGGGGACGGCAGGTGCTGGTGGGGAACCGCAAGCTCATGGAGCGCGCCGAAATCGACCCCGAGAGTTTGGACCCCGATGTGCTGCGCCTTCAGGAGGATGGCAAGACGGCCATGTACGTCGCAATCGATGGCCGGCCTGCGGGGATCGTGGCGGTGGCCGACACGGTGAAGGAAGACTCCCTGGAGGCCATCCGCGTCATGAGGGGGCTGGGCCTCGAGGTGGTGATGCTCACAGGGGACAACGAGCGCACGGCCAGGGCCATCGCGCGGCAAGTGGGCATCGACCACATCCTGGCCGAGGTCCTCCCCGAAGACAAGGCCAGGGAAGTCCATAAGCTCAAGATCGACGGGAGCAAGGTGGGAATGGTCGGCGACGGCATAAACGACGCTCCCGCGCTGGTGGAGGCCGATGTGGGCTTCGCCATTGGTACAGGCACGGACGTGGCCATCGAGGCGGCGGACGTGACGCTGATGAGCGGGAGCTTGAAGGGCGTAGCGTACGCCATCGAGGTTTCCAGGGCGACGATGAGAAACGCCAAGCAGAGCCTCTTCGGAGCGTTCCTCTATAACTCGCTGGGTATTCCGGTGGCTGCGGGCGTGCTGTATCCGGTCTTCGGCGTGCTCCTTTCTCCGCTCCTCGCTGGTGCGGCGATGGCGGCTTCGAGCGTAACGGTGGTAAGCAATGCGAACCGGCTTCGCTTCTTCAAGGCCCGGAGCTTTTCTGGTGCCGAAAGAGCAAAGCTCAACACTGAGGTGGCAGCATGACAACGACACTATGGATCGTGAACCTGAGCGGCCTCGCAGCCGTGGCGGCGATCGTCTGGTACTTTTGGCTCCAGAAGAAGGAGGGCGTGACCGCTGCGGTAGTGGGCGGCGTCCAAGAGGTTGCCGTGACCGTGAAGGGGGGTTACGACCCCGACACGATACGGGTCAAGGTAGGAACCCCAGTACGCCTCAACTTCACTCGCGTGGAGTCGTCGATGTGCAGCGAGATGGTGGTCTTCGACGGACTCGACCGTTCGGCCAAGCTCCCCGAAGGGGAAACCGTGCCCGTCGAGTTCACGCCCGAGACGACCGGAGAGATCCTCTTTCAATGCCAAATGGGGATGCTCCGCGGGAAGGTGCTAGTCACAAAGTAGCACGAGGATTGTCCATGGGCGGGCGCGTCGCATTCCTGGGCTGTGTTGAGCATACGCCTCGGGGGCGGCGCGCCCGCGTGGGCACATGAGTCCGTCCCGCATGATTGTAGTGGCCCTCCTTGCGGCGGTGTATGCAGTCTGCTATGTCGCGATCAAGTCAGGTCTCTGGTACGCACCGCCCCTCGAGTTCGCTGGACTCAGGGCTGGGATCGGCGGCGCAGTGCTTATGCTCTTGGTGGGGGCCCGCGATGGGAAGATATTGCTACCCGTCCGCTTCTGGCGGGGTGTCGTCACCCTCGCCATCCTCGGCACCACGTTGGGCTTTGGCGCCATGTTTCTCGCGCCAGGCCGCACGGGTGCCGGGATCTCCTCGGTGCTTGGAAACACAGGGTCGCTGTTCCTGGTGGTGCTCGGGGCCCTCTTCCTCGGTGAGCCCCTTGAGCGGCGGAAGGTGGAGGCGTTGGTCCTCGGTACCATCGGGGTCACCCTGCTCGCGATTCCAGCGTTCGGGGAGCCCTCGCTGGAAGGCCCCCCGGCGGCACTGATCCCGCTTGCTGCGGCGCTGGCCCTGGCTGGGTCGACCGTCGTCCTGAAGCGGATGGACGTGGGCGAGTGTCTGGGGCGTGTGGTGGCATGGCAGCTGCTGCTGGGGTCGGTACCACTCTTTGCACTGTCGTGGTGGATCGAGGGGGACTCTCCGGTACGGTGGACGGCGGCGTTCGTCGGGCTTCTCGCGTTCTTGGCAACCGTTGGAACAGCTGGGGCGATCTGGACCTGGTACTGGCTCGTACAGCGAGAGGATGTCGGTCGCCTCGGGGTGCTGATGTTCATGGTTCCCCTGACAGGGCTCTTCCTCGCTTGGTACCTCTTCGACGAGCCGATAGAGGGTGGCACGCTCGCCGGCGCGGCTCTAGCCGTATTCGCAGTAGCACGGGTCGGGTGGCCGGGTACCGCCGCGCACATCGAGGGGAAGTCGCCTGCATAGTACAGGCGAAACCTGCGGTCTCCAGCGACCACCGGGTGAATGGGGCGCTGCCCGAGAAAGGGTCCCCGCGCAAGGCGGACGCTCGAAAATGAAGGAGTCGTCATCCTCCCTTCACGCCTCCTTCATACACTTTCGGCCATCATGTATCGTCGAGGTCGGGCATGATATCTCGAGCTGCTTCGAGTGGGATCCGACCCGGCCGAGCAGGCCAAGGAACTGACACCGGAGGAGGATACCGTGAGCGGACGAAGAGCCAAGAGGCTGCGGGGCGTGCGGCGGGGTGGTGCGGGTGGCGCCCCCGTAAGGAAGCGGCTCCTATCCAGGGTAGTCTTCTACACGCTAACGGCAGCAGTCCTCGCTACCGCCGGCTATCTCCTGAAGCCGGCGCTATTCGGTCGCGGACTCGCGCCGAAGGTCGGCGTAGTCGACATCAGCGCGGACATGGGTGGTTTCAGGAAGACCGTGCTCCGAGTCAAAGCGGGTGAACCGGTCACCATTCGACTCACCAGCCTGGACAACCGGTATCACCGTGACGGAGGTGGCAAGCACCAATTCGCCATCGACGAGCTCGGCGTGGACATCGTGGCTCCGGCGCTCGGCTCAGCGTCGCAGACCTTCACGCCGACGGAGCCCGGTACGTACTTGTTCTACTGTGGCGTATGTTGCGGCGGGCGCGCCAATCCGACCATGAATGGCAAGCTCATCGTAGAGGTGTAGAGTGGCTCGG
The DNA here is from genome assembly GCA_036986155.1 of Gemmatimonadota bacterium. Lineage (GTDB taxonomy): Bacteria > Gemmatimonadota > Gemmatimonadetes > Longimicrobiales > Gaopeijiaceae > JACZXQ01. Next base: position 27,133 of record BTRA01000007.1, on the reverse strand, counting down.
TCCGGTGCGCGCAGCTCCCTGGTACTGTCCGGCCTAGGGATCGTACTCCTAGGCGCCGTGGCGCTCGCGGGATGGGCACACCCGAACGCACCGGTCGGCGAGAGCCTTTCCTATCTACCCGCCATATCGCTGTCGACGGTGATAGTCGCGGCCGCGGTCGACGGGATCAACCCGTGTGCATTCACCGTGCTTCTGCTGCTGGTGACGGCGCTTCTAGCGACGGTCCAGTCCGATGCTACCAAACTTGGTGAGTTGCGGGGACGGGTCATGGCTCGAGGCGGCGTCTTCGTCGCGGCGATTTTCCTGACGTACCTCGCCCTCGGAGTCGGTGTGATGAGTACGATGGGCCTGTTCACTCGCCAGCACTGGCCGGCTCGGATTGCGGCGCTCCTGGCGGTCCTGTTCGGGTTGTGGATGATGAAGGACTATTTCCTGCCCGACTCTCGGTGGCGCCTACGCGCCCCCACACGGGTGGGGGACATGGCACGGGCGGCCGCCAGGAAGGGGACCGTGCCGGCGCTCGTCGTGGGCGGGGTCCTCATCGGGATCTGCACCGTACCGTGCAGCGGAGCCGTTTACCTGGCCGTGCTCAGCCTGTTGACTCTGCAGACGAGCCGAGCGGTAGGGTACGGATACCTGGTGCTCTATAACGTGATTTTCGTGCTCCCTCTCATTCTGCTTCTCATCATCGCAGCTGCGCGTCCCAATCTGCGCCGTCTGGCGACTTGGAATCTCCGGCATGGGGAGCGTGTGCGGCTCATACTCGGCGGTGCCGTTGTGGTCGGGGGCCTTCTGATCTTGGCGACGGTCTAGGGCGTTGCTCTAACTCGATTTCAACTTGGAGCCAATAGAATGTATCCGACTCTGTTCCGCATAGGTCACTTCGAGCTGGCCACGTATGGCGTTGTCGTTGCCCTGGCCGTCCTTGCCGCAGGGGGGTTGGCGGCCCGCGGCTTTCGTGACCGCGGGATCGCACCGGACCACGCCTGGACACTCCTCGTTTATGGGCTCGTCGGGGGGTTCCTCGGGGCCAAGATCTACTTCGCGTTGATCAACGGCCCCCAGGCGCTCCTGAGCCGCTCGGGCTTCGTGTGGTATGGCGGGCTCATCGGGGGTGCAGCCGCGGTAGCCTGGGCCATCCGGCGAGAGAGACTGCCCCTCGGTCTGACGGCGGACGCGCTGGCGCCGGCGTTGGCTTTGGGACACGGCATAGGTCACATTGCGTGCTTCTTCTCGGGGGACAGCTACGGCATCCCATCGAACCTGCCGTGGGCCGTGGCCTTTCCAAGGGGAGCACCTCCGAGCACGGCCGGCAATCTCCGGCGCGCGTTCGGTGTGGACGTGCCCGCCTCGATTCCAGACGATGCCTTGCTATCCGTTCATCCCACCATGCTCTACTCGGCTGCGGCCCTGCTCGCCATCGCCGCTTTCCTCTGGTGGTATCGGCGACGTAGCGGTGTTCCGGGGCGGCTATTTGCCTTCTACCTGATACTCGCCAGCGCCGAGCGTTTTCTGGTGGAATTCGTTAGAGCGAAGGATGATCGGTTGCTTTGGGGCGCGACGACGGCTCAGGCCGTAGCCGTGGCTTTGACGATCGTGGGCCTCATTATTCTGCTTCGGAGCGTTCAGGGTCATGAGGGCAAGTTACGGCCCACGCCCACGCCTCGAGAGAAGCTCGCAGGCCCGTAGATGGGACTCGTGTGAACCGACGCTGCGAGGGGTGTCAGGTTCGAGGCCTCTGTTCCCCCGGCGGAACCGCCCCGTCTCGCACATCTACGGATGGTGCTGGGGGGTCGAGTGGCCTCGAAGGGTGGGCCTGAGCGGGGCATGTGAAATACTGCAGCTCGCCCAGTTCACCCTCGAAGACCATTGACGCCGCCTCGTTCTCCACCCCTAGAGGCTCCAGTTGGTCGGCGAGCTCCTTCGCCTCGTCCAGGCAGCGGCTGTACAGGCTCACGCGAACCTTGGCGCCCGTGGGGCACCTCACTTGGTTGTGGAGAGCCTCCTCGAGGGAAAAGCGGTCCGCTGGCTCTGCTTCGTCCCGGTGCGCCCAGTGGCCGGCTCGCATGTCGAACTCGTACTGCGGGAGGAAGAGGCGACCGCGGCGTGCCACGAACTCCACGGCATCGATCACGTAGTTCGCCTCGGCATCGTCCATCACGTAGTGGAAGCCGATGCGGCACCAGCCAGGCTTGATCCCCTCATAGCCTTTGAGGACCCAGTCGCGATAACGAAGCGACGCCTCGCGGTGGATGTCGAGGAGGGCGTGCCCGTAGGGTGCGGCACAGGAGCATCCAGCACGCGATTGGATGCCGAAGAGGTCGTTCAACAGGGTGGTTACGAACTTCGGATGTAGGTAAGCATCCCCTTGGTCGCGGATGTTGAAAGAGATGATCGCCATCCGCAGTTCGGGGTCCGGGTTCCCCAGGATCTCTATCGCGGGGATTTGGCGCCATCGGTCCATCGCACGTCGCAGGAGGTCCCGCTCTCGAGCCTCGATGCGATCCACTCCGATGGCGCGCTTCACCATGAACGCGAGGGCTGCCCTCATCGTCTGGAGCACACCCGGAGTCCCGGCCTTCTCTCGAGCCTCGATGTCGTCCAAGAAGTCGTGGCTCTCCCGACTCACGTAGGCCACGGTCCCGCCGGCACCGACGCTGGGAGCGAGATCATGATGGTAAACCCGCTCGTTGAAGACGAGGATGCCGGAGGATCCGGGACCGCCGAGGAACTTGTGGGCCGAGATGAAGATCGCGTCGAGAGACGGATCGCCTCCTTCGGCACCCGGCTCCGGATTCATGTCGATTTCCACGTACGGAGCGCTTGCGGCGTAATCGAAGCACGCCAGGGCTCCGTGGTGGTGGAGAAGGCGGGCTAACCGATGTACGGGCGTCAACCGGCCTGTGACGTTGGACGCGGCAGAGAACGAGCCGATCAGTAGTCGGCCAGGCTCGGCGTGTTGGCCCAGTAGCTCGGCCAGATGGTCCAGGTCGATCCCTCCGTCATCCGCGAGCCGAACCTCACAGACAGTGGCTAATCCCTCTCGCCAGGTCACCTCGTTGGAGTGATGCTCGTAGGGACCGACGAAGACGACGGGCTGCCTGTCCCGGAGGAAGTCATGGAGGGCACCGGCCTTCCCGTCCCCCAGGAACTTCTCGCACGCGGAGAACAGGAGCCGGCGGGTGGCGGGTGGGAGGGCCACTCCCAGGAGCTGTTGGAACTTCCAAATCGCGCCGGTCGAGCCGGTACCGCAAGCTATGATGCGCCCTCGTGGTCCGGCATTCACGCATCGCTTGATCTCGTCCTCGGCTTCATGGAGAAGGTGAGTCATCGAGCGTCCGGTTACGTCATCTTCCGTGTGCGTGTTCGCGTACCCCCGCTCGATTCGCATGAGATAGCTCTCGACGAAGCGTAGACAGCGCCCCGATGCGGCATAGTCGCAGTATACGAGGGGCCGCTCGCCGAAGGGTGTCGAGAAAGTGGCGTCAACCCCGACGATCTGGGAACGGAGGAAGTCGAAGTCGAGGCGGGATGGGTCCATCATCTCGTCCATAAGCGCGCTCTCCGTCGATCAAGAAGATAGCTTAATCGTCTCACTTCGGGGCCAGGGCGAAACGTCTAGATTCGCGCCAGAATGAAGCCGGGAGTGAAGCGAACCAGGTATCCGCTCAACACTGTAAAGCTCCCGGTCATCAGGAGCACTCCCATGAGCACGAGAAGCCCGCCTGACGCCACCTCGACGATGGGGATGAACCTTCGGAACCGGGCGAAGGTCACGAGGAACCGGTCGAGGGCCACTGCGGTTATCAGGAACGGTACGGCCAAGCCCGCGGAGTACACGGACAGGAGACGCACGCCGTCCCACACGGTGTCCTGGCTGAAGCCATAGGTGAGGATCGCGCCGAGTACGGGGCCGATACATGGTGTCCAGCCGGCTCCGAACGCCATCCCGACGCCCACGGTCCCGAAGTACCCGGCCGGCTTGTCATTGACCTGCATCCGCTTTTCCCTCATGAGCGGCGTCAGGCGGAGTACGCCGGCCATATGCAACCCGAGAAGGATGATGACTAGTCCGCCGACCCGGGCGATCCAGACGTTGTAAGCCCTGAAGAACTGTCCCAGGAAGGACGCCGAGGCACCCAGAAGAATGAAGATCCCCGAAAAGCCGATGACGAACAGCACCGAATGGATCATGGTCGCCTTCCGGTTCACCCCCGCCTCGAGATCCTCTAGGGACATCCCGGTCACGAAGCTGAGGTAACTCGGCACCAGAGGGAGCACACACGGCGACAGGAAGGACAGCATCCCGGCCAAGAACGCGATGGCGATCGAGATGTCGGTCACGATTCTCCGTCCACGGGAGACACCGCCCATCCCTCTTCCTCTGGATCCGCGACCGCCTCCCTCCCCTTAGGGAGCCAGTTCCGGAGGATCACCACAAGAAAGATTCCGCCCAAGGCCAGCGCGGCGAGAGGAAGCACCCACACCAGTAGCGTGAATCCGCGCTTCGGAGGGGCCAGCAGGATCCACTCTCCGTACTTGCTCACGAAATAGGCCTTGACCTCCTCGGGCGACTCGCCCGCTGCCAATCGCTCGCGGATCACACCCTCCACTTCGCGCGCGAGAGCGGCCTGTGAATCACGGACCGAGAGAGACCGACAGACGGGGCACCGAAGCTCCGACGCGACCTGTTCGGTCAGCGCGTCGAGCTCCTTCCCTGTGGGGACAGATCTAGCCGTCTGCTGGGCTGCAGAGCCGGGCGTCGTAGCCCAGACCAGGATGGCGGCAAGAGCGAATCCGCGAGTCATTGCGTCGTCTCCTCGCGTTCGAGTGGGAACTCGGCAGACTCCGCGTCGCTGGTGTTCGTCCCTTCCATCATCCCTTCGATCAGCTCAGTCATGAGGGTGTCGGTGACCGGACCCAAGTGTTTGTGGGCGATGATTCCGTCTGGCCGGATGAAGAACGTCTCGGGGACTCCATACACTCCGAAGTCGATGGCGGCACGGCTCCTGGGGTCCAACAGTTGAAGCCAGCCGCCTCCGTACTTCTCGATGTAACGGCGTGCGTTGGCAGGGGTGTCCTGGTACACGATCCCCACCATCTCTACGCCCTGTCCAGCGTACCGCTCCCACGCCCTCACGAGAACCGGGTGCTCTTGAATGCATGCGAGGCACCACGAGGCCCAGAAATTCACCACTACGGGTCGGCCCTGGAGCTCATCGAGGGATACGGTCCGGTCCTCGTCGAGGACTGGGAGCGAGAATCCGGGAGTCGTCTCGCCCACGAGCGGGCTCGGGAGAAAGTCGGACCGGCGCGTGAGGCCGAACGCCAAGAGCACGACGAGGGAGATGACCGCGATCATCGAGAGCCAGTTCGTCCACTTCATACGAGCGCCTCCTCTCGATCGGGAGCCGGCTCGGTCGTGGGGGGTGTGATAATCCTCCTATCGGCGGACTTCACGCGACGGGTCCCCGTGGGCCACACGGCCACCAGAATGCCCGCCGTCATGACTCCTCCGGACACCCACAACCAGACCACGAGGGGCATTACGATGACCTTGAGAGTTACCGAAGACCCATCATCCTCGAACGCCGTCATGCTCAGGAACAGGTCCTCCCGGGCTGTGGTCCTGACGCTGGGCGTGGGGATGGGCTGCTTCTGCGAGGGATAGAAGTTCAGCCGGGGAGCGCGGCGGTCGAGGACTTTCCCGTCACGCGCGACGGTCACGTCGGCGATCACCGCGAATCGGTTCTGCTCCTGCTCACCGCGCACACCGTCAAGGCGCACGGAGTAGCGTCCCACCTCCAACGACTCGCCTGGTCGTAGCGAGGCCTCCTCCACGGAACGATGATTCCACGATGCGGCGATGGCCACGGCGGCCAGCAACACGCCCGAGTGCACGATGTAGCCTCCGTACCGTCGCCGGTTGCCGGCGATGAACCGGGCAAGAGCGACGAACGGCGACTCGCCCTTGCGCACGCGCACGAGGACGCCTTTTCCTACCTCGGACAGCATAGTCCAGGCGGCAAACCCGGTCAGGCCGAACGTCAGGAGTGGCCAAAATCCGCGACCGCCCAGGATGAGAGCCAGAACGGTGGCGACGACGCCCGCGAGGACCGACTTCCCGAAGCGGCTTCCGAGGCCGCCGCGCCCGCTCGCCCTCCAGGGAAGGGCCGGGCCCACCCCCATGAGGAAGACGATTCCGGCTAGGACCGGTACCGTCATTCGGTTGAAGTAAGGGGCTCCCACGCTGACCTTGGCACCGGTGGCCGCTTCGGCCACCAGGGGGAACACGGTTCCCAGGAAAAGGGTGAAGGTCAGGACCATGAACAGCAGATTCGCCACCAAGAACGCAGCCTCACGCGAGAGGAGAGCGTTGAGGCGTCCGGGTGACTTCAGCGGTGCGGTTCTCCACAGGACCAGCGCGGTGGAGACGATGAGCACGACGGCCAAGAACCCGAGGAAGAGCGGTCCGATAGGGGATTCACTGAACGCGTGCACGCTTCCGAGCACGCCCGACCGAGTAAGGAATGTTCCAAAGATCGTGAGCGCGAACGTCGTTATGATGAGCGCGACGTTCCATCCGCGCAGCATCTCTCTCCGTTCCTGGACCATGACAGAATGGAGGAACGCCGTCCCTACCAACCAGGGCATGAGGGCCGCGTTTTCCACCGGATCCCAGGCCCAGTATCCGCCCCATCCCAAGACCTCGTAGGCCCACCATCCACCCGCCATGATCGACAAGGTGAGAAACACCCATGCCGCCAGAGTCCACCGGCGCACCGCCCGGACCCACCACGCGTCCACTTTTCCGGTGACCAGGGCCGCGATAGCAAAGGCATAGGGCACCGAGAATCCGACGTAGCCCAAGTACTGCGTGGGCGGGTGAAGCGCCATCAGCGGGTGGTTCTGTAGGAGTGGATTCGGACCCGGGCCGTCGAGAGGCGCGGGGTCGACCAGAGTGAAGGGGTTTCCGGGACCCAGCAGCACCACGAGAAAGAACACGCCGATGAGCAGAAGGGTCGCTGTGACGTAGGGGAGCTCCTCCCGATGACGGCCGCGGTAGAGCCATACGCACACTCCCGTATACAGGGCCAGCACCCACAGCCAAAAGAGGATTGACCCCTCCAGCGCGGCCCACAACGAGATCAGCGTGATGAACGGGGGGGTGTCGAGACTACCCACACGGGCGACGTAGCCGACGCTGAAGTCGTGAGTCAGAAGCGCGTATTCCATCACCACGACAGCCAGGGTCACGAGTCCGACGAAGGCCAAGGCCGCCCGTCGCCCGCTGACCACGAGGGCCCAGTGTTCGGTCCGGCCGCCGACTATCGAGGCCAAGGCGCCATAAAGGGCGACAGGCAGCGCCAGCGCCAGCGCCAGATACCCGATCTGCGCGGTCACGTCGTGTCTCCCTTCGTCAGGAGTCCCTCGTAGGCCTTTTCGGGATGTTCCTCGCCCTCGCCTGGACCGTACTCGTTGGAATGCTTCACCATCAGGTTGGTGGATTGAAAGACACCGGTCGAATCCAGTGAGCCTTCCACGATCACCTCCATCCCGTCCTGGAACATCTGGGGCGGCACCCCGGTGCTCACGACTTCGATGGTGTTCTGTTCGTCACGGATCCGGAAGCGCAGATCCACAGCCTCTGCGTTCCAGCGTACGGAGCCGGGTACGACCTCGCCGGAGAGTCGGAACGACACGCCGTAGGCCATCTGACCTTTCGCGATCAACTCGGTGGGCGTCAGGAAGTACACAAGGTTGCCACCGATTCCAGCCGCAACCAGATAGAGAAGCGCGCCGCCGGCCACGGCGGCTCCCACGATGGTCCGTGTCCGCCTAGACATGGTCCGCCTTCTCGTGACGGGCGCGGGCCTCCGCGAGGCGGCGGGCCGCAGCTCGGTTGCCGGTGATCACAGCGACGGCATATGCGAGGACGGTGACGAGCGCGGTGGCGTACGCCGCGATCAGGTAACCCATACCATCAGACATGAGACACCTCCAGTAGCTCGAGCTCGGCCTCCCAATGCGCGGTCTGGTATCGGACCGTGGTGAAGAAGGCCAGCATCAAGGTGAACGCGAATACGCCCAGCCATAGCGCCATCAGCATTGGGCGGGCGATGGTTTCAGGGCTCGACGGGGCCTGGTGGAGCGTGCGCCACCAGAGCACCGAGAGATAGACCAATGGGACGTCGAGGAAGCCGATGATTCCGACGGCTGCGCAAAGGCGCGCTCGGCGCTCCGGTTCGTCAGTGAATGCCCGCATTGCCAAGTACCCCAAGTAGATGGCCAACAACACCGCGGCGGACGTTAGGCGGGGGTCCCAGGTCCACCAGACGCCCCATGTGGGCTTTCCCCAGACGGCTCCTAGGACGATGGCCAGCGACATGAAGACGACGCCCACCTCGGCGGCGGCATGCGCCAGGTGATCCAGGCGGGCATCTCTTCGAATCAGGTACGCGATGCTGGCCACGAAGACGAGAAAGAACGCTAAGAATCCGCTCCACGCGGCTGGAACGTGGATATACATGATCCGTTGAACCTGCCCCATGATGTGGTCGGTCGGTGCCACGGCGAGCCCGACCCACAGCGCCACGCCCCACGTGAGGCCGGCTGCCACACCGAGGGATTTCGGAGTGAAAATACGAGACATATCGGTTCTCTCAATCTGCTATGACGCTCTCGAACGCCAGGAGCGGCGCCACGGTAAACACGATATCGTATGCGGCCAGCAGTCTGACCCAGGCGCCCAACTCGCCGAAGGGGTCGCCGAAGAGCAACAGGCGAGTGGCAGAAACCGCGCCCAGCACGACCGGCACGACCAGCGGAAAGACCAGGAGAGGCAGGAGCACTTCCCGGGCCCTGAGGTTGAGGGTCAAGGCACCGTAAAGCGTGCCGATACCGGCGAGGCCGACGGTTGCCAGAAAGGCCACGCCCGCGAGGGGGAAGGCGACCGCAGCCAGACCCAGGTTGTAGAGCACCCCTCCCATCACAAACAGGACGCCTTCGACGAACAGGAGAAGCAGCAAGAGTACGATCAGCTTACCCGCGAAAATGGCGGTGCGGGTTCCCGGGTACTGAAACAGTCCCTCCATCCCGCGGTTCTCCCGCTCCGCGTCGTACGCTCTAGACAAGCCCAACACCGCGGTGAAGACCACCGCGATCCAGAGGAGTCCCGGTGCCGCACGCCGAATGGCTTCGGGGTCGGGGCCGAGGGCGAAACCGAGTATGAGGAGCACGAGGCCCGCGAAGAACACCATGGACGTCACGGTCTCGCGACTCCGGGCCTCGATGAGAAGGTCCTTCTCCAGGATCGCCAGGGTTTGCCGGGTAAAACTCACGGTGCCACCTCCATCATCCTAGAGGGTCCGTCGCGCTCGCTCTGGGGGTACTCGGGGAGTGCGACGCCGTCCACCAGGTAGAGGCAGTGATCACAGACGCGTTCGGCCCGTTCTCGCCGGTGGGTGGCCATCACCACGGCACGGCCGCCTGCCCGCCAGCGATCGACGACCTGATCTACCAGGCAGGTCGCGTCCTCATCCAGGCTCGCGTACGGCTCGTCGAGAAGAAGCACCGGGGGCTCCATTGCGACCACCCGCGCAAGTGCTAGCCGCTTGCGCATTCCGCTTGAGAAATGGCGCACGCGACGGTCCCGTGCGTAGGCGAGTCCAACGTTGTCGAGGGCCTCGGCGATCTGCGAATCGGACGCATCGCCCCCGGTCATGCGCACGGCGAATCTCAGGTTCTCCGTGGCGGTAAGAGCGTCGTACAAGTAGGACTCACCGGCGAGGAGAGCGGTTGACATGCGCAGCGCATCTGGGTTTCCGTCGAGACACGCGCCGCCTACGGAAATCGATCCACGAGTGGGGGAGAGAGATCCGGCCAGAATCCTCAGAAGAGTCGTCTTGCCGGCGCCGTTGGCTCCCAGGAGCCCCGTCGCGGTGCCCCACAGGACATCGAAGGTGGCGTCACGGAGCACCAGATGACGGCCGAATCGCTGTGCGACGCCGTGGGCGGACAGCGCCGGAGCGGCGCTTCCCTTGTCAGGCTGAACAGAATCTCGTCGAGAGGAGTAGGCCATCGTGGTCCGTTCTCGTGGGCTGGGTCGGACCGTATCATCGCAGAGCATCCGTGAGCGGTTCGTGAACTCCGCATGAACATGTCTTCATACTTCGAAGGGCTGGTGGACGGCACTTCCTGGCTCGGCCGATCCCTGCTCGAACGAGTACAGCGCCTTGTCTCTCCATGGAAGAAGCAGTGCAAGAAAAGTGAGTCGAAACACGCCCGTCTAGAGACGGAGTCGATGCCCGGCGTACTTGCCCCAGCATGCCAGGGAGTTTCCTCAAAAGCTCACCTTCACCCGAGTGTAAACTTGGTCGGTGCGGTCCCAAGCCCGAAACAGTGACGAGCCTCGACCGCCTACCACGAACGCGCCCACCACGAGTTCGACATTGTCGGCGGGGGAATAGGTGAGTTCCGGGAAAACCCCGTAACCGAGGTTATCCGAGATGCCCGACCACGTCGCGACCTCCATCGCTCCCCCGAACGCCACCTTCAATTCGTCCTGGAGGAAGCTTCTTTCGAGGCGCCCCATGAAGTAGTCGTGCAGTTCGTCGGAGCCCCGTTCGAAGAAGAGGCCGTGCGACCACTGGGCATTGGCGTACCACCCCCCGGAAAAGGTGTAGTCCAGGCCCACCGTGGACCGGACGTAGGACGCGCCGTCGAGCGCCGCCACCCGCTCCAGGGTGGTCGCGTCGCCAATGGTGGTGGTGACCACGCGCTCCTGGGCCTCTGGAAGGACGAGCACGGCCTCACCCCACAGCCCGATCCCTCGGATGTCGGTGGCGACATCCGCGCCAAGGCTTCGGGTCCGCGCGAAGCCCAGCGTCATGACACCAGCGAACCCATCTGCACCGGTTCCGTCGCCCGTGGCCAGGAGGTCGAGGCGGCTCAAGAACGGGACTCCATCGTACCCGCTGACGTAGCTGAACGAGTAGTCCGCCCCCCCGGCGTTCCCCGCGATCTTGAGTGCCCAGAGCCCGTTGGACAGGCGCCGGGAGGGTAACTCGAACCGATCTTTCAGGGAGGTGATGGCCACCTCGTCGAGGGACGCCGGGGGTCCTCCTCCGAAAAGTGCCGCCCCGCCGCCCCGAGGCATGATCGGGGGGTGTACCGCGGGGGACCAGACGCCGGTGAGGGTGAGGCCTGCGACGTAGTATTCGGCCAGGGTGGCCCAGGTGGGGACCCTGGCCGTGAAGCTCACGAGGTCAGAGAAATCGTATGCGTTCACCCGATCTGTGGGGTTCATTTCGTCGGCGGTCCCCCACTGGATGCGCTGCTTTCCCACACGGACGTCCAATCCGTCCACCAGGAAGTTCCACAGCTGTACGTATCCTTCCCAGAGCGTCACGTCGGTGGGGGAGTGGCGCTCGATATCGTCCAGGTCCGACTGGGAACGCACGGTCGGGAAGTCGTAGAACCGGAAGTCCAGACTTGCGAAGAGGTAGACGTCTTCCGCGGGACCGACCGACAGCTCGGGCCGAAATCGGTTGTAGAAGTCCGCGACCATCACGCTGTCCCCTCCGAACTCGAACCGCCGGTCGAGGGACAGAAAGCCGCCCACCCGCGCGCTTTGGGCTAGGACCCCGGGCGTCGGCGCGAGCGGCACGAGGACCAGCATCAGGGCGATGCGGCCGCGAGCACATACCCCGGCATTCATGGAACTACACCGGGCGCTTCAATGAACGCTGGGTGAAGAGATCGTCGGACAGTCCCGAGTCCAAGCGTAGCTCCTCGAGCTCCAAGACCGTCCGGTGCCCGCTCTTCCACGTGACCATCTCCATCCGAGTCACGTACGCATATCCGTCGATCTGCCGGACCTCGGTCGCCGTGAACGTCTTGATCCGCTCTCCGCTCTCGTCGAAGTAGTCGATCTTCCTGACGACCCAGTCGGCCTCGCCGAACTCCATTACGAGGCGGGCGTAGCTTACGTCCGCTCCGTCCCTGCGCTCCAACGTGAGGGCATACGATCCGGGCCCCTTCGAAACAGCGGTTACCTCGTAGTCTTCGGAGTAGCTGGTTTGGGAGAGGTCTTCATAGCTGAAATCCGTCCCCATGAACCCTTCGTTCTTGATCGACGATGCGATCCGCCTCACCCGACGGAAGGCGGGGAGGTACAGGTACATCCGATCGTCGGCCAGCCGCAGGAAGGCCACGCCGCGCACGTCCGCCGGCTTGACGAACCGGACCAGCCGCTTCTCCGAACCCTTCTGGTAGAACCGGAGTTCACGCTCCTTCGTCGACCCGTCCCGGTCGATGAGCGTCATGCGCTCCACGGCGCTCTGATCGCGTGGAGCGGTCAGGACGGAGTCCACCCGTGCGAGCAGGGTACTTCCATCCTGCGCCTGCGCCGTTCCAGGTGCTAGCGGCGTCGTGAGGGCCAGCGCGGCCGCGGCCCGCTTGATCCAGAGTCCCATCTATCCCTCCCCCCTTTCCGAATGAGTTGTGACCGACGGGGCCTCCTGCTCTAGGAACCGGGGTCGGAGCCTGAGAAAGAGCGCGGGCAGGAGCGTCAGTGTCAGCGCTGCAGCGACGAACATGGTGAGCGAGCTCAGACCGCCGAAGCGGCGGATGTGCTGACCTCCAGCGGCGAGGAGCACGAGGAAGCCGAGCCCAACGGAGGCGGCGTTGACGATGATGGCTACGCCACTGGTGGCGAGAGTCCGTTGGAGGGCTTCTTCGGCATCGCCGGCCGCAGTGGCCAGCTCCCTGCGAAGACGGTGTGTGAAGTGGATCGCGTAGTCGATCCCGAGCCCGATCGCGATGGACGCTACCATCGCCGTGAAGGAATCCAGACCGATCTCCAAGAAGCCCATGACCCCGAAGTTCACCAGGATGGTGACCACGAGGGGGGCGAGGGCCAGGATGCCTCCGACCCAGGAGTGAAAGATCAGCCCGAGCAGGACGGCGACTACCGCCAGCGTAATGAGCACGCTCTCCACCTGCGTGGGCGTCAGCTCTTCCTCCATCTGCTTGAGAACGGAGGCCATCCCGGACCTGGCGAAGCGCGACTCCACGATCCTCAGAACCCCCGGACCTCCTGAGATCCCGATGCTTTCCGCCGTTGCGGCGTCCACCGTCCAGAGCGGGCCGCTCGCCTCCCAGAGTGTGCCTCGGACGTTTCGGCGAAGGATCTCATCGGTGCGGATAGCCGGGGCGACCCGCTCGAGCGCCGCGAGCGCCGTGTCGACCCGGGCCGAGCCCATGGCCTCCCGGCCAAGGAGGTCGAGAGACAGCGCCAGCTGTTCCGCGTCCCACGGGTCGACGCCCGACACGACTCCCTCCACCGCCCGCGTGAGTGCTTCCGGTGGGGGAGGGTCGCCGGCCTCCCATTGTTGGGCGACCAGGACTGCCAGCCGGCGGGCCTCCGCCGCCGACAGGGCCACTTCGGACTCCGGACTGGTACCGTACTGTCGCACGGCTTCGCGAAGCGTGGTAAAGCTGTTCTCCTGGGGCTTCCAGGCGAAGAGGGAGGCTACGATGGGCTCGATTCGGTCCGCTCCGACCTCGATCTCCCTGCCGGCCAGATCCCACGAGAGCTTCCGGGAGAATTCGGGGCGGCGGACGGCAAGGAGCGCCTGCCGCTGGTCTTCCGGCAGGGCACTCGGATCGAGCACGGCCAGCTTCGGAGGGAGCGCCTCCAGGAAGGAGCTCACGCTGTCAACAGCCTCCGTCACAGAGGCGGTATGCCAGTTGGCGAGCCTGGCCTGGATCAGGCCCTGCCCGTCGTTCATCGCCACGAGTTGATTCATCATCTCCTCGTCCTCGACGAGGAGCCAGAGGTTGGCCACGCCAGCCCTCTCGTCGGGAGGCGTGAACCGGTCGTTCATGACCTCGTTCATCTCCGCGATCACGCCCGCGATCGACTGGCTGTTGCTGGCCAGCGGCAGTGCGTCCAGGCGACGCTCAACGGCACGCATGGCCGAGAGCGTGGCAGGGTCCTTCAAGTCGCCGTCGACCACGATCTGGACCGGAAGAGACCCACCGAACTTCTCCCTGAGGAGCATCTCCGCGTGGAACGGCGCGCTGCCCTTCTGAAGGCACAGCGTCCAGTCCACGTCCTTCACGATGCGGGGGACTCCTAACAGCCCTACGGCCACTACCACCCCGCTGCCCACCAGGATGGTTCCGGGCCGCCGGTACACGAATCGCGACAGCCCCGCGGTGAGGGCCCTTCCATCGAGGCGGCGCACCAGGTGTGCGCGACCGGCGCCGTACGACGCGAGGGCCGGGAGGAGCGTGAGGGTCACGACCAGCGCCAGGAATAGACCCAGGGCCGTGAGGAGGCCGAACTGGCGGATGACCGCGAAATCGGAGATGGCCAGGGACGCGAAGCCCACCATCGTCGTCAGTGTCGTCACCACCAGGGGGACGCCGATCTCCGTGTAGGTGGTCCGGGTCGCCTCCGGCGGCGAGTCACCCGCACCGCGCCGTTCATAAAAGCGCTTCATGAAATGGATGCCGTCGGCGCTTCCCAGGGCGATGAGAATCACCGGCATGATGCCGCTGAGCAGGTCCATGCGTAACCCCAGAAACCCCATGAGACCGACGGTCCATATGGTGCTCACCAGGACGACCGTGAGGGGGTAGACCACGCCACCCCAGGCGCGGATTCCGACGAAGAGCACCAGGAGGAGCACCACCACCATGAGCGGCGCCAGCACGGTCATGTTCTCCGACACGAGGAGCGTCATGTTGTAGATGAGGAAGGGCATCCCGCCGTAGTACAGCTCGATCTCCTCCGGGAGTGCCTCCGCCGATGTGACCGCGTCCGTCGCGTCCCGTACGCGAAGGGCCGTGTTGAACCGGTCCATTCCGTCACCGGCGCCACCGGCGAAGCGAAGCATGATCGCGGCCGCCGTCCCGTCCTCGCTCACCAGGTTTCCGACGAACCGATCCGTTCCCATCACCCGGGTCCGGAGCCTCCCGGAGTCCTCCTCCGTCCGGGGGAGCTCGCCCCTGGCCACCAGACGGCCCACCTCGATTCCTCCCTCCACCTTCCGGAAGTCGACCACGTTGGTGACGCTGGTGACGTACGCGATTCCGTCGACGTTCCGGTACGCCGCCGTGAGGCGGTCGATGGCGCCGACAACCTCGGGCTCGAACACGTCCGGCGCCGTGACCAGCACGAGTCCGATCGAGTTCCCGCCGAAGGCGTCTCCGATGTAGTTGTAGGCCCGGACGAGGGGACTGCTCTGTCTGAGGTACGTGGAAAAATCGGCGTTCAACTGGATCTTCGTGAGCCCGTATCCCGCGACCGCCGTGACGGCCAGTACGACGCTCACGACCCACCGCCGCCTCAGGATGATGATGTCGGCAAGCCGCTCCAAGAGCTTCATAACAATTGACCTCTAGTTTCGTCGTTTTCGCACGGTCCAGATCTTTTTCCAAGAATGGGCGGGTGGGCCGGTCCCCGGAGGACGCTTCCTCACGCTAGGGATCGTTGCGCTCTATCCGAGCCTTCGCGGCAGGCGGCGCTTCTTATGCCAGACTGAGCAGATTCCTGCCGAGGGGAGTAGCCCATGGTGATCCATTCTAGTATGCTGAGATGGGCCGTATCATGGCAGCGCATCCGTGAGGGGGCCGTGAGCTCGGCATGAATATCTCTTCATGCTTCGACGTGATTGAGTGGCCGGCACCGTTGAGATGCTGGCCGACCAGAGGGGCATGAGCGTGGCCGACACGTCGCAGCACAGTCGGGTAGTCCGGCGCACCCGTGGGGTTGGGGCGGAGCGGAATGGTGCGGCCACCGTCCGGGACGTCCGTCCGCCTGATTCGTGGTGGCCTGCTCCGGAGGACGCGACTCTCCAAGAAGCCCTCGCCCGACGCGGACAGCCCTCCAACGGGAGAGAACGATCGTGAGAATGGACTATATCATTCGTGGCATCGCAGGAACCTTCGTGCTCGTCTCGCTTGCTCTGGCCCAATGGGTCAGCCCCTGGTGGCTTCTGTTCACCTTGTTCGTGGGTCTGAACCTCCTGCAGTCGAGCTTCACGAAATGGTGCCTGATGGAGATCATCGTCGAGAAGCTCGGCATTGCGAGTCGCGAGCGCCCCGACGCGTCGTGGCACTCGGCACCCGCTGACCCTCCCGTCTCCGGATAGACGATGTCTCCGGTTCGGAATGCAATCGAGTTTTCGCTCAACCACCCGCGGAGCGTACTAGTCGCGGTCGCTGTCCTGTTCATTGGGTTCGGTAGCCAGGTGCCGCGAATCGTCATCGACACCGATCCCGAGAACATGCTCCCCGCAGACCAGGGCGCTCGGCTGCTGCACGATGCAGTAAAAAGGGACTTCACGCTCTATGACATGCTCGTCGTCGGGGTCGTGAACGAGGACGATCCGAATGGCGTCTTCACGCCGGAAGTCCTCTCCCGTATTCACGAGCTCACAGCACGCATCCTGCAGCTCGATGGCGTCGTGCGGCAGGAGGTGTTGTCACTCTCGACCGTCGACAACATCGAGCAGGGCGGAGCCGGCGTGGTGCGCTTCAACTGGCTGATGCGCGAGCCGCCCTCTACCCGGGACGAAGCGCTGGCGGTCCGGGACGCGGCGGAGCGTCTCCCCGCCGTCCGCGGCACGCTCATGAGCGAGGACGGTAGGGCGGCCGCGATCTATGTCCCCATCGAGCGTAAGGACTTCAGTCGACGCATCGCTGGTGAGATCGAGGAGATCGTCGCCGGATTCGATGGAACCGAGCAATACCACGTGACCGGCCTCCCGGTCGCCGAGGACACCTTCGGCGCCGAGATGTTCAAGCAGATGGGGATCGCCGCACCGGCCGCCGGGCTCATCATCTTCCTCTTGATGTGGTTTTTCTTCCGCAGCCTGATTCTCGTCACGGCTCCGATGATCGTGGCGGGTGTGACCGTCGTGTTTACCATGGGCCTTTTGATCGGATCCGGCTTCACGGTCCACATCATGAGCTCGATGATCCCGATATTCCTGATGCCGATCGCGGTGGTGGATTCGGTGCACATCCTGAGCGAGTTCGCCGACCGCTACCCCTCCATCCGAGACAGGCGGGAGACGATCCGGAAGGTGATGGACGAGCTGTATACGCCCATGCTCTACACCTCGCTCACCTCGGCGGCAGGATTTGTTTCTCTCGCCGTCGCCCCGATCCCCCCGGTCCGCGTATTCGGAGTTTTCGTCGCCATCGGAATCGCTCTCGCCTTCCTCCTCACCATCACGTTCGTCCCGGCCTACGTGGTCACTCTCAGCGAGGAGAGCCTGGCGAAGCTGCGGGGGAGCGACACTGCGGCTACCGAGGGTCGGCTCCTAGCGCGGCTTCTCGGCAGACTCGGACCCTGGACCGTCTCCGCGTCCACGGGCATCGTCGCAGTCACTGTCGCCGTAGGGGCGGTGAGCGTTTTCGGTATCTCGCGCATCCAGGTCAACGATAATCCCGTGCGTTGGTTCCGACCCGATCACAAGATCCGGATCGCCGACCGCGTGCTGAACGAGCACTTTGCGGGCACGTACAACGCCTTCCTCGTGCTTCGGGCCGGCGACCAGGGGGGCGACCTCGACGCGGTGCTCGCTGACGTGCGCACGCAACTCGAGGCCGCGGTGGAGGCCGATGGACCCGATATCGTCGCGGGATGGGCGGACGTGATCGCCTCGGTTCCCGTGGACAGGCCCGACCGCGTCGAAGGACTCATCGACGAGGCACTGCGGCGTTTGGACGCCGCTGACGATGAAGCGGCTGTGCTTTGGGACGACGTTGTGCTGCGGTTGGAGGATGCACAGATCGCCGCCAAGGTATTTCAGACACCCGAGACGCTCGAGTACATCGCGGGACTCCAGGACGCGCTAGACCGCTCCGGGTTGGTGGGGAAGTCCACGGCCCTGACGGATATCGTGAAGACGGTTCACCGAGAGTTACGTGAAGGGAATCCGGAGTACTTCACCATTCCAGCGAGTTCGTCCGCCGTCGCGCAGACTCTCCTGAGCTACCAGTCGTCGCATCGGCCGGACGACCTGTGGCACTTCGTCACTCCCGACTACCGGGCGGCGAACGTGTGGCTCCAACTAAAGAGCGGCGACAACCAGGACATGGTCCGCGTGACCGAGACGGTCGCCACCTACGTAGCCAGCCATCCACCTCCCGATGGCGTCACAGTCGAGTGGGCCGGGCTGACCTACCTCAACGTAGTCTGGCAACAGAACATGGTGAGCGGCATGCTGCGCGCCCTTTTGGGCGGGTTCGTCATCGTGTTCGTAATGATGCTCGTGTTGTTCCGCTCGGTTTCGTTCGCGGCGCTGGCGATGCTTCCGTTGTCCGTCACAATCGCGTTCATCTACGGCGTGATCGGTCTCATCGGCAAGGACTACGACATGCCTGTAGCGGTACTGAGTGCACTGACGCTCGGCCTGTCGGTCGACTTCGCGATCCACTTCCTGCAACGGGCGCGCACGATTCAACGAGAGACGCTGGACTGGAGCGCGACCGTCGACCGTTTGTTCTCGGAGCCAGCCCGTGCCATCAGCCGCAACGCCATCGTCATCGCGCTGGGATTCCTGCCGCTACTCGCGTCGCCGCTCGTCCCGTACAACACGGTGGGCTTTTTCCTGGCCGCTATCATGGCCACGTCGGGGGTGGTCACGCTCGTCCTGTTGCCCAGCGTGATCACGCTCGTACATCGACGCCTGTTCGCGAGCACAGGCTAAAGGTCTCTAGAGGGGGATGGCGAGATGAAACGGAAGATCGCCTGGATCGCAGGGCTGATCGTCGGGCTGGCTGCCCTCCACACGGCAGCTGCCGGCCAGGATGCGCCTGACGTCAACGAGATCGTCGAGCGAGCGAATCTCGCCGCCTATTACGCCCGAGCCGATGGACGGGCGGGAGTGCGAATGACGATCACAGACGCCGGTGGACGGAACCGCACGCGCCGGTTCACGATCCTGCGCAGGGACGTCGTCGACGGTGGCGATCAGGACTACGCCGTCCTGTTCAGCCGCCCCGCCGAACTGCGGAATACCGTTTTCCTGGTCAAGAAGCATGTCGGAGAGGACGACGACCGGTGGCTCTACCTGCCGAGCCTCGACCTGGTCAAGCGGATCGCGGCGGGCGACAGGCGCACGAGCTTCGTCGGGTCCCACATCCTGTATGAAGACGTGTCAGGGCGAGGCCTCGAGGAAGATGGACACGAGCTGCTCGAGATCACTGACACCCACTACATAGTGCAGAATACACCGCTCGATCCGGGGGCACAGGAATTCTCGTCATGGAAGGCCTGGATCGACAAGACGACATTCTTGCCAACTCTGATGGAGTACGTGGACGACACCGGCGAAGTCTATCGACGGATCGAGGCGCTCGAGGTCCAGGAGATCGACGGCACTCCCACCGTGACACGGATGAGGGCGTCAGATCTTCGCTCGGGGGGATTCACCGTGATTGAGTTCACCTCCGTGGAGTACGACCTCGACATCCCGGCCAGCCTATTCACCGAACGCACGCTCCGCAGTCCCTCGCGGCGCTGGTTCTCGGTCCGTTAGGTTGAGACGACTCGCCGCCTGGGTGGCCGTGGGTCTCTCAATCGCCACCCCGGTCGTGGCGCAGGACCCGCTAGTCGAGCTTCACGGCATGCTCGAGTTGGGGGTTGCGGGGCGTGTCCGGGCAGATCCACTGCAGCCCGACGATCTCGTGTTGGGCGAGGCACGTTTCCGGCTCGACCTCTCGCACTTCACCGATCGGGCGGAGTTCTTCTTCAAGGGTGACCTCACCACCGACGCCGTTGCCGACGACGTCGAGCTGGACATCCGGCAGGCTGTCGTTCTCCTGCGGGCTACGGACTGGCTCGACGTCCGCGTGGGGCGCCAAGTGCTGACCTGGGGCACGGGAGACTTGCTGTTCCTCAACGACCAGTTTCCCAAGGATTTCGTGTCCTTCTTCATCGGCCGCGACGACGAGTTCCTCAAGGCTCCCTCGAACTCGATGAAGGTCACGGCATACACGGGGCTGGCGAACGTCGATCTGGTGTGGACGCCCGTCTTCGAGCCGGATCGCTTCATCACCGGAGAACGCATCTCGTTCTTCGACACTTCCGGGGGCAGCCTGGTGAGCGCGAAGACCACGGGGGGGCCGCTCCAGCCTCTGAAGCCCGCGCGGGAGTTCGAGAACGGCGAACTCGCGGCCCGCGTCTTCCGCGTCGTCGGTGGCTACGAGCTGGCCGCCTACGGGTATTGGGGCTTCACCAAACAGCCTCTCGCGTTCGACCCGGTCGCGGAGCGGGCCATGTACTCCCGGCAGAGCGTGTACGGCGCCAGCGTCAGAGGCGGTTGGTTGGGCGGCATAGCCAACTTCGAGGGGGCCCTCTACGACTCGAGTGACGGCGGCGGAGCAAACCCGAACGTCCCCAATTCCGAAGTCCGTGCCCTCCTCGGGTACGAGCGGGAGCTGGCGACGGATCTCACAGCCGGCTTCCAGTACTCCCTGGAGTGGGTGCTGGACCACGGCGCCCTGCTTGCCAACTCGAGGAATCCCCGGTTCGAGCCGAGAGAAACCACGCACATGCTCACGAACCGGGTGACGTACCGGCTAATGCAGCAGACCCTGACGCTCTCACTCTTCACCTTCGTCGTACCGGCCGACGACGATGCCCACGTGCGAGCGTCGGCCACGAAGCGGTGGAGCGACGCGATGACCATCACCGTCGGGGCCAACGTCATGACGGGCGACGATTCTGGCTTCTTCGGACAGCTTGAGAAAGCGTCCAACGCGTTTCTGAGAATCCGCTACGGCTTCTGAGCTGTGGCCCCCTGAGGGCCTCCAAGATGAAGCCGGTTTAATGACAACTTCACAATAATTTCAAGTATTGGTGACTATCCTGTTCAGCAGAAGGCTGGAACCGGTGGCCCCTGGAGGATTGGCCTCTGCAATCCAACTGGTGGGCACGGGAATCGCGACTCGAAGCAGGAGGAGTCGACCATGCGTGTCCAGGACGAAGTGGGCGGGATGACGATCGACGCAGGGGTGGCCCCAGCCTCGACGGAGCCGCCCGGGGTGCCCGACGTCGACGGGTGGGAGGAGGACGTCCCTCAGGGGATCGACCGAACGCGACGCGTCCTCGAGGATGTGTTCGGCCCAGTTTCAGCCCGATCCTTCACTGTCCGGTACTGGGATGGCACGAAGGACGCTCCAGCGGCCTGGAGGCCCTCCGATTTCGAGCTCGTACTCCGCCACCCTGGTGCGCTTCGA
Source organism: Gemmatimonadota bacterium (assembly GCA_036986155.1). Classification (GTDB taxonomy): domain Bacteria; phylum Gemmatimonadota; class Gemmatimonadetes; order Longimicrobiales; family Gaopeijiaceae; genus JACZXQ01. The sequence goes on along the minus strand of BTRA01000007.1, from coordinate 5,869 downwards.
AGGGGACTCCTGCCCCCTACGGATCGCCGTATGGGGGAGGCGTATGTCCGCGGCTACATCGATATCGAGGGCGACGTCGAGGCCGCTGCGGCGTTGGTTGAGAGGCTCAAGAAGGAGCGTAAGCACCCGCACGCACTGGTGTCGTTGCTAGCCCACGCCGCACGGCTTCCCCGCCAGCTCGATCCATCGACCGAGGAGGAGCCGGAGCACTACGCCTCGGATGGGAATCCGAAGGGCGTCCGACACTCGCGAGCGCGTGACGCGGCCGCAGTCCGACGCCATTACGACGTCGGAAACGACTTCTTCCGGATCTTCCTCGACTCCCGGCTCGTTTACTCGTGTGCCTATTTCGCGCGTGGGAGTGAGACTCTCGATGAGGCGCAGGAGGCGAAGTTGGATCTCATCTGTCGCAAGTTGCGGCTCAGCGAGGGCGACCGCCTTCTGGACATCGGATGCGGGTGGGGCAGTCTCGTCGAGTTCGCCGCTAGCCGATACGGCGTTCAAGCCACGGGGATCACGCTCAGCCCTCCACAGGCCGAGTTCGCTCGTAAACGCATCGCAGACGCCGGCCTGGCAGATCGCTGCACCATCGAGGTTCGCGACTACCGTGATCTCGGGGAGTCTTCATCGTTCGAGAAAGTCGCCAGCGTGGGGATGGTCGAGCACGTAGGCCGGGCGAACCTCCCGGTCTATTTCGAGGAGGTGGAGCGCGTGCTTGCTCCGGGAGGGCTCTTCCTCAACCACGGGATCGTCTCGCTAGGTCCGAGCGTTCACGGCGTGCGCCGCCTCGGGCGGCGATGGCTCGCTTCACACAACTCGTTCATTCAGCGGTTCGTCTTCCCAGACTCCGAACTCGTGAGCCCCTCGGACGTGATTCGGCCGGGGGAGTTGGCGGGACTCGAGTTGCGTGACGTGGAGAGCTTGAGGGAGCATTACGCGACGACTCTGCGTCATTGGGTCCGGCGGCTCGAAGCAGGCAAGGGTAGGGCGGTGCGTGAGGTGGGCGAGGAAACGTACCGGGTTTGGCGCCTGTACATGGCCGGTAGCGCCCACATGTTCGCTTCCGGACGGATCGGGATCATTCAGGCATTGTGGGGCAAGCCCTATCCCAGCGGGCTCCTCTCGGTGCCACCCCGGGAGACCTTGTATGAGGCCTCCGCCGTGGCCTGAGCTTCCTTTCCGACTCTTGATCTCCGCATGGCGTCGGTGGATCACCTCCCCTAAGCCGGCTCGAGCCGATGCCATGTGAAGTGCTCGTAGACCCCGGCCCAATAAGACCCGAACGCCAGAGCAAAGAGTAACTCCTCCAGCGGGAAGATCCACAGCGATACGCCTGTGAGATTCTCGAAATTCCAAACGCGGTCGATGTACCCGGGCGCCGAGGTCTCGAGGGCAATCAAGAAGACGGCGTAGTAAACCAGAAACACGAGGCTCCCCACCACGATACTCCGAGCCAGGTCGGGTCTGCACCATGCGCTCAGGAGGGCACCGAGAAGCATCGCCGCGATTCCGGGATAGATCGGATTCCACGGTAGCCAGAAGAGCACGGCGAAGATGACGAACGGCGACAACAGGATCGGCCGATGGTACCGATGTCGTCGGTCGTGTCGCTCGTGCTCGTCCATGGGCATGGTCTTGCTGCCGCGCATCACGTTTACGAGAACCGCCGCCACGCCTCCGATACCGAAGGAAAAGATCAGGCTTTCGATGTCGAAGCCGGTCCGTTCCGCAAGATCGAACAGGCTCGGTGGATTCCAGTACTCGGGCACGAAGAACGGCTCGGTCAAACCGAATGGCGTGGTGAAGGCGCTCGCCCACAGCATGGGCCGTCGATGCTGCGGAAAAGCGACGAATAATATCAACCATGGGATCAAAAAGGCGCTCGCCCAAACAAGCCAGACGTAATGGTCGCTCATCACTATGCACCCTCGCTCTCATCGGATCACATGTCGATGCTTGGACAGTAGGAGTTGGGCGACCTCACCGCGAGTTTCGCCTGCGGACCACCGGCGCCGATACAGTCCGCGGCGGAGTCGTTGAGGATCGCTCCCCGAACATTCATGGATCGTACATATTCTCCCACGAGATTGTGCGTAGCGAAACGTTGTCCGAAAGGACTTGGCGTTGAGGGACTCCCCCTTGGGCTCGGAGCGGTGGTAGAATAGGGGACGGCAGTGCGTCTACCCGGTTCTGCACTCGCCACGCGCCCAGGAGTGACGACATGCGAATCCTAGTAATCGAAGACGACAAGAAGGTCGCCAGCTTCCTCGAGAAAGGTCTCCGCGAGGAAGGGTACGCCGTCGACGTGGCCCACAATGGTGTGGACGGAGGAATGAAGGCACGCGTCTACGACTATGACGTACTGCTGATTGACATCATGCTCCCCCAAAAGACCGGATTCGAGTTGGTACGGGAGCTTCGACAATCGGGCTCCTCCGTCCCGGTCCTCATGCTCACGGCGATGGATTCGGAGGCGGACATCGTCATGGGCTTGGATGCCGGAGCAGATGACTACCTCACGAAGCCGTTCGGGTTCGATGAGCTTTTCGCTCGCGTCCGGGCGCTTCTCCGTCGGGGTGGTAGTGGGAGAGGGGAACTGCTCATCTACAAGGATGTGGAAGTCGACCGCATCAAACACGTCGCCCACCGGCAGGGCAGACGGCTTCACCTCACGCCCAAGGAGTTCCAGCTTCTGGAGTTTTTCGTCCTGAGACCTGAGCAGGTGGTTCGGAGAACAGAGCTGCTCGAGAAGGTCTGGGACCTCCACTTCGATCCCATGAGCAATGTTGTGGACGTTCATGTTGGGAACCTGCGGCGCAAGCTCGGCGAAGCGGGTGAAAGTGACCTTCTTCATACGTTGCGAGGGGTCGGATACGTGTTCCAGCAGGATGAGCCCGATTGAGGCGTTCATTCCAATTTCAACTTGCGGTGCGGTTCTCAGCGACGATCGCCGCGGGCTTTGTGGCGATTTCGGCCATGAGCCTCTTCACGCTCCGGGTCGTGCTGGATAGGGAGCTGGACGCGAACATTCTCAACGTCGCCACGATTCAGGCCGCATCCGTCACCAATCCTCCCTCCGGAGGGATGAGCTTCTACGAGTGGCAGTTGACGCCTGACGAAGCCGCGTCCATTCAGGAGCTCAACCGCTACGCTCAGGTGTGGCGGGAGGATGGTGTGAGTCTAGTCCGTAGCCGGTATATGACGGCCGACCTCCCCCTTGATCCGCAGGCGCTCGAGGAGTCGGCGGGAGGGGAATTGGTGTGGAGGGAGGCGACCTATCTGATGGTTCCGATCCGTTCGCTCTATTACCCGCTTGGGCGCTTGGGCCAGGCTCATGAAGCGCACGTGATTCAGGTGGCGGCTTCATTGGTGGCCCGGAACGATATGCTCGCCCGATTCAGCATCGTTCTCGTAGGCATTGGCCTGTTGATGGTGGTTGGCAGTTTCGTAGGAAGCTGGTGGCTCGCGGGTAGCGCGATCCGGCCCGTCCGCGAGATCACCGATCAGGCCGAGGCGATCGAGGCAGGCTCGCTACAGCAGGGAATCAGTACGTACGCCGAATTCGGCGAATACGAACGGCTCGTTCAGGTGTTGAACACCATGCTCGGTCGGCTACGCAACGCTTTCGAGTCGCAGCGCCGGTTCACGGCCGATGCGAGCCACGAGCTCCGATCGCCCCTCACCGTGTTGTGGGGGGAGCTCGAGCTGTCGCTGCGGAGTGAGCGTGATCCGGAGGAGTACCGTAGCGTCATTGCGAGTTCCCTTGAAGAGGTCATGCGCCTTTCCAGGATCACCGACGACCTCCTGACGCTGGCTCGGTCGGACGCCGGGGGCTTTCAGGTTCGGCAGCGGCCGACCGATCTCGGAGAGCAGGCATCGCGCGTGGTAGAGCGCCTAAAAACCCGCGCCAGTGACAAGGGGGTGGTGTTGGGCTTGGAGATCGTCGGAGACGCTCGAGGCATGTTCGATCCCGATCTCATGAGCCAAGCCATCTGGAACCTGACAGCGAACGCGGTGAAGTTCTGCCGATCCGGCGACGAGGCCCGTATTCTGGTGGCGGGCGACGACGCCCGGGTGAGGATCGAGGTCAAGGACACGGGGCCAGGTCTTGGAGATTCGCCGCACCGTGTGTTCGAGCGTTTCTACCGAGGAGACCAGTCGCGCACCCCCGACGGGGGAGAGGGTGGAACCGGCCTTGGCCTTGCGATCGTCCGAGCAATCGTCCAAGCGCATGGCGGCCAGGTCCGAGCGACCAACCGCAGGGATGGCGGCGCGGCCTTCACCGTCGTACTTCCGCGCGGGCGCACGCCCTAGGACTCGCCCGAAACAAGACCGATCGGATGGGGCCACGCCTGGCCCATGACCCTAGTTCGGTCCATGAAGCATCTTTCATTCTCCTCTCATCACAGCTTCACGCCTTCCGCCCAACTATTCTCCAGTGCCGTCGACCCACGTCGGGTCGCACTTTACGACTCAGCTCTATGCTGGAGGCGAGGACCATTTGGCCCTCCTCGAAGAGGGAGAAGTGACCATGCAGGAATCATTCGCTGGGCTACAGGAGCAGATGTCTGGCACCTGGCATGAAGGCGGCCTTTTCATGGGCATGCACTGGGCCTGGTGGATCTTCGTCGCAGGAACCCTACTCGTGCTCATCTGGGCTTTCTGGATCGCGTTCGCCGAGCGGGGGACGACGCACGGCAGGGATGCAAAGCTCGAGGTCGCCGAAGAGGCTCTTCGACAGCGGTTCGCGCAGGGTGAGATCAGCCAGGAGGAGTTTGGCGAGGCTCTCCGAGTGCTGCGGGAGTCACGGTGAACTGTCGAATCCGGGTGTCGGGTTAGGAGCTGGCTGTGGACAATGCGGTGGCGTTCGTCCAAGCATATTTGAGAGTCAACGGGTACTTTACGGTATCGGAGTACCCGATCGTCGAGGCCCTGGGTCCGGATCAGTATAGGACCGCGACAGACCTGGATATCCTGGCTTTTCGGTTTCCCCACGCGGGTCGGTTGGTGCCGGGAAGCCCGGGTGCCAGCAAGGCGGTCGAGCGGTTCGAGCCCGCCCCGGAACTCGGATGCCCGATCAATATGGCCGACATGATCATCGGCGAGGTCAAGGAGGGTGTCGCGGAGTTCAATCGGAGCGGCCAGCGGCGTCCCGTGTTGGAGGCGGCGCTTTCTCGCTTCGGGTGCTGTCCGACGCAGGAAACGAGCCGCATCGTCGATGAACTCCTCAGGACCGGAACCGCCATCTCGGAGGCCGGCCATCAAGTCCGCCTGGTGGCCTTCGGGTCGAGAAAGGGGAGCCCCACCCACCACCGCTTCCAGCAGATCATGCTTGAACACGTCATCCGCTTCTTGCAGAGCTACCTGCGTGACCACTGGGAGCTATTGAGGCACGCGGACTTCAAAGACCCGGCGCTGGGCTTCTTGGCGACGACGGAGAAGGCCCTACGCGTCTCGACTCTTTGACGATACCGTTAGCCCGCCCGGCCAATCCATCATGGACTCCACCCAGGTTCGAACCGGATCGGTGAGAGTGAGAATGCGGTCCCAAGGCACCCCGTTCCTCTTGAGGACTGCTCGTATCGCCATGACGAGCTCTCCCAGCTCGGTCTGAACCGCCGCTCGACTCTTCGTCTCGCTCGCCAACTCGGCCACCAAATCCCAGATGCTCGACTCGAGCTCGCTTTCCAGAACCGGGCTGTTGGGGATGAGTGCATATAGGGCGAGCGCCCGAATGAGCTGTTCGGGGTGACGGCGATGGTAACTTTCGGCGCCCAGGCGCCGGCGCCACTCACTTCGGACGAGCGCTTCGAGCTCGTGGAGACGGATACCTTCGATGTTGACTCCCTGCCCTCGCTCGGCCCCGGTG
>BTRA01000006.1:0-52158 GCA_036986155.1 Gemmatimonadota bacterium | reverse complement strand
CGCGACACCTTGGAGCGCCTTGGCGGCAGCGGGGTCCGCGGCCCCGGTAACGGACGGCACACCCTCGTCCCCTGCGGTCCGAACTCGCGGGTCCAGGGGCACACAGCCCAGGAAGGGCAGTTTCATCTCGTCCGCGAGGCGCCTGCCGCCGCCTGAGCCGAACACGTCCACCGCTTCTCCACAGTGGGGGCAGGCCATGCCGCTCATGTTTTCGACAATCCCAAGCACCCTCGTGTTGACTCGCTCGAACATGCGAATCCCACGGCGCACATCCCCGAGGGCCACCTCCTGGGGGGTCGTAACCATGACGGCTCCATCAAGGTCGATCGTCTGCACCAGCGAGAGCTGGGCATCACCGGTTCCCGGTGGCATATCCACGATCATGATATCGAGATCTCCCCAATCCACCTGCTCCAGAAACTGCCGCAAGATTCCGCTGATGAGGGGCCCGCGCATGATCGCTGGCTGCTCTTTGTCGAGAAGGAAGCCCAAGCTCATGAGGCGCACGCCGTGAGCCTCGAGCGGTTCGATCATCTCCCGGCCGCGATCACCCTTTACTTTAGGACGATCGTCCTGTCCAAACATCAAAGGGATGTTCGGACCGTAAATGTCAGCATCCAGCAAGCCGACCCGCTTCCCCCCCAAAGCGAGGGCTGTGGCGAGATTCGCGGCGACCATGGACTTTCCGACCCCGCCCTTGCCCGAGCTGATCGCGACGATGGCGTCGACATTCTTCAACAGACCCGGGGAGGGTGTGGGAGCCGGGACAGACCCAGGCGCCGGCCCTCGCGAAGGTGGAACCGACGGTGTTCCACTCCCCGCAGCCTGGGGAAGCTGGACGTCCACTTTTACCGACGAGACCCCGTCCACGCCTTCGACGACCTTTCGGGCCTCCCGGGCGAGCGATCCCGGGTCGCGCGGACCTGGCGCGAACGAAAACCTGACCGCACCACCTTCCCCGACTTCCACGTTACGGACCAGGCCGCTACTCACGACATCCTGGCCGGCGTCGGGATGCATGAGGGTCGCTAAGGCGTCGAGGACCGACTGATGCAGAGTATCGTCACTCATGGAGAATCCACTCCCGTTGGCCAAAAGAAAGGCGCCCCAGAGGGGACGCCGTCGGCACTTGGTCGATCCTACACCGCATTGACCGCGGTCACTTCCGGGACACTGCCCCTCAGCCGGCGTTCGATCCCCTGCTTCAGGGTCATCATCGAAATCGGGCACGACTCACAAGCGCCCAGCAGCCGAAGCTCTACGATCCCGTTGCCGCGGTCGAACGACAGGAACTCGAGGTCTCCTCCGTCGGCCTGAAGGGCAGGTCGAATCGACTCCAGCACTTCCAGGATTCGGGTGTTGACGGAATCGGACATGGTCCTGCTTCCCGGGCGTCCCGATGCACCGCGACGCGACCGAGCGACCGCATCACGAAGAAACTAAGTTCTTTCCCTACCCACAGCAATCCAGGGGTATCTATATTGAAAGTACCGAAAGTGTTGCGTTCCCACCTGATCGAGAACAGGTTTGGAACATCTGTTTCCCATCCTCGCGCCTCCGCCTGGATGGAGAGGGTAACCCAAGTTTTCTAGGAGGCTCGCAACGAGAATGACCGAAGACCAAGACCGACACGGCCCCGTGGACGAGGACTACGGAGGCCACTCGCCTCACCTTGCCGACTATTGGCAGGTCATCACGCGTAGGCTTTGGTTGGTTCTGTTGATCTTCGCCGTCACGACGGCCTCTGCCATCTGGGCCGTGTCGCGGCAGCGGACCTTCTTTCGATCGCATCTCTCACTCCAGGTCAACGACCCACTGAGCAGGTCACGCTCGCTGACCAGTGGCACACGAGTCTCGGGACTCGATATTTTCGTCGATCCTATGAAGTCGGAGATCGAGCTACTCCGCTCTACTCCCATAGCGCTTAATGTCGTCGCGAATCTTGGCCTCCGGTTGAAGCCCAGCGATGCTGAGATGCCACGTTCAGACTTGTTCACCCAGGCGTGGGTCGCTGACGACGCACCCGACGCACCGCTGGAACTGCGCTACGATGACGCCGGCGACACCGCCCGACTCCTTGGTCAGACGGGGGAGCTTCTCGGGACGGCGAGTGTGCACACTCTTCTGGACGCCGGTTGGGTTCGCTTCGTTCCTCAATTTCCACCTACGGAAGAGCGTATCTACCGTCTGGAGATCGTGCCCGCCAACTGGGTGACCGCCTACGTGACCGGCGGGCTCACCGCCGTACCCCGTCTCGACACCGACATCATCGACGTCACGTACACGACCGGCGACCAGGTACTGGCACCTCAGATTCTCAACCAAGCGGCCGAAGCACTTCGAAAATACGGCGCCGACAAGGTCAAGATCCGCGCAGTGGGCGATGTGGAGTTCATCGAACAGCAGCTCGACAGCGCACGTAGCCAGCTCCGGCGCTCGTTCAGGAGCATCCGGGATTTCAAGGAGAGCCAGGACTTCACCAATCTGAGTGTGCAGGAGCAGCAGTTGGTGAACGACATGCAGGCCACGATCGCGTCGATCGAACAGCTCGAGGATCAACGGGACGCTCTCGAACAGCTACGGGTCGACTTGGAGAACTCGGGTGTACTCGAGGTTGACCTGGTCACCTTCCTCGCGATCCTACCGGAGGGTGTGAATCCACAGATCCGCTCGCTGGCCGACCGTATGCAGAGCCGGCAGCAGGAGATGCAGAGGCTCCTGACAGAGAAACGGCAGACCCGGGAGCATCCGGCCGTGCGGGCCGTCAGCGCACAGCTCGAGGAAATCGAGGGACAGCTCAGAGAGGCCGTGATGGCCAACCTGACGGTCATCAGCGACCAACTTGGCGCCCGCGAGGGAGAACTCGAGTCCATTCGCTCGTCGCAACGACTCTTCCCTGGGCTGGAAAACCGCCTGGAAGAGTTGCAAATGCAACAGGGCATCGACGCACAGAACGTACAGTTCCTCAGAGCGCAGCTCTCGCAGGCAATGATCACCGCGGCCAGCGCTAGCCCGTACGTGGATGTCGTCGATCCGGCCGTCGGAGCGACGCCCGCCGTGCCCAGAGGGCAATTGAATCTCGTTCTCGGAGCCTTGCTCGGAATCATTCTTGGAGTCGGAGCGGCGTTCTTCCTCGAGTATTTGGATCGAACCGTTCGCACGAGCGCAGACGTGGAAACCCTGCTCGGCATCCCGGTGCTCGGCATCATTCCGCGGCTGCGCAAGGTGGACGAGATGGAGACCGGCGAACGCGAAGGTCTGCCGATGATCGTGGCGCTCGATCCACTCGATCCTGCGGCCGAGGCGTACCGAAACCTGCGCATGAACCTGATGTTCATGAGCACGGAGGACGAACCGATCCAGACCATCCTCTTCTCCAGCGCCGGCCCGAGCGAAGGAAAGTCCACGACGGCGGTCAACTTCGCCGTGATGCTGGCCCAACAGGGGCAGCGCGTACTCATAATCGACGCCGACCTACGACGCCCGGCACTCCACCGGGCCATGGACGTGTTGCGTGAACCGGGGCTGACGAACCTTTTGGTCGGGGACTCCGAACCACGTGAAGCCATCCGCCCGAACGTGCTGCCGAATTTGGACATGCTCCCCAGTGGACCCTTCCCCCCGAACCCCTCCGAGTTGCTGAACTCCAAGAGCATGCAGCGCCTGTTGGAGGAGTTCGAAGGCAAGTACAGCCACATCATCATCGACAGTCCGCCTGTCCTGGCGGTCACCGATGCGGCCGTACTGGGCGCGCATACGGACGGAGTGGTGCTGGTGCTTCGCTCGGGTGAGACGGAGCAACGGGCCGCCGAGCGGGGCGTCGATCAGCTCCGGCGCGTGGGTGTGAGGCTGTTTGGAGCGGTGCTCAACGAGGTCTCGACCAGTACTGCGGAAGAAAGCTATTACCTGCAGTATTACTACAGCTACCATCCGAAAACCCAGGGCGGCTGGCAGCGCTTGCGACAGGGTGTATCCAGGGCGAGATTCTGGTAGATCGCCGGCTCCGGCTACCCAAGCAGACTCAGAAATATCGCGACGCCTCATACCATGAACGGTACGTTTCAAGTTCCTTCGCCCGACAACGAGCCTGTCCGACCCCACGCGCCGGGTGATCCCGAGCGCGACGCTCTGAAATCCGCACTCAACGACGTGGCCGCCGCTGAGGTGGAGATTCCCCTGATCATCGGAGGGGAGGAGATCCATACGGGCACCATGAAGGACGTGATCATGCCCCACCGGCATGGTCACGTAATCGCGCGGTGCCACCGGGCCGGCCCCAAAGAGATCCAGCGGGCGGTCGTGGCCAGCCAGGAGGCCTTCGGCGAGTGGAGTGCAATGCCGTTCGCCGAGCGGGCGGCGATCTTCCTCCGGGCCGCGGACCTCCTAGCTGGTCCATGGCGAGACATCGTCAACGCCTCGACCATGCTGGGACAAAGCAAGACCGTACATCAGGCCGAAATCGATGCGGCCTGCGAATTGATCGACTTCCTGCGCTTCAACCTTTACTTCGCGGAGCGGATCTACGCCGAACAGCCCATGTCCAGCCCGGGGATGTGGAATCGGACCGAATACCGGCCCCTGGAGGGGTTCGTTTACGCGGTATCTCCATTCAACTTCACTTCGATCGGTGGGAATCTTTCGTCCGCGCCGGCCATCATGGGCAACACGGTCGTGTGGAAGCCGTCCTCCACGGCGTTACTTAGCAGCTACTACCTGATGCGCCTCTTCGAGGCCGCCGGCCTACCGCCAGGGGTCATCAACTTCCTCCCCGGGAACCCCGCCGAAGTCACGGAGGGAATGCTGGCGAGCCCCCACTTTGCGGGCGTCCACTTCACAGGCTCCACCGCAGTGTTCCAGAGCCTCTGGAAGACCGTGGGTGAGCGCATCGCGGACTACCGAACCTACCCCAGGCTCGTGGGCGAGACCGGTGGCAAGGATTTCATCATCGCGCACTCGTCCGCCAATCCGGCGGAAGTCCGGACCGCCATCGTGCGGGGTTCGTTCGAGTACCAGGGCCAAAAGTGCAGCGCCGCGTCGCGGGTCTTCGTGCCGGCGAGCATGTGGGCCGAAATGGAGGCCGGACTCGTCGAAGAGACGCAATCATTGACCATGGGCGACCCGGTGGACTTCCGCAATTTCATGTGCGCCGTGATCGACAAGCGGGCCTTCGACAAGATCAAGGGCTACATCGACCGGGCGCAGGCCTCGGACGACGCAGATGTCATCGCCGGTGGCGAATGTGACGATTCGGAGGGTTACTACATTCGGCCGACGATAATTCGGGCTCACAAGCCCGACTACGAATCCATGCGAGACGAGATCTTCGGGCCGGTGGTGACCATCTACGCCTACCCAGACAACGCCTGGGCCGAGACACTCGAGCTCGTCGATTCCGGGTCCGCCTATGCGCTCACCGGTGCCGTGTTCGCGGAGGACCGGCGGGCGGTAGCGGAGGCGTCAGGAGCGCTTCGGTTCACCGCGGGCAACTTCTATGTGAACGACAAGCCCACCGGAGCCGTGGTCGGGCAGCAGCCGTTCGGGGGCGCCAGGGCCAGCGGCACCAACGACAAGGCAGGTTCGGCCCTGAATCTACTGCGCTGGACGTCGCCCCGGAGCATCAAGGAGACCCTCGTGCCCGCCACGGACTACCGCTACCCCTTCATGGGGGAAGAGTAGGCCGGGGAGCACTAGCGCGGAACGAGCCGCAGACGGGTCACGGTCTTGGCTTCGACATTGGACCGGCGCACGGGCAGAAGGAACAACTCGCCGTCCAACCACCGCTCGAGCTGATCGAAGGCGTGCGGGTTTCGCGGATAGCCCGATTGACCACCAGGGAGAATGAACCCGCCCGACCCATCGACGTCGGCCATGTCCACGACGTGCCGCTCGCTGGCACCATACGTCATGCGAAACGGAGGCCGCCCGCCGGACGAGTGGGCCACGTTCACGGAGCCCGAGGAACCCTCGCGGGGAATACCTCGTCGGCCGAAGCCCAGAAGGGGACCGATTACCGGAATCTGGCCGAGCGGATGATCCAAGCTCAGCTGTTGGGCCTCACCCCAGACGAGGCCGGCGGCAACCTCGACAGCCTGCCGCGCGGCGGCCGGAGCCAGCGAGTCCAGAATCGGATGATGTTGGTCGATCACGCGCTCGACCGCGCGCTGGGGTGTATAGCCCGAAGGTCCGCCGTAGAGCCTCCTGCGCAGACCAGTGATCATGGCCGCCCGCCAGGACATAAAGAGCGTCGCCGCCCGGCTATCCTTGGCCGCTGTGCCGTCCCAGGCTTCGAGCGAGGCCGCCTCCTCATCGAAGCCACCCTCCCGGAGTATTCCCGCGGCAAAGCCCTTGTATCGCAGCGCAAAGGAGCTCGTCACGTCCATCTGGATTTCGGCCAGGCTGCCGGCGTCGTGGAGGGCCTGGCCCTCGATCAATTCCTCGATACGCATCGCGCGATAGGGAGGTGCCCAAGTCCCGTCGGTGATCAGCAGGTCGCTACCCCCCCGGCTCTGCCGGTTGTTGGCCGTCGCGACGTAACCCCTCTCGGGGTTGATCACGTGGGGGTGCTCGTCGAACGGCAAGACCCCGACCCAGTCATCCTCGCCGGTCCAGCCGGGCACCGGCAACAAGGGCGGGCGTCCACTGCGCCGTAGAGGCACTTGCCCCGCCATCCAATAACCGAACATGCCCGCTGTGTCGGCAAAGACGACATTCTGATGGGGGTTGGTGAACAACCGGACGGCGTCGATGAACTCCTCGCCCGACTGGGCCATGTTCATCGCCCGTAGAGCGATAGAGGTCGTCGAGACATCGTGGGCAACCCAGCGGAGCGCCAGCAGTTGATCACCCGCCCGACTTTCCACCGGAGTCATGATGGGTCCGTGCCGGGTCTCACGCACTTCGAAGCTCACCGGCTCATCGCGGCCCCGAACCACGATGCTCTCTTCTCGCACTGTAAAGGGCCGGGAGCCCTCGGGCGTCAGGTATCGCGTAGGGTCGGACGGGTCGACCCTCTCGATGAAGAAGTCGGCATCGTCGACGACCGCATTGGTGAAACCCCACGCAACCGCCGCCGAATGCCCAGCGGTCACGAACGGGCTGCCCGGGAGGGTCATGCCCACGACGTCGAGCCCGGGGGCGTGTAGCCCCGCGAGGTACCATATGGTCGGGGCATTTAGGCCCAAGTGCATGTCGTTGGCCACCAACGGCTTGCCGGACCGGCTGCGTGAGCCACCCACCACCCAGGAGTTCGACGCCCGTACCACGTTGACGAGCTCGAGGAAAGGGAGGGCGTCCGCGGGGATAGTCGCCGACGCAAGCAACTCGAGAGACAGCTCGGCAGGTGACTCGACGGACCGCGGTCGCCGGCCTCCATCCTGAGCCCGCACCCCCGACGACAAGGCCGAAGACGTTACCGTTTCGCCATCATGGAGAACCGTCGTGCCCCACTCCGGATAGCCGGGTCGCACCAGCGCGAAGGCCTCGTCGTCCAGGGCCACCCTTGCGGCAGCGACGCTCAGTGACACTCCATACTCGGTCAGATCCCAGGCCATGATCTTCTCGATCGCCAACGCGTCGGCTACCGTCCAAGGTTCCGGCCGCATACGGAGCAACACGAACTCGGGGGGCAGCGGTCCACCGAGATCCTCGATCGCGGTGTTCACGCCTCTCACGTAGGCTTCGACCATCACCAACGACTCGGGGTCGAGGGCCTCCACAGCGCGTTCGGCGGCCCGTGCCATACCCAGAGTGCGCAGGAACCGATCGGAAGAAAGCGTCGCATCGCCGAAGATCTCGCTGAGGCGCCCCGTAGCTACGCGGCGAAACATCTCGATCTGCCAAAGCCGATCGGAGGCATGCACGAAACCCTGTGCGAAGACGGCATCCTCCACGGACTCGGCCCATACGTGCGGCACGCCCAAGGTGTCGCGCAGCACGTCGACCGGGCCACCGAGACCGTCGACGGCCAACATACCACTCCGGGGTGCCGGGCCCCTGACCAGGAAAAACGTCCATAAGATCAACGCGAATCCCAGCCAGGCGACGCTCGATGCCGCCAAGAAAAGGGCGCGTTTCATCGTTGCGACTCCCGCAAGGCACGGTCGAAGTCCGCCGTCAGATCATCCACGTCTTCGAGACCCACCGAGATCCTCAGAAACCCGTCGGGCACACCTATGGCCTCTCGTTCCTCGGGCTTCTGATGGCGATGCGAAGTGTACCTGGGCTGGGAGATCAGCGTCTCCACACCACCCAGGCTCGGCGCGATGAGCGCCAGCGTAACGGCCTCGGCGAAGGCATCCGCCGCCTCGCCGCCGCCCTTCAGGATCACTGACAGCATTCCTCCGTGGCCGTCGAGCAGTTCACACGCGAGGGCGTGGTCGGGATGGCTCTCGAGGCCCGGGTAGATCGTGGCCTCGACCTCGGGCCGCTCAGCGAACCACCGCGCCAAGGCCAACGCATTCTGGTTGTGTCGGGCCATGCGCACCACGACCGTCCGCAGACCACGGCCCAAGAGCCATGCCATGTGCGGGTCGGGCGATGGGCCGTAGAGCTTCATGAGGTCCCGAACGTTTCCAACCAGCTCCCGTGAACCCGAGACCACGCCGGCGATCAGATCCGTGTGGCCGCCCAAATACTTCGTTGCGCTGTGGATCACCGCATGCACGCCCAGGTCGGCCATACGCACGTTCACCGGCGAAGCGAACGTCGTGTCCACCGCGAAGAGCAGCCCGTGCTCGTTGGCCACGGACGCGGGGACGCGAGGGTCGAACACGCGCAGCGCCGGGTTGGTAGGCACCTCGAGATAGAGTACACGGGTTCTCTCGCGGAGAGCGTGTCTCCACTCTGCCTCGTCTCCAGGATCAATGAACGTCACCTCGATCCCGCGCCTCGGCAGTTCATGTGTGAACAGCTCTTGGGTCGCGCCATACAGATGCCGTGAAGCCACGACGTGATCGCCCGCCTCAGTCGCTGACAAGACCGTGAGCGCGATGGCGGCCATCCCACTGCTCAGCAGGAGAGAGGCCTCCGTCCCCTCGAGGGCTGCCATCTTCGCCGCCACCTGCTCCTGATTGGGGTTGTTGCCGTAGCGTGAATACCGAAGAGGACCGGGTTCATCGGCCTTCCCCCCGTAGAACGTCGAGCTCATCACCACCGGGGGCACTACGGGCGCGCCGGGCTCCGGTCGTGGGCTTCCTGAATGGATGGCGCGGGTGGAGAGCCCCGATTCCCTGTGGTTGTCGGACATTCCGGTTATTCCTTGGCGTTGGACGGGTGCGCTGGAAGATCGCGCGCGAGCGCGCTCAATGCGTAATAGCCATCGGAATCGACATGCCGGACGACTACGCGCCGCTCCACCAAGACAGCTAGCGCGAGCAGCTCGGGTTCATCAGGGAAGATCTCCATCACTCGATCGGCCCTGACGTGTCCCGCCTCCTCGAGAGTTTCCCAGGTGGACTCCTCTATTGCTGTTCGAGCACCGATCAGCTCGAAGCCGGCCCCGTCCAACTGGGCCACAGCCAGCAGGTTCTGGCGCTCAAGCGCGGTCGTGATGGGTTCACGATGCTGCTCCCCCAGCCCTCTGAGAACGAAGTAGGCATCGCCTGGGCGGTCCTCCTCGAGGAAGCGAAGCAGCAACTTGGCGACTACCTCGTCGGCACAGGAGAAGTCCAGCACCGTGACTTCCGAGAGGTCGATGAGCGACAGAGCGCACCGCGAGACTTCGGCGAGTTGTGATTCGATCGCGAGCCGGACCGCCCTGCCCGTGGGTCGGGTGACGAGATGGGAGTACAGAGTGGCCACAGATCTCTGCAACATGCCCCCCACGTCGATAGGCACCGGATCTATGCCGAGTTCACGCATCATGGTTCGCGTGTTCCGGGATGATGATGTTGATCTGAGCGCCGGGGAAGGCAGTCAGGCCTTCAGTGAGTGGCGGCACGTCCTCCCATTTCGGGACGTCGGCGATGCGTGCGCTCCCGCTGCGGATGGAAATCAGCCCCCCCCACCGCCGAACCTGCTTGCGGATCTGCTGGATTCCCTGCCCTCTCCCGGAATCCGGGAATCTCGTAAGCCCATGAATGAAAGCGGCTTCCAAGGCTGTGGCGTCTCCCCACCGATCGCCGAAGCGGGCCGAATGTTCGTCCGAAAGAGAGCCTTGGAACCCTCGCCCCATGTCGGCTACCGAGATCACGACAACCTGACGCCCGAGGCGCTGGGTCCAGTTGTAGGATTGCGCGGCAACCCACCCAGGCGCCTCGGCATGCTCGAGTATGTTTTGGCACACTTCGCTCAGGATCACGCTGAATTGAACGACGGCGGTGGGCGGATAGTTGAGCCTGCGGGAGAGAATGGCCCCAGCGCGCTGCTGGACTCGATCCACGACGTCGTGGACGTCGCTGTTCTTCGCAATGGGTGTGATCTCGAGGAGCACATCCGACGGGCCCTCTGACCTCTTGGGGGGGTGGCCAACCACCTCAAAGACACCTTCCGCAGCGCGAAAAAAGCCCATTCGCGCCATATAACCGGCCACCTCCGACTGGTCGGGAAACTCGAGGCGGGCGGGCTCCCCTTTCCGCGACCGCGCCAACGTGCCGGCCGCCAGCAGGTTCACCATGCCGTTGGGATCTACGAAACGAAGGTGGCGACCATCGAAGAGCACATTCCCGTCCGGCGTCGAAGCCACTTCATCGAAAACCTGCTCGTAGGTCTTGAAGTCGAGGGAAGCCGGGAGGGCGACGATCTTCACCGAATTCCTCGGTCGGTGGAGAGTCGTCCGACGAGGTGACGGTGAAGCCCCTCTGCACCCCGGTGCCCCACGTTCTTCGCCGCCATTTGATTCGCCCGTGCCAGGGCCACCTCCAGCGAGTCTCCACCGATGAGTCGGGCGAGGAAGGTAGCCCCCCACACGTCACCACAGCCAGTCGGGTCTCCAGAAACGCGCCCCCCCTCGACCGGGACCATGCCACTGCGGGCCGTACCCGGCGTTGCGACCCGCTGCCTCGTCTTGGACCAAGTCGTGGGATCAGCATGGAAGCCCGCACCCGCGACGTAAGCGGCGCCCCGCTCACCGAGCGTTACCGTGATCAACTTGAGTTCGGGCCCAACGACATTCGCGGCCAACTCCCAGGGATCTCCCGTCACGGAGCCCAGCAACTCGAATTCATCTTCGTTCATCTGCACGGCGTCGAAGCACCTCAACCAGTCGCCCCAAGAGGGGAGCAATTGAGGAATGCGCATACCGTGCGCACCCATGCCGAGAAAGAGTGAGTGCAGGTCGCCATATGTCGGCCCTCCGTAACCCGCGCGTAACGCGCGAGCCGTATCCAAATCCATCTCGAAGCCCGAGATGAAGTTGACGTAGACCGCGTCACACTCACGCACCAAGGGCGCGAGTTCGACCCAAGCCCAGGGCGGCACGCCGCCCTGTAGCTTTTCCGTACGGCGTGTCTCTCCCTCGTACCGAATCTCTACCCGATTGTTAGGTGTGGGCACGGTCACCACACCCTCACGCACCCGCACACGCGGAAGGGAATGCAAGAAGTGAAGCGCCTCTTCGGCGAGGTCGGAGCCGACTTTGAGAAAAGGCACAATCTCCCAATCCGGCGGAAGCGAGGCTTCGAGGGCGCTCAACCCATAGCAAATACCTCCCCACTCCTGAGCGGGGTGCTCGCGGACGTCACGGTTGAGGATCGTGTCCCACACCATCGTGCCCACTACTCCGAGTCGCTTGCACGGGGTCTTGGACATCGGACGGCCGTCGCCGGTCAGGAGTCGCCGAGCTGCAGGACGGCCATAAAGGCCTCCTGTGGAATCTCAACTGATCCGACCTGCTTCATCCTCTTTTTCCCTTCCTTCTGTTTCTCCAGGAGCTTGCGCTTACGCGTGATGTCGCCCCCGTAACACTTACCGGTGACGTTCTTGCGGAACGCCTTCACATTGGTCCGCGCGATCACCTGAGAGCCGATCGTGGCCTGGAGCGCTACCGCGAACTGCTGGCGAGGTATGAGCTTCTTGAGCCGGCGGACGAGGTCGCGGCCGTAGTCGTACGATTTCTCCCTGTGGATGATGACGCTGAAGGCGTCCACAGGGTCGCCGTTCACGAGGACATCCAACCTCACCAGATCGTCGGCGCGATAGTCGAGCAGCTCGTAGTCGAGAGACGCGTATCCTCGCGTTCCGCCTTTGAGCCGGTCATAGAAGTCGAGAACGATCTCGGCCAAGGGAAGCTCGAACTCCAACTCCACTCGCTGCGGATCGAGGTACTGCATTCCCAAAAAAATACCCCGTCGGTCGTGGCACAGCTTCTGCACGTTCCCGATGTACTCGGACGGACAGAGGATTCTGGCCTTCACCACGGGCTCCGATATCGACTCGATACGGCCTCGGTCAGGTAGGGCTGCGGGACTCTCCACTGCTAGTTCAGTCGCATCGGTGAGGATGACCTTGTACTCCACATTCGGCACCGTGGTGATCAGATCGACGCCGAATTCACGATCGAGACGCTCCTGCACGATTTCCATGTGGAGCAGACCGAGGAACCCACATCGAAAACCGAACCCGAGCGCCACCGATGTTTCCGGCACGAAGTGTAGGCTGGCATCGTTGAGCCTGAGCTTGTCGAGAGCGTCCCTGAGAGCCTCGTAGTCGTCGGTGTCCGTGGGATAGACCCCGGCGAAGACCATCGGATGGACTTCTTGGTAGCCGGCGAGGAGGTTCTCCGCCCGGTCGGCTGCATCCAACACCGTGTCGCCCACTCTCGTGTGAGAGACGGCCTTGATGGCGGCGGCCACATAACCGACCTCTCCGGGCAATAACTCGGGCTGCGGCACCCTTCCCAACCTCAGGAAGCCCACCTCGGTTACCTCGTACCGGTCAGTGACGGCTCCGAACGTGATCTCCATCCCCGGTCTGACCGCACCGTCCACCACGCGAATGCTCGGAATGGCACCCTGGTACTGATCGTAGAACGAATCGAAGATCAGGGCGCGTAACGCGGCGGAGGGATCGCCCTCAGGTGGAGGGATCCGCTCGACGATCGCCTCCAGGATGGGCTCGATCCCGACACCGTCTTTGGCGCTGGTGAGGAGGATCGAGTCCTGCTCCACGCCCAGCAGGTCGGAGAGTTCCTCCTGCCGCCGTGCGGGCTCGGCTCCGGGAAGGTCGATCTTGTTGATGACCGGGATGATCTCGAGGTCGGCGTCCAGCGCGAGAAAGAGGTTGGAGAGCGTCTGGGCCTGTACGCCCTGCGAAGCGTCTACTACCAGCACGGCCCCCTCGCAGGCCGCAAGCGAGCGCGACACCTCGTAGGTGAAGTCTACGTGACCCGGCGTGTCGATGAGGTTGAACACGTACTCGCCCCCCCCAGGAGCCGCGTACGCCATGCGCACGGCGTGGAGCTTGATGGTGATGCCCCGTTCCCGCTCCAGTTCGTTCGTGTCGAGCACCTGCTCCCGCATTTCGCGCTCATCCAGCGTATGCGTCGCCTCCAGCAGACGATCGGCAAGCGTCGACTTCCCGTGATCGATGTGGGCGATGATACAAAAGTTTCGAATGTGATCGAGGAGCACGCGGCACTCGCGGTTCGATGGCGACGGCCTAGGTTCTGCGACCCAGGAAGATAACTATAGGCCTGTCGAGGCAGTACAGCCGTAATGGAGCTGGAGTTGATCATATTGGGCCTGCGGACCTAGCTTCGGCGGCACACATGAGCGACCTAGCGTATCCCGCGTCCCCCCGGGGCCGGCCCGACCTGATGGACCCGGCCACCCTCTCGCAGTTGGGCGGCGTCGAGTTGATCGCGCGCCAAGTGGTGGAGGGCTTCATCATGGGCCTTCACCGCTCACCCCACCGCGGGTTCTCGGCCGAGTTTGCCGAGCTGCGCGCGTACCAACCGGGCGACGACCTACGCTACATCGACTGGCGCATGTGGGCGCGCTCGGACCGCTATTATGTGAAGCAGTTCGAGGAAGAGACCAGCCTCAAGGCCTACTTACTCGTGGACGTGAGCGCCTCGATGGGGTGGAGCTCGGATCCGGAGTCGCTACCGACCAAGCTTTGGTACGCCAAACACCTGGCGGCCTCACTGGCCCTCATTCTCCTTCGGCAAGGCGATTCGGTCGGCCTAGCCGCCTTCCATGATGAGATCATCACACACGTCACGCCGAGAGGCAGTCAGCTCCACTGGTATGTACTGCTGCGCCACCTCACGAAGCTGGCGCCCGAGGCGGGAACGGCGGCCCACACGGCGCTGAAGGAGATCGCCGTGCGACTGCGGAGGCGCGGCCTGGTGGTGCTTCTATCCGACCTTCTGGTGGATTCGGACACCACGTTGACCGCCCTACGCTTCCTGCGGCATCGAGGCCACGAAGTGCTTGTGCTGCACCTGATCGACCCGGGCGAGCGCGAGCTACCACATACTGGTGATACACGGTTCTTCGACCCCGAGACCGGCGACGAGTTGAGCGTGAGCGTGGCCGACGTACGGGCGGCCTATAGGGAAGCCGTGTTGGACGCTCTCGGCGAGTGGGAGCGCAGCCTCAAGCCTTACGGGATCGACTACGTCGTGGTGGACACCGACACCCCACTGTCGCGGGCACTCAAGGCGTACTTGCACAAACGCGAGCGCCTGGGCTGATGGGTGTCCTGAGTCCGCTTCTGCTACTGGCGGGAGCCGCGGTCGCAGTGCCCCTCATCCTGCACTCGTTCCACCGCCACGACGCGAGGCGCGTGGCCTTCCCGGCGCTGCGTTACCTCAAGCGCACCGAGAAGGAACACGCGCGCACGATTCGTTTTCGCCAGGTCCTTCTCCTGGCGCTGAGGATCGGGGCGATCCTGTTGCTCGCTCTGGCAGCGGCCCGGCCATTCATCGGTGGGGGCGGGGGCGTGCACGACCCCACGGCGCTGGTCATCGTCTTGGACAACTCGATGAGCTCGGGGCGCGTTGTGGGTCAAGGCCGTACGCTCGACCATCTCAAGAGCGTCGCCCGGCAAAGCGTGGCCCGCGCCAGCAGAGAGGACAAGGTGTGGCTGCTACGGGCCGGGGAGCCCTGGAGTGTCGCGCTCACCGGCTCCCTCGAAGAGGTGGGCCGGTGGATCGACGAGACGGCAGTGAGCGGCGGGCGGGGGGACCTGCTCGAGAGCATCGAACACGCCGCCACGCTGGTCGCGGGCGCGGGCCTTCCGGCGGCCGAGATCCACCTGGTCTCCGACCTTCAGCGTACAGCCTTCAAAGGCGGGCCCGCTAGGAGTGACGTTGCGGCCGTCCCGGTGGTCATCTACGACGGCATAGACGACGATCCAGTCAACCGCTACCTCGACGAGCTCCTGATCGGTGGTGGCCTTCCCCCCCTCGCCAACCAGCCCTCCCAGATCACCGTGAGGGTGTCGGGCGGTTCCGACCCGGTCGCCCCGATACGCCTGGTGGTCGAGAACCGGATCCGGGGGGCGGCGAGCGCTCCGGAAGGAAGCCCTACACTCCTTTCGCTGGGTCCCTTTGCCGAAGGGCCTGTCAGCGGGTACGTGGAAACCGACCCGGACGCCCTCGGCCTCGATGACCGGCAATATTTCTCCCTCATCGTGCTGCCGCCGCCGAGTGTCTGGGCCGACGCCTCCCAGTCGTTCTTCCTGTCCCGAGCTCTGGCGGTGCTCGAGAACGCGGGCCGGTTGCGGCGGGCTGCGGTCACCGAGGCGGACGTCCTGATGGCCGTCGGAGGTGCCGGGCTTGACAGCCGCCGCGCAGGGGCGACGGCTATCGTGGTCCCCTCCCGGGACGTGACCCGGTTGCCGGCCCTGAACCGTCGCCTGGCCTCCAGTGGGATTTCGTGGCGCTTCGCGCCCGCCGAGGCCGAGGGGGAAACACCTCTGGGCGCCTCGAGGTCACCGATCGCTTTGGACGGAGTTCGGGTGTTCGAGCACTACCGTATGACTCCCCGTGGTGCCGCCGGATCCGAGTCCGAGGTGATCGTGCGCCTCACGACCGGCGAGCCATGGCTGGTGCGCGGAAGGAGCAGCCGCGGACCGTTCTTCCTGTTGGCCTCTCCGCTCGAACCGGAGGCTACGAACCTTCCGATCACAGCGTCGCTGCTGCCACTGCTCGAATGGATGGTGATGGGGTGGGCGGATGACGGGGCCTCGGCTCCCTTCTTGACCACCGGCGAACCGATACCTCTTCCGGAGGGTGCAACTGGAGTGAAGGACCCTGAAGGAACTCTACTTCCCGTGGATGGTACGGGCGTCCTTCGAGAAACTCGCCTGTCCGGCATTTACACGGTCTATCGAGAGGACGCCCCGATCGCGTACGTGGCACTGAACACCCCAAGTGACGAGTCCCTACTCGAACGCATCGAGGCTCGCGAGTTACTCGGACTGGTGGGTGCACCGCTCTCCATTGTGGAGGACAGCACCGGTTGGGCGCGCTCGGTGTTCGTCAGCGGCCGGGGGCCGGAGGTGTGGTGGCAGGTCCTCATCATGGCCCTGGGAGTTCTCGTGCTGGAAAGCCTGGTCGCCGCGACCGGCCCTGCGCGGGCGCGAGGCGGCTCGATGCTTCCCGCTCCCTCTCACGGGGGCCCACCGTCCGGCCAGTGACTTCTCTTCCCCACCCTGTGTTGGAGGCCATAGCCTCCTGCCCGGCCTTCATGGGTTTGGCCGGCGCTCTCCCGAGCAACGGTGAATCGTACCGAATAGGGGGGGCGACCGGGTCTACGCCCGCAGCTATTCTGGCCACCCTGCATGAGCGCCATCCCGACCGCCTCTTCGTGGCCGTCGCGCCTGATCCCCGGGCCGCCGCCGCGATCGAGACGGACCTGGATGTACTCCTCGGCCCGGGTGCATCGCACTTGTACCCGCAGAGGGAGGCTCTTCCCTACGAATCCACGGAGACGCACTTGGAGATCGGCGGCCTCCGGGTGGAGGCGGTCGAGGCGCTCTTCACCGGTAAGGCCCGCCTGTTGGTCACGACGCTGAGGGCTCTCCAGGAACGGGGCCCCGTCCCCGAGGGCCTCGTCGAGCTCCGTATCACGCTTCAGATCGGAGAGGAAGTCGGCTTCCAGTGGCTGATCGAATCCTTGGAAGCGCGTGGCTTCGAGCGCGCAGCGATGGTCGAGGAGGTAGGTCAATTCGCCGTTCGCGGTGGACTACTTGACGTCTTCTCGTTCGGCTCCCCCGAGCCGCTGCGGATCGAATTCTGGGGAGACGAGGTCGCCTCGATCCGTTGCTTCGACATCCTGGACCAGCGTTCGATCGAACCGCAGGACAGCGCACACATCCTGCCCGTCAATTTTCAGTCGTCTCCGGGTGGCGGACAGACCCTGCCGCGGTCGCTTCTCGAGTTGGTACCCCGCGAGACCATCGTCTTCGTGGAGGGGGCGGCGGAGTGGCAGGCCGAGCTGGAGCGCACCTGGTCACACGTCCTCGCGCTCCATCGCGATCGGGTCGAGGAAGGCTCCACGCCCGTCCCGCCGAGAGATCTCTTCCTCGAACCCCAGAAAGCCATCGCCGCCCTCACGAGTTTTCCACGTATCGAGGCGGTATCGGAGTCCATCGGCGACGAGATCCTGCATACAGCACCGCCCCCACGCGTGGATCGTGACATGTCGCGCCTCAAGATCCATCTACGAGAGGGTTCGGCCACGGGGCACCGCACGCTGATCCTGTGCGACAACCAGGGCCAATGCGACCGCCTGGAAGAGATTCTTGGCGGCGTGGAGTCGATCCCCCCGGAATGCTACATCATGGTCGGCTCGCTCGAGGCGGGATTCGTGCTGGAGCGGTCCTCCCCTCCACTGCGCGTGTTCACGGATCATGAGGTGTTCCGTCGCACTCGCCGGTTGCGGCGCGCTCGGAGGTTTCGGGGTGCGGTCGCGCTCGAGAGTATTTCGCAGCTCACTCCGGGTGACTTCGTGGTTCACATGGAGCACGGAATCGGTGTATTCAAGGGACTCGAGCACACCCGAGTCGCTGGCACGGAGCTCGAAGCCATGGTGATAGAGTACGCCGGTGCGGAAATCCTGCGCGTACCTGTCTACCGCCTCGACCTCGTCGAGCGCTGGGTTGGAGAGACCGACGACGCGAAGGCGCCCGCCATACACCGGATCGGCGGCAAACGCTGGAAAACACTCAAGCGGAAGACCGAGGCGGCGATCGAGCGCATGACCGCCGAACTGCTCCAACTCTACGCGCTGCGGGAAACCGTCGTGGGGTTCGCCTTCTCTCCCGATGGGACATGGCAGAAAGAGATGGAGTCCTCCTTCCTCTACGAAGACACCCCCGATCAGCGCAAAGCGACTACCGATGTCAAGCGCGACATGGAGTCGTCGGGACCGATGGACAGGCTGATATGCGGTGACGTGGGGTACGGCAAGACCGAGATCGCGATACGGGCGGCGTTCAAGGCCGTACAGGACGCCAAGCAGGTCGCCGTGCTCGCCCCGACCACGGTGCTGGTGGAGCAGCACCGGCACACCTTCGAGGAACGCCTCGCAGACTATCCGATCAAGGTCGGAGCCCTCAGCCGTTTCAGGTCCGCGAGTGAACAGAGCACGCTGCTTGCCGGCCTCGCGGATGGGACGATCGACGTGGTCGTGGGCACACAGCGACTGCTCTCAGAGGACGTGGTGTTCAAGGATCTCGGACTGGTGATCGTCGACGAGGAGCAGCGATTCGGCGTGAAGGACAAGGAGCGCCTGAAGCAGCTTCGAACATCGGTTGACGTGCTCACGCTGACCGCCACACCGATCCCACGCACTCTGCACCTATCGCTAAGCGGCCTCAGGGATCTGTCGCTCATCCAGACGCCGCCACGCGACCGGCAGCCCATCATCACTCACGTGGTGCCATGGTCGGACCAAATCCTCTCGGAGGCGCTGCAAAGGGAATTGGACCGCGGCGGCCAGGCATTCCTGCTGCACAACCGGGTCGAGACCATCGAGAGCGCGGCCGACCGGACCCGCGCCCTGGCGCCGGAGGCCACCGTCGCGACCGCCCACGGGCAAATGACACCCAAGAAACTCGACGGGGTTATGCGGGACTTCGTCGACGGGGGGGTGGACGTGCTCGTGTGCTCCTCGATCATCGAAAACGGACTCGACGTCCCCAATGCCAACACGCTGATCGTCAACCAAGCCGACCGCTTCGGCCTGTCACAGTTGTACCAGATTCGGGGTCGGGTCGGTCGAAGCGACCGACGAGCCTACTGCTACCTAGTCGTTCCAGACCAGTTGAGCGACGACGCCGACAAGCGCCTCCGCGTGCTCGAGCACTATACCGAACTGGGAAGCGGGTATGCGGTGGCGCTCAAGGACCTCGAACTTCGCGGAGCCGGCAATCTGTTGGGCGGGCAACAGTCGGGTTTCGCCCACGCAATGGGCCTGGATGCGTACCTTCGGCTGCTGGAGCAAACCGTTCAGCGGATGAAGGATACTCATGAAGAGAGGGAGTACCCGGAGCCTGAGATATCCTTGGCCGGAGGGGCGTACCTTCCTGACCGCTACGTTTCGGACTCGGGCCAGAAATTGCATCTTTACCGTCGGCTCTCGAAGCTACGGGACCAGACGGAGGTTCAGAACCTGCGAGAAGAGTTGACGGATCGATTCGGAGCGCCGCCGCCCGAAGTAGAGCGGCTTCTCGAAGGCGCGGCGCTACGCGTCCTTGGCCGGGCGCTGGGGATCGAGCGCATCTTGATTCGTGATGGGAACGCGCGCGTGAACTTCCGCCCCGGTGTGGAGCCGCGCTTGACGGTTCTCGAGCGACCGCTCAGGAACCATCAGGTCGAAGTGGAGGTGCGGCGCTTGGCGCCACTCTCATTGGCGCTGCACCAGGTTGGAGCCGCGCCACTGGGTACCACCATCATCTCGGCCTTGGCAACGCTGTTGGCCGGCATGAAAGACGCCGCCTGAACCGTGTGAAGCACGGAGGAGAACGAAATAGATGAATGTGAAGCAAAGTGTTGCCGCGATGACGTTTCTCGGCGTGTTGGCCGGGTGCGACACCGGCAGTCCGGGCGATCGAATCGTGGCGCAGGCGGGGACCCACGAGTTCACCGTGCAGGATGTGGTGGATCTTCTGGCGGGAGCGGACTTCCCAAACGAAGCCGAGGTGATCGGAGCGCTGGCGAACTTCTGGGTCGACTACACACTGATCGCCATCGCCGCCCAGGAGGATGCCGATCTAGAGAACGTGGATCTGGAGCCGGTGCTCCTTCCACAGTTTCGGCGGGAGGTCATCCAGCTCTACCGAGAAGCGAGCGTGCAGGCCGATACGGCGATCGACGACGCCAGTCTCCGGGCACTCTGGGAAGAGTCACCCGTGGATGGCCGAATTCGCGCGCGCCACATCCTTTTGACCTTGCCCGACAAGGCCACGGAGGAGCAGCGCGATAGCGTCTTCAGCGCCATGAACGAACTCAAGCGGCGCGTTGAGGACGGTCAGTCCTTCTCCGACATGGCCATCGAGTTCTCGCAGGACCCGGGCACCAAGAGTCAGGGAGGCGACCTCGGGTGGTTCGAGCGCGGTCAAATGGTGCGGCCTTTCGAGGATGCGGCGTTCGCCCTACGGCCGGGGGAGATCAGCGATATCGTCCAGACGCCGTTCGGGCTTCATTTGATCCGAGTAGACGAGCGTGAGACGCCCGACTTCGAGAGTGAGCGGGATGCCTTTCGAGCACAAGTCATCGCCCAACGGATCCGGTCTGCGGACTCTGTGTTTCTGGCTGCGGCGGTAGCCGGCGCGGAGTTGACGGTGCAAGACGGTGCATTGGCGGTGCTTCGCGAACTCGGCAACGCACCCTGGCAACCGCTCAACCGGAGAGCGCGCAAGCGCGCCTTGGTGGAGTACACGGGCGGCAGGGTGACGGCCGGCGAAATGCAGCAGTTCATCCAGACGCGGGCGCCGGAGTTTGCGGGCCAGGTCCAGCAAGCGTCCGACGGTCCGCTCGAGAACCTCCTCCTCACGCTGGCGCGCGAGCGATTGGTCGTCGAGAAAGCGACCGAATCGGGCATCGAGATCGATCAGGCTCGTCGGGACTCACTCACCGAGATGACTCGAGATCAGCTCGTGCAGGCCGCCGACCAGTTGGGCATTCGCCAAATCACTCCGGTCGAAGGCGAGTCCCCCGGGGCCGCCTTGGACCGAACGGTCCGAGGAATCGTTCAGTCCGTGCTCGACGGCTCGATCAACGTGATCCCGCTCGGCGTTGTAACGTCGACGTTGCGCGAGCAGTACGACGGCCGAGTGCTGAGCACCGGCATTGTGGACGCTATCGAACGCCTGGGCGAAGTCCGTGGCGTGCCGGGTGCCCCGCCACTTCCGGTGCGGACGACGACGGATAGCGTAGCACAAGGTGGAGACACGACCGCCGCCGCCTCGGACACCGCCGGATAAGCTGAGGTCGCCCGTGGAACACCCCTGTTCCAGGGGGTTTAGACTAGGCGGGCCGGACAGCGTTCCGGCCCGCTTTTCCTACGAAGGTGCGACCGAAAGAGCTGAGTTGGTGACTCGACACACGTACATCGCCCTGGCCGGGGTTCTGTTCGCGGCTTTGGCACACCCGGCAGCAGGGATGCAGGCCGGCCCAGCAGAGTCCGACGTGGTCGAGGCCGTTTGGGCCGTCGTCGGCGACTCCGTCATCCTGAAGACCGAGGTGGATTCCTACCTCCTGCGGCTCTCAGCCCAAGGTGTGGTCATCCCCGAAGACCCCGGCCAACTCAAACGGATGCGTGAACAGGCGATCGAGCAGCTCATCAACGAGCAGCTCATCCTGCAAGAAGCCTATGCCGACTCCACCATCGAAATCACCGACGAAGAGTTGGAGGAGCGCGTTCAGCAGGAAGTGGATGGCCAGGTTCGCCAGTTCGGCACGCTCGGACAACTCCAAGTGGAACTCGAACGCCAGAACATGACGATGGCGGGGTTCCGAGAGCAGCAGAAAGTCCTGATCCACCGAACGCTCCTGTTGCAAAGCTATCTCGCGAAACGGCAGCGCGATGCCTCGGGCGTGTCGGTCTCGGAGCAAGAACTCCGGGACTTCTTCGACGAGAACGCAGCCCAGATACCCACGCTCCCACCCTCGATAAGCTTCGAGCAGTATCTCATGCAGCCGATTGCGTCGGATACGGCCAAAGCCAGTGCTCTGGCCGAGGCGGAGCGCGTGCTCGATATGATCCGGGCGGGCGAGGACTTTGCCGACCTCGCTAGACGATTCTCCCAGGGGCCCTCGCGGGAAGTGGGCGGCGAGCTCGGCTGGATACGCCGGGATGGCAGCATGGTGAAGAGTTTTGAAGACGCCGCGTTCTCGCTGCCTCCCGGATCGGTGAGTGCACCGACCGAGACCGAGTTCGGCTATCACTTGATCATGGTGGAGCGCGTGCGTGGCGGGGAGCGCCGGGTGCGGCACATCCTATTCATTCCGACCATCACTCCCGCCGACATCGACGCCAACGTGGCCCGTGCAGAAAAAGCCTTCAGGCTGTTGAGTGCGGGGGAGCCGCTGACCGATACGGCCTCGGTGAAGGTCGATACTCTCCGCGTCCAGGTCGCCCAGCTTTCGCAGCTCTCGGAGGCGCACGCCGCGGCGCTCCGAACGGCGGAGGCGGGCGTCGTGGTCGGTCCCATTCCGTTCCAACAGGCCTCCATCAACGCGCTCGCGATATTGAAGGTTCTCGAACGGAATGCCGGCGGACGTGCGACCTTCGAGGACATGCGGGCACGACTGGAGTCCCGCCTCCGGGAGCAGAAGGTCATCGCGCAGGTTGTCGAGGACCTCCGCGCGGCAGCCTATGTGGACATTCGCCTCCCGGGAGGGAGTTGAAGCCCTGACGCCCGAGACCGTGCTTGCGCTCACCCTCGGCGATCCCCGCGGGATCGGCCCTGAAGTCGCTGTGCGTGCCGCCAAACAGTTCAAGGAGGAAGATCCCGACACCCGGCTCCTGCTTATCGGGCCGGAGAACATGGCCCCCGGCGGATTCGACTACTGTGCCAGCGATCCATGGGACGGCACCCAGGCCTCGGCAGGAGCGGCCGCCGCAGCCGCTATCGAGTCTGCGGTGGAGTTGGCCACAGCCGGCCAAGTAGCAGGTATCATTACCGGACCAGTCCACAAGCCCGCGTTGGTGGAGGCCGGATGGCATGTTCCCGGACACACCGAGATGCTCCAGCAACTCACCGGAAGCCGTCGGGTCGGCATGCTCATGTGCGCAGAACACACTCTGCTGGGCCCCCCGCTCCGCGTACTCCTAGCTACCACCCACGTCCCATTGCGTGATGTGGCCGGGCTCGTCACAACCGAGCTTCTGGTGGACCAAGCCGAGCTCCTGGCAGCGAGTCTAGCCGATGCGTGGGACATCCCGGCGCCCCGGCTGGCACTCTGTGCCTTGAATCCGCACGCGTCCGACCAGGGGCTGTTCGGGCACGAAGAGGCCACCGTGATGGAGCCTGCCGTCGAGGCGTTGAGGGGACGTGGCGTGTCGGCGGAGGGTCCGATTCCGGCCGACACGGTTTTCTCGAGAGCACTGGACGGCGAGTTCGACGCGGTGGTAGCCCCATACCACGACGTAGGGATGGCGCCGTTCAAGGCCGTGGCGTTCGGACACGGTGTGAACGTCACGCTCGGGCTTCCGTTCGTGCGCACCTCCCCGGACCATGGTACAGCGTTCGACCTTGCCGGGACCGGCACCGCCGATCCGTCCTCGATGGTGGAAGCCGTGCGTCTCGCCGCACGGCTCGCCAGAAAACGCTTTGACACCGCAATCGCCCATGTTTAGCTTTTCCTTCCGGACCGTGTCCATCGGTCGAAGTTCATGGTTTTTATCAACTTACATTGATCGGTCCGGCCGTTGATCAAGCTCATCCACCTCACTCGAGAGTTTCAGGGCAAGGGGAAAGCCCTCGATGACGTCTCTTTTCACGTCGAGAAGGGCGAGTTCGCCTTTCTGACGGGGCATTCTGGCTCCGGCAAGACCACCACTCTTCGGCTGATCCACATGGCGGACCGTCCGACGAAGGGCGAGACGCGGGTGAGCGGGTTCTCGTCGGATCGAACGTCCCGCAGGGAAGTCTGGAAGCTTCGGCGCCGGGTGGGCTACGTCTTCCAGGACTTCAGGCTTCTGCCGCGTAGGACCGCGCTGGAGAACGTCGCCTTCGCGCTGGAGGTGACGGGTGCCCGATCTGCCGGGATCAAGCCCAGGGCACAGCGCCTCCTGACCCAGGTCGGGCTCGCGGCCAAGGCCGGCTCGCTGCCTAGTGAGTTGTCGGGAGGGGAGCAACAAAGGGTGGCGGTGGCGAGGGCACTGGCCAACGATCCACTCGTGCTCCTCGCCGATGAGCCCACGGGCAACCTCGATGACCGTGCCACCAGGGGCATCATGGAGTTGTTCTGGGAGCTCAATGCCCGGGGAATGGCCGTGCTCATGGCGACCCACGACCTGGAGCTGGTGCGCAAACACCCGCGAGCCCGGGTACTGGAGTTGGACCAAGGCAAGCTCGTGTACGACTCGACGAAGGCTTCGACCGGCGAGTCGGGGACGCCCGATGAGGCGTCTTCCTCTACGGCAGAAGGATAGAGGCGGTGTATACGATCCGAGAGGCGATCCTCGCCTTCAGGCGCGCTCCGCTGCTCGCAGGCCTGTCCGCAGCCATGGTGGGGCTCGCTCTGTTTGTGGTAGGACTGTTCTCCCTCGCCACGTACAACCTGCGGCTGGCTCTCGAATCGGTGGAGGAGCGCATCGAGATCGTGGTCTACATCCGCGACGGCACACGCAACGACGAGATCCTCCTGGCACGCCGCGAACTCTCGGCCCTGCCCGAAGTGCTCGGCGTAGAGCTGATCACCAAGGAAGAAGCTCTCGACATTGCGCGACGCGACCTCCCGGAGTTCGGTGAGTTGTTTACCGACCTCGCGGTCAACCCGCTCCCGGCGTCACTGGAGCTTCAGCTCAGACCGGGGCGGCGCGACCCAGAAACGGTCGCGCGCGTCGCCACTCGGGCGCAAGTCTATCCCTTCGTTGAGGACGTCCAATTCGGTCACGAGTGGGTGGACAAGCTCTTCACACTCCGGCGCGTGGGTGGGCTTACCGCCTCGGTGTTGGGTGCCGCCTTCGCGTTGGTAGCCGCTCTGATCATCGGGGCCGCCGTTCGTATCGCGGTCTTCGCGCGCAAGGAGGAGATAAGAATCATGCAGCTGGTTGGTGCCCGCAATGGATTCATTCGCCGCCCGTTCCTCGTCGAGGGCGCGATTACGGGACTCCTGGGCGGCCTGCTCGCCCTCGCCCTCACGTACGGCACCTTCTGGGTGGTGTACCGTTACCTATTCAGCTTGGCCTGGATCCCGGCCGATTGGGCGGGCCTGGGCCTCCTCTCCGGCACGTTGTTCGGCGTCTTCGCGACCGGCGTGGCGGTCCGCAAGTACCTGCGGGAAGTGTGACGTGAGTGCATTCGCTAGCGCTCGGCTCGGAGCCCTCATCGTCGGTGGATTGCTCATGGCCACGCCGGCGACCCAGGCCGCCGCGCAGTCCGCCAGTCTGAGGCGCGACATCCTCGAGAGCCAGCGCCGACTCGAGGCGGTGCGAGCGGAACGGGTGCGCCTCCAGCGCGAGATGGGCGACCTCACTAATCGTGTCCGCGACGTTTCCGGCGAACTGCTGAACATCGAGCAACAACTCAGCGCCTCCCGGTCCGCGCTGGCCGAGGTGGAGTTTCAGGCGGACGCCACCGAGAAGCAGATCGAGGAGAGCAGCCGAAGTCTCATACAAGCCCGTGAGCGTTTGAGTGAGGGGACCGCTATCCTGCAACGCCGCCTTCGTGATATCTACAAGAGAGGCGCACTGAACACGGTGCGGGTGCTCCTCGGGGCAGATTCGTTCGCCGATCTGCTGACGCGCTATCGGTACCTACGGATGATCGCCTCTTACGACCGCTCGCTGGTCACGAGAGTGACGGAACTCGCGACCGAACTCGTTGGGCAGACGGCGGCCCTGCAGCGCGACATGGCGGATCTCGCAGTGTTCCGACACGCCAAGCTAGGCGAGGTGGCGGAGCTACGCGGCGTCGAGGTCGAACGCACCCAAACGCTCGAGAGCTTTCGCGAGACAGAACGCCGCACCACCAGCCGGATGCAGGAGTTGGACGGCGACGAGTCGCGCCTCACGGCGTTGATTGGGGAGCTTGAAACACGGCGACGCGAGGCGGAGTCACGGGACGCGGCTCGCGGGGGACGTGCAGGCAGCTCGACTGCCGATGTCGGAACGCTCGAGTGGCCGATCGAGGGGGACCTCATCTACCGCTTCGGACGGGAGCGCCAGCCGAACGGCACCGTCCTCCGCTGGAACGGAGTGGGTATCAAGGCCCCCACTGGATCGCCGGTTCAGGCCGTGAAGGACGGTACGGTCGTGCTCGCAGGCCCCTTCGAGGGCTATGGGCCAACCGTCGTATTGAGCCACGGCGCCGGGGTCTACACGCTTTACCTCTACCTGGAGGAGATCGGCGTCGTGCAGGGCCGCGAGGTGCGTTCCGGACAGATAGTCGGCACCGTGGGAGGGTCCGACACGCCCGAGGGTTCCCACATCGAGTTCCAAATCAGAGCGCCCTCCGGCGGCGAAACGCCCCAGGCCATGGACCCCTTACAGTGGCTTCGGCCACGCGGCAAGTGACCCTCCCCGCTCTTGTCGGACGGGAGGGTCTTGTGAGCGCGTTGGCTCGCGCCCGTGCTGCTGACTCACTCCCCGAGTCCATGCTGGTGCACGGCCCTCCAGGAGTCGGCAAGCAGCGTGTATCGCTCTGGATAGGCCAGCTTCTGCTCTGTTCCGCTCCGGGGCCCGAGGGGCCCTGCGGGGAATGCAAGTCGTGCCGCCTTGCCGTGTCTCTCGAACATCCCGACCTCCATTGGTATTTCCCGCTTCCCCGGCCCAAAGGCTCGAAGACTCCCGAGAAGCTGGCGGCGGCGCTCGAGGAGGCTCGCATGGTTACGCTCGCCGAACGGCGTGAAGAGCCCTTCCAAGCTTCGGTGCCGGGAACCGAGCCAGTGGGACTCTACCTAGCCATAGCCCGCTCTCTCCGATCGCGCGCCCAAAAACGACCGTCCATGGGTCCGCGCCAGGTCTTCGTAATCGCCCGGGCCGAAAGCCTGGTCCCGCAGGAGGCCAACCAGGAGGCTGGAAACGCACTCCTAAAGCTCTTGGAGGAACCACCAGAGGGTACAACGCTCATCCTGACCACCAGCGCCCCAGGGCAGGTAATGGCGACCATACGGTCGCGCACCCAACCGCTGTACGTACCGCCCCTGTCTCGCGAGGAGGTACGGCGCTTTCTGTCGGATGTGGTGGGCACGCCCGATGACCAAGCCGAGCGGGCTGCTTGCCTGGCACGGGGGTCCGTCGGACGGGCGCTCGGCTTTCTCCCCGAGGCGGATGAAGCGGGGCCCCTCGAGGAGGTCCGGCGGAAAGCGTTCACCCTCCTGCGGGCCGCCATCTCGACGAACGCGGCCGCAGGGCTCAGTGCGGCTATCGGCTTCCCCCCGGCCAGGGCCCGCGGACTTCTGGGGCTGTTCGCCTTCCTCCAGGAGGCGTTGCGTGACCTCGCCGCCGTTGCGAGCGGGGCACATCGATCCGTAGTCGACGCCGATACGCTCGAGTTCCTCCAGAAGGCAGTCCTGGACTACGATATCCAACCTCTCGCGGCGGCCCGCGCGCTCGACCTGGTCGAGGAGGCGAGCCGAATGGCAGCCGGCAACGTCAATCCGCAACTGATCGTGGCCGGTCTCATTATGGACCTGCGGCGCGCACTGACCGTGCCGGCCACAGCCGCCGGAGGTACAGCACGATGAGCGACGAACACAAAGAGCTCACCCATCTCGACTCCGCTGGAAACCCCCGCATGGTGGACGTCACAGCCAAGGCTCCTGCCCGTCGCGCCGCAGTGGCTGAGGGGTACATTCGCATGTCGGCCGGGGCGCTGGACACCATCCGTTCAGGCGGCACTGCCAAGGGCGATGCCCTCCAGGTGGCACGGCTTGCTGCCATTATGGCAGGAAAGCGCACCGGCGAGTTGATCCCGCTGTGCCACGTCCTTCCTGGGACGTCGGTGACGGTCGACGTGGAACCGGTGGACGATCTACCCGGAATTCGGATCACGGCCGAGGCTCGCATCGTCGGCCGCACAGGTGTCGAGATGGAGGCCCTGACCGCCGTGAGCGTTGGGCTCCTCACCGTGTACGACATGATCAAGTCGGTGGACCGAGGGATGGTGCTGGAGGGAATCCGCCTGCTTAGCAAGGAAGGTGGGCGCTCCGGGCTCTGGCGCTCCGACGATTCGACCCAGTCTGGGGACCGTGAGGGATAGGGCCGGGATTCACCGCCTGGATTGCAGCCAGCCGCCCGCCGTACCGTAGGGCGATGTGCGAATACGCGTCGCTCTGGCCGACGCGTTACCCGGCCGCGAGAACGGTGTCCACCGCTGCCGTCAGCCGCTCCACACTCTGGTGATTGGCACCGGCTCCCATGAGCCCGATCCGCCATAGCTTGCCTTTGCCCGGGCCGAGCCCCCCGCCGACTTCGATGTGGTGGTCTTCCAGCAAGGCCTTTCGCAGCGGGCCCTCTTCTCTGCCGTCTGGCAGAGCGACCGCCGTGAGTTGGGGTAGCCGATGGCCTTCCTGGGCGAACAGGCTGAAGCCCCTCTCCACCATCGCGTTTTGGAGCGCGCTACCAACCTCCTGGTGGCGGCGAAAGCAAGCATCCAGGCCCTCCTCTTCGATGACCACGAGGCCTTCGTGGAGAGCATACACCGAGTTTATCGGAGCCGTGTGATGGTAACGCCTCTCCTGGCCGAGGTAGCCTGCGATAAGCGCAACATCGAGGTACCAACTCTGTGGAAGCGTCGTGCGGCTCTCGGTACGGGCCATCGCTTTCTCGGAGAATGTGATGGGCGCCAGGCCGGGCGGCACGCCCAGACACTTCTGGGTTCCGGAGTAGCACACGTCGATCGAGTGATCGTCCACGTCGACTGGAATTCCCCCGAGCGACGTCACAGCATCGACCACGAACAGCGTGGCGCTCCCACGGAGCGCCGCCCCCACCTCGCCCAGCGGCTGGCAAACGCCGGTGGACGTCTCAGCGTGCACGAGTGCTACTACACGAGCGTCGGGGTGCGCCTTGTGCGCCTCGATCACCTCCTCTGGCGGAATAATGCGGCCCCACTCGGCCTCGACCGTCACGACGTCACAGCCGATGCGGCGGGCCATTTCAGCCAAGCGCCCGCCGAACACGCCGTTCACGCCGATGATGGCAGTGTCACCCGGCTCCAACAGGTTGACGAGAGAGGCTTGCATACCAGCGGACCCGGTGGCCGAGACGGGGAACGTCATACGGTTCCGCGTGCCGAAGAGCACGCGTAAGCCCTCGTTCACCTCGTCCATGATCGTCAGGAACTGGGGATCCAAGTGCCCCACGGTGTCGTGCGCCATGGCCTCGAGGATCCGCTCCCGAACCGGTGACGGACCAGGCCCCAGAAGCAATACGGGCTTGATGTCGGAAACTCGCATGAACGATTCAGCTGTGCCGGATCAAAGGTGGTAGTTGGGTGCTTCTCGAGTAATTGTGATGTCGTGTGGGTGGGACTCGCGGAGGCCGCCGGACGTCACACGTACGAACTGCGACTTGCTACGAAGCTCCTCGAGATCGGCACAGCCGCAATATCCCATGCCGCTCTGGAGGCCTCCCACGAGTTGAAAGACCGTGTCGGTCATGGGGCCTTTGTAGGGCACGCGCGCCTCGATCCCCTCAGGTACGAGCTTCTTGAGCTCCTGCTCGGAGTCCTGGAAGTAGCGGTCGGCGGACCCCTCCTGCATGGCAGAGAGCGAACCCATTCCCCGCACGGTCTTGAAGCGGCGCCCCTCCATCAAGAAGCTTTCTCCCGGCGATTCCTCGGTGCCGGCGAACATCGAGCCCATCATGACCGACTGAGCACCGGCGGCGAGCGCCTTGGCGATGTCACCCGAGTAGCGGATGCCACCGTCGGCAATGATGGGCACACGACCTTCGACGCCCTCGACCGCGTCCATTATGGCCGTCAGTTGGGGGAGTCCCACGCCGGTCACCACTCGGGTCGTGCAGATTGACCCAGGGCCGACCCCCACTTTGACCGCGTCGGCACCACGCTCCACCAGCGCAGCCGCCCCTTCAGCGGTGCCGACGTTGCCCGCCACCAGTTGGACTTCGGGGAGAGCCTCACGAGTGCGCGCTACCGCCTCGAGTACGCCCTCCGAATGGCCATGGGCGGTGTCGACCACGAGCACGTCGACCCCTGCGTCGACAAGGGCGTGCGCCCTCTCCATGTCTCCGAGTGACGCCCCGATCGCCGCACCGACCCGCAGACGCCCGTGCCGGTCCTTACAGGCGTTCGGGTGCTGCCGGCGCTTGAAGATGTCCTTCACCGTGATCAGACCCGCGAGTGATCCATCCTCCTCGACCACCGGGAGTTTCTCGATGCGATGCTTGTGCAAGATTTTTTCGGCACTCCCGAGGGTGGTGCCCACCGGCGCGGTGACCAGCGCCTCGGAAGTCATCACCCCGCGGATCGGCTGGTCCAAGTCGGTCTCGAATTGGAGATCACGATTGGTGATGATGCCCACCAGCATGCCGCCATTCTCGACAATGGGCACGCCGCTGATGGAAAAGCGGGCCATAAGGCTGCGGGCGTCCCGAAGCGTTTTCTCGGGCGTGAGCGTGATAGGATTCAGGATCATGCCGCTCTCCGAGCGCTTGACCCGGTCCACCTCCTCGGCCTGACGCTCGATGGTCATGTTCTTGTGGATGAAGCCCAGCCCGCCCTCTCGAGCGATCGCGATGGCCATGCCCGATTCCGTCACGGTGTCCATTGCGGCCGTGAGCAACGGAATTTGCAGTGGAATCTCCGCCGTCAGGAACGACGCCACCGTCGTATCCTTGGGATGCACGGTCGAATGCCCCGGAACCAGCAGGACGTCGTCGAACGTCAGGGCTTCCTTGATGATGGCAGCGCTCTTCACAGTGCCGTCCGACATGGGTTCTTCTCTCCCAGCACCTATATGCCTATATGCGAGACGCCCGCTCGCCGAGCAAATCATCCGTGAATGCTCGGCGAACGGGCGCGTTCCATCTTTCCATGGGCAATCTTACCGGCCTGAAAGACGGAGTGTCAAGGCGCTATCCCGAGGCCTTCCCGTCCTGTCCAGATGTGGGCTCGGTAGTCTCATCGACGGGCTCTTCAGCCGGTGACCCGGCCTCATCATCGTCGTCCGGCTCATTGGTCAACGGAGACGTGATATCCTCCATGAGTTGCTTGCCGGCTTTTGACACCGAGGAAAGTACCTTGTCCGCGGCCGAGATGACCTTGAAGGCTTCACGGATCGTGGCCGGGCTCATGGCCTTCTGGCGCATCTTGTCCTCGACCTTCTCGGCGAAGCGTTGCAGGCCGGAAGCCTCTTGGACCAGGTCGCCGGAGTACCTCGACTCCATGAAGTCGACGTAGTCGAGCACCTGGTAGATCTGCTCCTCCGGCAAACTCTCGAGCTTCCGCATGAGCCGCTGGCGAAGAACGTCGTGCATGAGTCTCCCCTACTTCGTCTCGCAGTGAATCACCCTCTCACCGGACATGCCACAACCTAACATCCCTGGCCGGACCTTGCCCCCTCCGTCAAACACCGTATCGTGTGCCAGCACCCGTCACGCACCCTCACCCACAGCGCGGAGACCCACGAGCGGATGGCCTTTCTCCCCAACCGGCCGGTACCGGTCGCCGCGACCGCGTCAGCGCTTTACGAAGCGTGGCTGGACTCCTTCGAGGAGGAGCTCGACCGGCCGGACTGCGATCGCTACGACTTGTGCAGACGGGTGCTCACGGACATCTACTTCCCGGATGTGGTGGAGTCCGACGCGGCGTCGCTTCCAAGATCCACGCAGGTCGTGCTGGCTCAGATGGACGCGCGCAATATCACCCGAGAGCCTGAATACTACTCCGACACAGATCCCGAGAAGTACGGCCGGGTAAAGCCACTGCTCTGGATGTGGGAGATGTTCGACAAGAGCCCGCTTGGCGAAAACGTTTACCTGGGCGTCAAGTTCAGGCGCATTCTGGCCAAGCGGATCTTCCGAAAGTGCGGTGAGAACTTCAAGGCATTCCACTTCGTGAAGCTCTCGTTCGGCTACAACATGGAGGTCGGGGACGACGTGGTCGTGCACCGCCACGTGCTCCTGGACGACCGAGGCGGGATCAAGCTGGGGAACCGGGCCAGCGTGTCTGACTTCGCCAACATCTACAGCCACTCGCACGACGTGGTGGAGTCGCGCGAGATCCAGACACCTCAGACCGTTATCGGCGAGGGCGTGCGGATCACCTACCACGCCACCGTGATGTCGGGCGTGCACGTTGCCGACGACACCATGATCGGCTCGTTCGGCGTGGTCACGCGCGACACCGAGCCTCATTCGATCTACGTAGGTATCCCTGCCAAGATGGTCAAGAGAAAGCCGGAGGCGGATCGGCCTCCCCCGACCGAGGATCCACTGGCGGGATAGGCCCCTACCCCTCCTCCTCCTCATACTGAGCCTGCAACCTCTGCA
Organism: Gemmatimonadota bacterium; assembly: GCA_036986155.1. Taxonomy (GTDB): domain Bacteria; phylum Gemmatimonadota; class Gemmatimonadetes; order Longimicrobiales; family Gaopeijiaceae; genus JACZXQ01. The sequence goes on along the minus strand of BTRA01000006.1, from coordinate 19,582 downwards.
CCACCGCCGGATCCGCCAGGGTAGTGGTATCCCCCAGTGCCTTACCCTCCGCCACATCCTTCAGCAACCGGCGCATGATCTTCCCCGAACGGGTCTTCGGTAGCTCGGCCGCATACATGATCACCTCCGGCCGGGCGATCGCCCCGATCTTCTTGGAGACGTGCTCCTTGAGCTCGCCGATCAGGTCGTCGGTACCGTCCACCCCCTGCTTGAGCGTCACGAACGCCGCGATGGACTCGCCCTTGATGTCGTGCTTTCTGCCGACCACGGCGGCCTCGACCACGGCCGCGTGGTCCACCAGGGCACTCTCCACCTCCATTGTCCCTATCCTGTGTCCCGCCACGTTCAGCACGTCGTCCACTCGGCCCAGGATCCACAGATAGTCGTCCTCGTCCCTCTTGGCGCCGTCCCCCGGGAAGTAGATGCCGTCCCACTTCGACCAGTAGGTCTCGCGGTAGCGCTCGTCGTCGCCATAAATGGTGCGGATCATCGCTGGCCACGGCTTGGTGATCGCCAGGTAACCGGCGGCGGTCTCGTTGCCGTCGTCGTCCAATAGAGTGGCAGTGATGCCCGGGAATGGCTTGGTGGCGCTTCCCGGCTTGGTTTCGGTGACGGCGGGCAGTGGCGTGATCATGATGGCCCCCGTCTCGGTCTGCCACCACGTGTCCACGATCGGGCAGCGCTCCTTGCCAATCACTTCGCGGTACCACATCCACGCCTCGGGATTGATCGGCTCGCCCACTGTTCCGAGCAGCCGGAGTTTGGACAGATCGGACTTGTTGGGCCACTCCTCTCCCACACGCATGAACGCCCGGATGGCCGTGGGCGCCGTATAGAACACGGTAACACCGTACTTTTCGCAGAGCTGCCAGAATCGACCCCAGTCCGGGTGATTCGGTGCACCCTCATACATCAGGACGGTCGCACCGTTAGCCAGCGGACCGTACACGATGTAGGAGTGGCCCGTCACCCATCCCACATCGGCCGTGCACCAGTAGACGTCCTCTTCACGGAGGTCGAACACCGCCGTCGTGGTTGCGTATACCTGCGTCAGGTAACCGCCCGTCGTGTGGACCACACCTTTGGGCTTGCCCGTCGTGCCGGACGTGTAGAGGATGTAGAGTAGGTCCTCCGAGTCCATCACCTCGGGGTCGCACTTCGCGGAGGCGCCCGCCATGAGGTCGTGGTACCAATGATCGCGATCCTCGGCCATGTGGGTCGCCACCTCGGTCGTGAGGCCGGCGCCGCGAGCCACCACTACCACGTGCTCGATGCAGTCGCACGCTTTCACGGCCTCGTCCGCGTTGGCCTTGAGCGGCACGATGCTTCCCTTCCGATATCCCCCATCGGCCGTGATCAGCACCTTGGCCTCGGCATCGTTGATGCGGTCCGCCAGCGACTCCGGGCTGAACCCGCCGAATACCACCGAGTGAGGCGCCCCAATACGAGCACACGCCAGCATTGAAATGGCAGCCTCGGGAATCATGGGCAGGTAGATCGCGACCCGGTCGCCCTTCTTTACGCCCAGGCCCTTGAGCACGTTCGCGAACTTGCTGACCTCACGGTGCAGATCCCAGTAGGTGAACGTGCGCGTGTCGCCCGGCTCTCCCTCCCAGATCAGGGCGGCCTTGTTCCGGCGCGGGCCCACCAGGTGCCGGTCCAGGCAGTTGTGGGCCACGTTGAGCTTGCCACCCAGGAACCACTTGGCATGGGGGGGCGTCCACTCCAATACCGTGTGCCACTTCTCGAACCAGTCCAACTTCTCGGCCCACCCCGCCCAGTATGCTTCCGGATCGGCTTCGGCGGCGCTATAGACCCCAGGATCGTAGACCACACATCCGTCGCAGAATCCCTCCGGTGGCGGAAAACGCCGATTCTCGGTGAGGAGAACGTCGAGGGCGTGGCCTTCGTCACTCATGCTGGTGTCTCCACGGTAGGCGTTGATGTTGGTGGGAGCGTAATGGTACATCCGCATTCCGCCAGGCTGCAAGGAAGCGCCTGTTTAATCGTCGTCCGGCAGGAAGGGCCTGAGTTCGGCGTGCTGGAGCGCGGCCTCGAACGCCGTGACCGAAGCGCTGGCCAAGGCGGATAGCGCACCGGCCCCCGCCTCGTACGCTCGCTTGGGGATGCGAAGCTTGAGCCGGAATTCGCTTTCCGCCTTCGCCGGCTCTGTACCCGGTCTGGGCAAGCGCAAGCGCACGGACACTGGGGTGGCGTACCCCTTAGGCAGCGAGTCCTTGCACACGGCCGAAAGGGCCTCGATGAGCTCCTCCATCGATCCGAGCTCACCAAGCTCGGGTCCATCCATCACGAGGGCCAAGTTGCCTTTGAGCCCTCTGGACGTCTCATCCAGGAAAACGTCCAAGCTCACCCAGTCGGGCAGCCCCTCGCGGTGAAAGAACAGGTAGGCGCTCCGCGTGGACTCACCCTCCCAGCGCCCCTCGAACTGGAGGCTGGTCGTCTTCTGGATCCCCGACAGCGCCCAGCCGGTTCGTTCGATGCCGTCCTGCACCGCCTCTAGCAACGGCTCCAAGGTCAGTAGCGGGGGGGATGATTCGCTCATGGATCCACGTCGACGATTCCGGGTAAGCTTGAAACAGATTATTAGTATCGTTCTCGTTAACGAGACCAGCACGCGAGAAACATGGCAGCCAATCACGATTCGAGCGACTCGACCCTCCGGGTAGCTCTCGAGGCGAACGGGCACCGATTCACGGAGCAGCGCGCGGCCGTCTACCGATTCCTGGCACACACCGACATTCATCCCACTGCAGACGAGGTCTTCCTGAATGTTCGGGGCGACGTACCGGGCATTTCGCTCGCCACGGTTTACAAGAGCCTGGAGACACTCGTTGGGTGCGGCCTCGCCACCCGTCTCAGTTACTCGGATGGTTCAGCCCGCTACGATGGACGCACGGATCCGCACCACCACACACGCTGCCTTGCCTGCGGAAGTGTGTCGGACATACCGGGCCACCTGCCAGACGGCTATCTCCAGGACCTGCATGCTGGATCCGGGCCGTTCCGTGTCATGGGCTACCGGCTGGAGCTGACGGGATACTGCGTGGTATGCGCCCCCGCTCTGGACGTGGGAGCTCCGCGGACTTCGGCTTGAAGCACCGCGGGCTTGGAGTCGCGGCCCTGCTCGGCGCCGTCTTCGCCGGCGCCTGGGCTATCAGCTTCTCTCCTTCTCAGGCCGTTCAGCCTGTCGCCATCGCCAGCGTCATCCCAGCACCACCGTCCCCCCCACCGATCACCGAAGATCTCCGGGCGCTCCGCGCGGAGTTGAGTCGGATCATTCCCGAGTGGCGGGGCTCACGGTGGAGCGTACTCGCGATTTCGCTGGATCGAGGTGACACGCTCTTCAACCAGGGCGCACGCAATCCGTTGGCGCCGGCGTCCAACATGAAGTTGGTGACCACGGCCGCCGCGTTGCACTATCTGGGGCCCCGGTTCCGCTACCAGACCTTCCTGCTGGCCGACGGCCCGGTGGTTGAGGGGAGGCTCCAGGGCGACCTGATCCTCTACGGCACAGGCGATCCGGGTATCTCGAGCCGATTCTACCGCACGAACACAGTCGTGTTCGAGATGTTGGTCGATCAACTGATCGCTCGGGGCATCACCACGGTCGACGGCAAAGTGATGGGCGACGGCACCTTCTTTCGCGGCCCCGAACTGGGCCCAGGCTGGAACCCCCGGGACTTGAACGACTGGTTCGCAGCCCCCGTCTCGGGTCTTTCATTTAATGAGAACACCGTCAACCTCCAGGTGGAGGCCGGGGCCACCGTAGGAGCGCGTCCAATCGTACGTGTGCTCCCTGACCCCGGCGTGTTCCTGATGGACAACTTCGCGCGCACCGTGGATACACGGCCGAGGCCCATGTTGTGGATAGACCGTGAACGTCCAGGCGAAGCGATTCGGATCGGTGGCGAAATGCCGCTCACCGGTCGGGACCTGTGGCGGGAGATGCCCATCTCCAATCCGTCTCTTTTCGCCGCCTCGGCCTTGGCACGGGTGATGGAGAAGAAGGGCGTTCACATCACGCGAACGCCGCAACCCGTGACCCCCGGAGGGTCGAGGGTCACCGGCCGACACGTCTGGGGATCACGGGCCGGATCCCCCGCGCCCCGAGTGGTGGCGAGACACACGTCGCCGGCTTTGTTCGACTATCTCACGGTGGTCAACAAGCAGAGCCAAAACTTCTTGGCCGAGACCGTGCTCAAAACGATGGGGCGCGTAGTCGTGGGTGACGGATCATTCGCCGGCGGCAGCCGAGTCGTCGAGAGCTTCCTGGAGAAACAGGCCGGCGTCGCCATGGACGGCATCGAGGTGGCCGACGGGTCCGGTCTCTCGGAGGGAAATCGAGTGAGCGCCGCAGCGCTGGTGGGAGTGTTAGAGTACATGTCCGGGACAGATCTCTGGGACACGTTCCTCGAGACGCTTCCGGAAGCAGGCCGGCGCGGCGAGCTTCCGCGGATGTTCCGCACCCCCGCTGCCCGAAACCTCAGGGCCAAGACGGGCACCATGGACGGCGTGTCGGCCCTCTCCGGGATGGTCCGCTCGGAGGACGGCGAGCGGATTCTGTTCAGCATCGTTGCCAATGGTGTACCCGAATCCGCCACCAAGAGGGTCGAAGACCGCTTCGGAGCGAGGCTGGCCGGGTTCCGGCGCGCGCGCCCGTAGACGCTAGACCCGGTCGCCCCCGCACATAGCTCGATACCAACGCTCGAGACCTTCGAAGCCCTCGTTGAGCGACACCCGCGGAGCATACCCCACCAGGCGCCGGGCCCGATCATGCGGGAAGCTCACTCGCCGGGTGAGCGAAGTGCCGCGACGGTGGCCATGCAGGAGCCTATGCCCATGCTCGATGGCGACTCGTGCGAGATGATCCGGCACCCTGGGAAGCCGCCGTACTCGGACACCCACCGAGCGCCCGACACGAGTCGCGAAATCCGCCAGGAGGACCGATTGGTGGCCCAGGTGAAGCGTTTCGTGCTCAGCCATCGGAGATTCGCCTGCCTGAATCAGCCCTGCGGCGATATCGTCCACATGCACGAGATCAACCGGAATGTCGCCGCCGATCACGAGCGGCAAGCGCCGTATTCGGGCCACCCAGTCCAAGTACCATGACCGGCCCCAGGGGCCGTACACGTTGGTGGGACGCACGATCGTAACCGGAGGCGCGTCGCCGGTATCGGCGAGGCGTCGCAAGGCCAACTCACCCTCGTACTTCGTCGCGCTATAGGGGCTGAGAAGGCCCACGCTGTGGGGTTCGACCTCCTCCGTGATCGTCCCGTCCGGAACGTCGGTCGCCGCGTATACGGAGATTGAGCTGACGTAGACCAACCGCCCGACCCCGGCCTCCGCCGCTGCTCGCGCGAGATGCTCGCTTCCCGCCACGTTCACGCGTCGGCTTGCATCTAGGTCGTCCTTACCCCTGCGAGCGGCTAGATGGTAGATGACGTCCACCCCTTCCACCAGCGCCCGCAGCGCCTCGCCGTCTTGGAGGTCCCCGAACACGACCTCGTGCCCCAGGGATCGCCAGGCGTCGGACCGGTCCGACGGCGACCGGAACAACCCCCGAAGTGGAGCCCGCTCCGCCAGCCGCGGCTCGAGGGCTCGGCTGAAGAAGCCGCCGGCACCGGTGATCGCGATGCGTGCCATTAGCCCACGCCCGTCATCGCGGCGCTCCGCCGGTCCCACCGCCGGTGAGGCCGAGCCGGTCGGTGAACGCGTTGGCGAACACCTCGTTCGGATCCCACCGCGCGCGGGCACTCCGGAAACCCTCCCACTCCGGATACTGGCCTTGTATCACCTCAGGGGAGAGCACCAGCGTCTTGCCCCAGTGGCAACGCGCTCCGAGTTCTTCGGCGAGCGTGGCGAGTTCGGTGACGAACGGCTCCCCTCCGTAATAGAAGACGTCCATCCATAGTGTGTCCCTCCCCAAGGAGGGGCTGAGGGTGAACTCGTCCCCGGCAGTGAGGCGCAACCCGATCGGGTTGAGGAGGCGACCGGGATACGCCCGAAATAGCGCGTCGAACCGGGTGAGCGCCTCGCTCGCTCGCGCCGCATCGACCGCGAACTCCACGGCTCGGCGGAGAATCTTGTTGGCCACGACCCGGAAACGCACGGTTTGCGGGGACAAGTCGAGGGGGGACAGGATGTCCGAGATGTCGCCCACCGCTGTGCGCCGGAATACCGCGGACGACACCGCTGCGTGCAAGCCGAGCCGCCGCGATAGGAAGGTGGCCACGGCCGTGCGCCAACCGAAGCGCTGCTCGCGTGAGACCGGGGGTAGGGGAGCCGCGGTGCGGTCCGCGGCAAACCGTACGACCCGCCCCGCCTCCGGCGCCCAGACGGACGCGTGGAACTCGCTCCTCGACTCGTGGACGACAGGGTCGCGAACGTAGTCGGCGAACGGGACCACATCGGTCTCCAGCTTGAGCGAGAAGCGCTCGATGCATTCGAACGTCACGCGCGTGATCACGCCCATCAGGCCGAGACTCACCCCCGAGTGTTTGAAGTGGGGGTGCCCGGAGTCGACGGTCACGAGTTCGCCGAGGCCGTTCACGAGGCGCATCTCACGCAGCGATGTGGGCATGGACCCGTACCTCGCCGACCCACCGTGAGTGCCCGTCAACATGGCTCCCGCGAGCGTCGCGTTCTGCCACTCGCCGACGGTGGGAATCGCAAGCCCGTGGGGGGCGAGGAGTGACTGAAGTCGGCCGTTGGTCATGTTCGCGGGAGCGCTTACGAGGTTGCCCTGTACCTCGATCGCGTCGGTGGGTTGGTCGAGGTGGAGCAGGCAATCACGCTGCGAGGTGATATCGCTCTTGGAGCCTCCCGAGCCCGCCGTGCGGAACCGTGCCCGCTCCTGGACGGCCCGGCATACCGCCGCAGCGACGCCCTCCTCATCCCGCACGTGAATCTCTCGACTCTCTGAGATCACGCCGTCGTCCAGTCGCCTATACGGACCTTCCCCGCGCCGATCGAAGACGCCGCCGGAGCTCGACATCAGACATCGTGCGCAGCGTGCGCTCGGCAGTACGCTCGCTATTCCACCTCACATCGGTGAGGCTCACGAGATCGCCCTCGGCTTCGGCCGCCTCGCGGAAGACGAAGTAGAAGCGACCCTTGTAGTCGTCGCTGGGTTCCTCCTGGATCGTACCTACCCAGACCCGGCCGTTCTCGTCCGCGAATTCCCGCATTACCCGCTTGATTGTGAGTTTCGAAGTCAGGCCGCGCCCGGGCCACCGATAGGCCATCGCCGACCGAATCCGCACGCAGTCATGAAGCGCCCCAAAACGTAGCTTAGCCCGCCCCTCTCAGCTACCTGGGTCGGAGTATTGCCCACGTAGTTCTGGAGGGCCCGTCTGAATGCCGCCCCCGACGAGTATTGGAGCTGCCGGCTCACACTCTGCCCCGTGCGGCCGGGGTCGGGGAGCCACTGGGCCGCATGCATCAACCGAACCCACACCAGGAAGTGCCCAACGGAGGGCAGGCCACATCGCTTGAAGCGCTCGCTCAGGAAGGGTCGCGAGAGGCCCACGACCTCCGAGAACTCCTCCGCCGACCAGCATTTGTGGACGCCATCCACGGCAGTCTTCACTGCGCCCATCTCTCTCGGCGGCACGAACGAACTCAGAGCGCGAAGCACTGTGGCGGGCACCCCGAGTAGGCCGGCCCGTGCAACCCACCGCCGTAGCTCCCACTCCAATCCTCCCACCGACATTAGAACGAGGTGCTCGAAGCCAGCCTTACCTAGTTCGAATAGGACCTGCGGGTTCCGCGTGTCGTCCAGGACCGGAATCAGCCCGACGCTCGGAAACCGCCGCCTGACCTCGAGCAGCGGAGCGATGGTCCAGCGCCCCCCCCTCCCTTCCTCATCCAAATGCACAAGCAATCCGCCCACCGGACGCTCGCGGACCGTGCGCAGGAAGACATCCCACGTCGAGGCATCCACGACGCCGTGGAGCGGTGCGAGGGCACCCCGGATCTGATTCCGGAGTGCAGGGTTCCTAGAAAAAATGCCGATGAGAGCCATAGACCTTCGGAAAAGATATACTCTTACCACAAAAAGAGTCTAGAGCCTTTTCGCGCAGATCAAAGCTTAATTAGTGTTGGTGGCCGGGCATCAGCCCCGGGAAGAAGCCTAACAGATGAGGAATCCCATGAAGAAGTTACGCCTTCTGTTCAGCCTCGCTCTAGTATCACTGATCTTGGGCGCATGTTCGGCGTCACCGATGGGTGTGGAAGACGAGCCTCCTTGCGATCCGACTCCAGCGGATTGTGCACTGCACAACCCCAACGTGGGGCACAACCCCAACGTGGGTCACAATCCCAACGTAGGCTGATCAGCCCGCCAGGGCCGCTGTCTTCATATCGCGCAGGCCTTCCCTGATGGCGGAGAGGTCCTCCCTCTTCGCACCTCGCTTCGGGGAAGGAATCGCTACGTCCGTACTGTTGGCCTGAAGTCGACGCAGTTCTTGTTCGGCATCGAAAAAGATCTGGTTGTTTCCAGATTCCTCGCAGAAGGCCATCGTCTGCTGGAGCCACGATTCCGCCGCAATCGACTCGCCCAGCAGGCGATAGGCCTTTCCGCGATAGAGCATCAACTCGGCCACCATGAACCTGGGACCTCGCCGCCATGCCAATGAGTCCACTACCTTGAGCCGTTCGTTGAACGCCGCGAGGTCACCACGACGGGCCGCGATGTAGGCGAGTCCGTCCAGAGCGTAGACTCTGAACAAGAACTCCTCGCTCCGCTTTGCTACGATCGTGTAGGCATCCTCGGATGCAGTGAGTTCACCGAGTTCGAGGAACACCCACGCCAGTGTGGTCAACGCACGGATTCGATCCCGCTCGGATTCGGCCACCCGAACGGCCTCCCACCCGTGCTTAGCCGCCGCCTGGTAGCGCTTGCTAGCGAGCTCCAAGGACATCACGTCGTGGTGAACCGCACACAGTGTCCCGCTGTCGCTCGCCCTCCCGGCGATCGCGAGTGCCTGCTCAAGGCACTCTCTTGCGAGCGGAAGATTGCCCTGCTCTACATGCGTATTGGCTATCCCGCAGAGTGTGAGCGCTGATCTGCCCACCGCTCCAAATGCCTCGGCACTTTCCTTGGCACAAGCATACCACTTGAAGGCATCGTCCCACTCTGCGAGCCTTCGACTTACCCGTCCCAGACTCCGGCAAGCGTCGATCACGTCCAGGTGAGCCCATTTTGATGCCGCAACCACGTAGCTGACACGGAATAACTCCCGGGCTCCATTGAAGTGCCCCTGGTCCTCCACAGACTCACCGTGGCCGAACACCGCCCTCGCCAACTCCAACCGGTCCTCGGCCTCCAGCGCATTGGCCACGCGGACCCACTCGGCCCGCTCCGAATCATCATCCGGCACGACGTCGAAGCTCTTGCGAAGCTCGGTGATCTTTTCGTCCAAAGTTGCCCGCGGGAGCACGAAATCCTCGTCGATCATCGTGTGAAGCAATCGTGCTACCGCGAAGCGCGTGCCGATCCGGCAGTCGATGCCGGTCTCGGACTCCCTTCCGTCGAGGTCCTTGAGGACCGGCCACCCTGGCAGATGAGAGGTGCCCGACAAATCGGTCTGGCTACCGACGGCCATCTGCAGGGGCGTCGCTTCGGTCAGGTTCATGTGCAGCACAAGGGCCGCGACCTCGCCGGCCGCGAACATGAGGTCATCCAGCGCCTTCCCTGCGATCGGCTCTCTCGCCGTCCGTGCGTCCGCAGTGAGGAACCATGCCCGCATTCCGTCGCTACCCAACGCGACGTAACAAGCGCTCTGCACCCCCTTGAGGAACGGCAAATGCCCGCTAACGGAATCGGGCATGTCGACCAAGCCTGGAACACCCTCATTCCACGAAAGCCGTATTGGATCGATGCGGAAGCTGTCACGAGGGGGCTGCGCCGTGAGGTCGAGCACGCAGTGAGGATGCACAAGGCCGGATCCATACTCGTCGACCCATAACACTGCGACCCGGTCTGCACCGACCGTGTCGGCTACGCTCCAAAGGTGAGTCACAAGGCGCTGGCGCGCGGGGTCTCCACCGTAAATGGCCAGCGCTTCGCTCAAACGCTGGGACCGCCGATCCCGGAACTCGGCTAAGGAGAGGTGGGCGTTGGACATAAACCTCACATGAATAGCATAGGTTGACTCAGTATAAGCTAGATTTCCCGGGCCCTAAAAACAACAATTTTTCGCGGAGGCAAAAAATGGGCCTCCTACGAGTATCGACCAACCCCTTGCCGAACTTGACCCACAGTCGATGAACCCTCCCCCCTCGGGCGCCGCGAGACGTGGAGTCGCAATCCTCACCGAAGCCGGGCTCGTGGCCATGGCCGTGATCTGGGGCATCAACTTCTCGGTCATCAAAGTGGCTCTGACTGAGATGCCCCCGCTGGCCTTTAACGCTTTGCGATTCCCCATGGCGGCCGCGGCTCTGGTGATGATGCTCCGGCTCCAAGGCCCCCTTCGAATGCCCGACCGATCCGATGTGCCTCGCATCATCGCCTTGGGACTCATCGGTAACGTGGGGTATCAACTGCTGTTCATCTACGGTATCGAACTCACGCTGGCCGGTAACGCCGCTCTGATGTTGGCGACAACGCCGGTGTGGACTCTGATTCTTGCCACTCTGCTTGGCCTGGAGCGGCACGGTGCCCTGGTGTGGACCGGTGTGTTCGGTGCGCTTGCGGGCATGGTGCTCGTGGTGCTCGGGGGCTCCCAGGAAGTGGCGATCGGGAGTGGCGGCCCGACGGGTGACCTGCTCATGGTGGGCTCGGCCAGCGTGTGGGCCGTGTACACCGTAGGGTCTCAAGACCTTACGAGACGCTACGGTGCGCTGCCGGTGACCACATGGACGCTCGGCATCGGGGCCGTCTCCCTCGCGATCATCGGCGGGCCGCAGGTAGCCCAGACCGACCTCACCGCCCTATCGACCAGCGCATGGCTGAGCTTGTTCTACGCGGGAGTCCTGTCGATCGCGGTGGCGTACCTGTTGTGGTACCGCGGCGTGGAGCACATCGGGAGCAGCCGTACGTCCGCCTTCTCCAACCTGGTGCCGCTGGTGGCGTTGGTGGTGGCTTGGCTCTGGCTGGGAGAGCAGCCCACCCTCACACAACTCGGTGGCGCGGCAATCATCATCGGGGGCGTGTGGCTGACGCGCCACGCCCGCCTCAAGCAGGCGGGGTCAGCCTGAAGGGAGAGATGTCAGGCGTTGGCGCCGGAGTCGAGTTGGGGCCGGGACGTGAAGTCCAGCGAGGGGCGGTGGAGGACCTCAGGGAACTCGTAGACGATGATTCCCTGGTCCGTTACGTCGGAGCGCACTCGGAACCCATCGTCCATGCTGTTCATGAGGTCTTCGGCCTTATCCAGTGACATGTTCAGCGATGCGGCCACTTCGGTCACAGTGAGAACGCCACCCTTTTCGGTCGCGAGCATCAGCACACGCCTCTGCGTCCGAGCGGCCAACACGCGGTCGACCTCCTGCCTAGCTTTCATGCCCCACCAAAAGGTCGCGGTGCCACCCGCCCCGATGACGCTGCCTACCGCCACGGCCACAAGCTCGAACTCGATGAACCCGACCGAGATCATGATCGCGGCAAGCGCCGCCATGCCGACCCCTATGATGCGCCGGCCCACCCCACTCCTCGGAAGCGGTTCCTGGGTCTCGATGGCGTGTCCGGCCGCTCTAGGGGTCGGCAGTCGGCCCCCGTTCCCCAAAACGCTCGCGTGCATCCAACCCAGGCCGCACTGTGGGCAAACACGGTGTTTGCGTCGGGCCAACCAATACGCGAGGCCACCAAGGCCATACGTAAACAGACTCACGCCCACGAGAAGGGCGATGTGGCCCGGGCGCCGGAAGTAATCAATGCCCTCGCCTACGTACGCGCACCGAGGACAACTCTTCACCCCCGTTGGGCGCATAACGGCACGAGTCACGGCCGCCCCACACGTGGGGCAACTGCGTTCGTGATCCCTTAGATGTTCACCGCACGTCGAACAGCGCATTGGCATTTATGCTATGTGTGGAGGCCCTCCTCGTAGACACTCGACACTACGAGATCGTTCCCTGGAAGATTCAGGCGGCGCTTCGGGTAATCAACCCCTTGTCGGTCCTAGAACAACCGCACGATCTTCAGCTGCAGTGCAGCCTCCTCAGAAGGGGGCACTCCAACCGACCCGAGTACCGCAAGACCGAGGCCTTCGGTCGATGGGCGAATCATGAAGTAGGCACTCGAGGCCGACCATAGGCGGTCAGACAGCACGAAGTCGGCCCTTCCTCCGGTCAACGGCACCAGCGGGAACGTAGCGCTCACGGTCCGTAAAGCCTCAACAAGGTCGAGTAACGGGTACTGTAGCTCCGGTCGCACCATCGCCCGCCGCTCGGCGGGCTGACCCTCCACGCCCACCGCGGCGCCCCAATCCGCCAAGAGCGAGGTCCACGAGGATCCCGTTGCGGCAGTAACGTTTTCCGTTCCCGTCGTCGTGGTCTGGGTGAGCGCCCGCAGCACGGAGGTTCCGCCGAATCGCTCCTCCAAATAGCGCACGAAAAGCCAGCCGGCGCCGCGCTCCTGAAGGCTCGCCAGACCCTCTCTCAGGATGAGGCTCCAGCTCGACGGCGACTCCAAGTAGCGTACAGCCCGGCGATAGTTCTCCACGCCGAACAGCTGTGCGGCGTCGAAGTCACCCTGGGTAGCGAGGCGTTCCGCCACCAGATCTTCAGCCGTGTGAGCAAGAGCTTCGGAGAGCCACAGCGCGTCGGTTCGATCCGCACCCCGCTTCAGCACTCGCTCATTGAAATGGATCATGTGTTGGAATTCATGCGCCAAGATCGCAGGTAGCACGCGTTCAAGCTGACTCACCGAATGCGGGTCCGAGAACTCGCCGGTGGGGTCCGGCACCAACAGATAGAAGATCTCTCCCCGATTGCTCTTGTCTTCATCCACCAGTAGGTCCACGCCGAAAAAGAAGCCCGCGGCGAATCCTTCTGCCCCCCGCGGCGTCAAGCGGTTGACCACCGGAGTCAAGAGGATGATCACCCGGCCATTTCCGTCCAGATCGCTTGCATCACCGTAGCTCTCGGTGATGAGGGGGAAGGTTGGTTCGTCGAACCACATGGCCAAGTGCTCGAGCAACGAGTTGGGCACGGCGGGCAGGACGCCGGCGTCCACGTACATCGCAGCTTGCTCGGAGACGAAACGCACCTCTCCGGTCACGCGAGTGAACGCCCCCCCTTCGCCGAGCACGTCAAAGTCCCTTCTGTCACCGACCACCGGCACCAGGGCGGCACTGGCCGCAGCTGGTGCCCGCTGAACCACCGGCGCCGTAGCCACCGCCTCCGCCTCCACGAAGCGCACAAACTCTTCCCACTCCGCTTGGATCAAGCCCGGGCTCTCCGGCCCACCCGTTGCGGCCCGGATCGGAGGGACCTCAACGGATGGAGGTTCGGTCCGTGATCTGGGCGCCATCGCCGCGGGGGCTCCCACCAGACCGTGTAGGGCCATGTCAAAGCGCGCGGCGCCGACCTGGCTCGATGACTGCACGACGGCAAGGTAGCTGGCCTGCGGGCCGTCCCCCCCGAACGCGAAGCAAAGGAAGCCATCCGACCCCGTGAGCAGCGTATCAGCGCCAACGGCGAGGGTGGGTGCCATCAGGGTGCCCGTCACGCTCATCGAACGCGAATCACTGCTTGACTCTCCGAGCCGTACTTCGACCTCCACCGACCGGCTCGGAAGGCAGGGCGGCACCTCGACCGTGATCCTGCCTGTCTCGCTCGAAAGCACCCTACCGGGAATGCCGGAGAAGAGCACCGTGTTGTGGCGGGGTATCGGGCTGAAGTTGGAGCCCTCGATGTCGATGATGTCACCCGCGGTCGCGGCGGCGGGAACCACCGTGAGCAGAGGTGGAAGGACCGCGTTAGCGGTGAAATCGACGAATGTATCGCTCTGATCGCTGACCGCAGCACGGATCAGGTACTCGCCCAGGCCGGACCCCAACGACGCTCCGATGGCAGTGAATCCCGCTGCACTGGTGACACTGCTGGTCTGGTCCAACGATGCGCCCGAACCGGCCACAACGGACCACGAGACCGTCACGCCTTCCTCGGGCCTGCGATCGGCCACGGCACGAACCACGACCTGCAGCAGATCGGGCAAGCGCCCGGACGCGGGTGCGAACTGATTGTCACCCCCGGCGACTACGATCTCGAAACTCCTGGCGGGGGGAGCTACCGGGCCGTCTCCTCCCCCGCACCCACTCAACCATACGATCAGGCCCGCGACGGCGAGGACCTCGAGAACCCTCACCGCCGAATCAACTCCATGAGATCGATGATGGGACTGCCCGTCAGAGCGGCCGCTCCCAACCTGAGCCGCCCAACGACGCGAACACGTTCGAGCGGCATCAGACCATCCACCAGAGACATCATGTCGGGGGGCACTGCCACGTAGACGAATTGCATGCCGTCCTCCCCCCCGCGGGTGAGCAAGAACGGCTCGCCTTCGTAAAAATCTGTACGGATCTTCTCAGCGCGCTCGAGGGAAATAAACTGAACGTCCCACTGCACAGCCCTTCCGCGGTACCGGCCGGGATTGGATACCACTTCCTCCACGCTCACCTCAGTGAGCACCGAGGACTCCCCTCCCTCTCCCGTCGGCAGGTCCGGGCTCCAGGTCCACCCTTCCACCCTGACTCGAGCCCAGTTTCCGTCGCGTGCGATGATGCGCACATCGACGCCGGGAAGGGCCTTGGCGAGTGTGTCCCCGTCCGGGCCGCTGAGGATCGCTCCGCCGGTCGGACCAGTGCGCACCCATTCGGTGCGCCCGTCATCGCTCGCCGCTGCGTCCGCCCCGGGGAAGTCCAGTGAGGCCTTCCAGATCCACACCTCCCGCTCCACGTGCCGCCATCCTGTCGAAACTTCGAGCTGGATGAGCAGCATCCCTTCTTCGAGCCGGCCGATGACTTCGCCGGACGGAGCGCCACGAATGTTCTCGCCACCCTCGGCGGATACCACCAAGTCGAATCCGTCTCGATCGAGCGCCTGAAGTGACCTGGACCAAACCCAACCCTGAAGGCGGACCCGCACCCACTGTCCGTCCTCCGCCGTAACCTCCAACGCGATGTCCGCCCCCACTCGGCCCAGAACCACACCATTCGGCAGGGCCCGAAAGTTCTCCTCGCCGTTTGTGACGGCCGTTTGGCCCATGACCGGTGCCGCCGCCAAGAGCCCCAGCGCGAGACCGGACGCTACCAACAAACGGCTGGAAGGGAGGGCTGTTGAGTGCATCGTCATGTTTGAAACGATCTTCGGCCGATGGTGTTAAAACTCTCGAACGCCGCACCCGGCGGCTCAATTCCCGACTCGAAACGAATGTGCCTGAACTCCATGCGCATGGCAACGACCCGGATTCTTACTACCGCGACGGTCCTCCTTTGGCTCCCCGGCGCAAGCGCGGGCCAGGTGGTTTCATCTCCCTATCGCTTTCTCGAGTCGAAGCAAGAGGTAGCGTTCTTCGTCGGCACATCCGACCCGAATCCCGGCCAACTCGAGATCGGCATTGGGTCTGCTACAGTCTACGGGGGTCGCTATAGCGTCGACGTGGGCTCGACCCTGACCATGGAGTTGGGTACCACCGTCTTCGCCGGCAACCGCAAGGTGCGGGACCCGCGCCGCGCTAGGGGGGACCGACAAATAGGCGTATCCGACCTGACTGTGGCCACCCTGGAGGCGCGCTTTCGGCTCAACCTCACCGGGCACCGTTCGTGGCACCGATTGCGCCCGTTCGTGCTAGTCGGGGGCGGACTCGCCTTCGCGGCGTCCGATGACAAGACCATCGAGGATGCCGTCGAACTTCCGGCGACCGACCGCTTCTCGTTCGGAAACCGGTTCACTGCGGTGGCGGGCGGGGGCATCGCGATCCACGCTTCTCCCAGGTTCACTATCCGGCTAGATGCCTCGCTCAACCTCTGGAAGGTCACCACACCTCCCGGCTTCACGGACCTGAGTCGAGATTTCGGCCCCTTGCCCGAAAGCGAATGGATCGGCGCTCCCGCCTTCACGGTAGGGACCGCCATTCGGTTCTGAGGTCAAGCTGAGTAGACATGACGGGTTTTGAGACACTGCGCGCCGACTGGCTGACGGTCGAGGAGGCCCTCGAACGGGTCCTCGCGGCGGCGAAACCGCTGGCCTCCGAGATGACTTCCCTGGACGACGCTCTCGGACGAGCGCTTGCCGAAAACCTCCGCTCACCCGTGGCACTCCCACCTTGGAACTCCAGCGCCATGGATGGATATGCCGTCCGGAGCGACGACGTGAGGGGGGCCACCGCCGACGATCCCGTGAGCTTGCCGGTCTCCGGACACATTCTCGCCGGTCCGTCCGGCGGCCTAACCCTCGAGGCCGGTAACGCCATCCGCATCATGACGGGCGGCGCGGTCCCGCCGGGGGCAGATTCAGTAATACGGGTCGAGCACACGGATCGTGAGGAGGGATCCGCCGGAACCGTGCGCATACGCCACGACGACGACGTGGGGAGGCACGTTCGGCCCGGGGGATTGGACTGTGCAGCCGGCGACGTGATGTTGGAGCGGGGCGTGTCACTCACCCCGGGACGAATCGGTGTTGCGGCCGGGATGGGCGCCTCGGCGATCCCGGTGGGTGGTCGCCCCACCGTAGCGATCCTCGCCAACGGGGACGAATTGGCCGAGCTCGGTGATTTCGGGCGCGTCCTCGACGGCTCGGCCATCCCCGAGAGCAACAGCCACACTCTCCGGGGAGCGTCCCTTGCGGCGGGTTGCCTACCGCTCCGGCTCGGTATCGCACGCGATAGCGTCGACGACCTTCGCGAGCATATCGAGCGCGCAATGAATGCGGACGCGTTGGTCACTATTGCGGGCGCCTCCATGGGCGAGGGCGACTTGATCAAGCGGGTCCTCTTAGACCTGGGGTACCAGCTCGACTTCTGGCGTGTGAAGATCCGTCCGGGGAGTCCCTTCAGCTTCGGCCACATCCCCCGGGACGGCGCGGAGCCCCTACCCGTATTCGGGCTACCGGGCAATCCAGCCTCTTCCTTCGTGACCTTTGAGTTATTCGTGCGCCCCTTCCTCCTGAAGCTCGCCGGGCACCGCGCGATTCACCGGCTCGTGCTGGAAGCGACAGCCGGCGAAGATCTCAGCTCCACGAGAGACCTTACACACTTTCTGCGCGTCACCCTGAGCGAAGACGGCGGCGATCTCACTGTGCACCTGACGGGACTTCAGGGCTCAGGCTTGATGAACAGCCTGGGAAGGGCCGAGGGCCTGGCCGTCGTGCCTGATGGTGTCGAAAAGCTTCGGGCCGGCGAGCGTGTGCGGGTGGTCATCCTAGACGATCGCCCGGCATGGGGATCACGCGCCTCGTTCATGTCGGCGCGCGCCGACCTTGATTAGCGGACCGTAGCTAGTCCGACTTGAGGGCTCGGATCTCCTCGCTCAACCGCGGCAGAATCTCCAGCGCGTCTCCCACCACTCCGAAATCCGCCACCGTGAATATCGGCGCGTCGGAATCCTTGTTGATCGCCACGATCGTCTGTGATGTGCGCATGCCGGCCAGGTGTTGGATGGCCCCCGAGATACCGACCGCGAAGTAGAGCTTCGGCGCCACCGTCTTGCCCGTCTGCCCTACCTGCTCGGCGTGCGGACGCCAACCGGAATCGACCACCGCGCGCGATGCGCCGAGAGCGGCGCCCGAGCCCAGCGCGTCGCGGAGTTCTTCCAGAAGACGCCAGTTTTCGGGCTCCTTCATGCCCCGACCGCCGGAGACGACCACGGTGGCCTCGGCGACATCCACGGAGCCACCAGCGGCGGCCTTGAACTCGAGGATGCGAGTGGTGGGCGTACCCACCTCGGGCGAGAAGGACTCGACGGTCGCGGTACCCCCGACGTTCTCAGCCCGGAAGACGTTCGGCCTCAGCGAGACCAGGGCAGGAGAAGCCTCCATCCGCAAGTGGGCGAACGCCTTACCCGAATAGACCGGCCGCACCACCCGGACCGCGCCGTCTGCCGCGCTCACCTGCGTAGCGTCGCAGGCCAACGGAACATCCAGTAGCGCCGCGACACGGGGAGCAAGGTCCTTGCCCTGAGCGGTTGCCGGAAAGAGCACGGCCGCGTAGTCGCCTCCTCGCACCACTGCCGCAAGAGCCTCGGCGTAGGCTTCGGGGACGTACTGGCTGAGGGTATCATGCTCGCCGACCAAGACCCGCACCGCGCCGAACGGCCCCACGGATTCTGGTGCGGCGATGCCTGGGCCGCCGAGCACCACCGCATGCGCGGTGCCACCCAGCGCGGCCGCCAGTGTCGATGCCGCGCTCACGATCTCCTTGGACACTCCCCGGAGTTCACCGCCCCGCTGCTCCGCAAAGGCGAGTACGTCGCCCATAACTTTCTTCTCCAAAAGCGCTGTGTGGACTAGACCGGAGTTCTCGGCCACCCTAAAGGGCGTTGGCCTCTTCTCTCAATAGCCGGACCAACTCCGGGATGGCGTCGGGACCCTCTCCAACGATCCGACCCTCGGCTCGGGCCGGGGGATACTCGAGCTTCTCCACCGTGATGCGGGCCGATGACACCTGTGCCTCTTTCTCTTCGAGAGGCTTCCGCTTGGCGGCCATGATGCCCTTGAGCGACGCATATCGCGGCTCGAATGCTCCCTTGGTCACGGTAAGCACCGCTGGGAGCGGTAGCTCGAGCCGCTCGGTACCACCCTCCACGTCCCGCTCGCAAATCACTGCTCCGTCCGTGAGCTCGAAGCTGGACACGCCCGTGGCGCATGGTCGTCCCATCAGAGTCGCCACCATGGGACCGACCTGCTGTTGGTCGTCGTCGGCAGCCTTCACCCCGAAAAGGATGAGCGGCGCATCCGCCTCGGCCAGCTCGGCGACGAGGGCGCGCGCGGTGGCGAGACCGTCCAACGTGACCTCGCCGGTCAACAGGACCGCCCTGTCGGCACCCATCGCCAGCGCCGCCCGCAGGGTTTCTTGCGAGGTCGTGTCCCCCAGCGTGAGCGCGACGACGTCGCCCTCGCCGGCCGCCTCGGTCATCCGTAGCGCCGCCTCCATGGCGAACTCGTCGTAGGGGCTCATGACGAACTTCACGCCGCTGGGGTCGATGGAGGTGCCGCCCTCCGAGATTCGGACCCGGGTCTCGGAGTCGGGAACCCTCTTCAAACAAACCGTGATATTCAAGATTCAGCTTCCCAAGTTCTGTCGTTCTTGAGGTTTGGCCGCCGGAATCTACCGGCAGCGTAACACCGGTTCAAGACGGCTCAGCGGGGCTTGCCCGAGATGTGGGCGTTGCCGCGTACATAGAAGCGAAGTGGCCAATCGTCTGCCCGCGTCAGGCCTATTCTGGGCGACACTCCGACACTTGCGTCGCCGACGGGCCAACCCCCTTCCACAGTGAGGGGAGGCCTCGAAAGATCGCTTCTGTCGCAGGACCCGTCGATCCGCATCGCCTGCCCGAGCCGACCCGGGCCAGATGCGATTTCAGGTCGCCCACGCCGCCGGCGGGACATGATCTCTCTCCCT